>JBEKLY010000388.1:0-6890 GCA_050010015.1 Terriglobia bacterium
CACCGAATGAGATGTGATGCCGGCCTCTCATGATGTCCACATCTTCGGAAGCCTGCATGGAGTTGCCGTCAAGGGTGACAGGTGCGCAGGTGCCGCAGCCCGCGCCAAAATAGCCGTTAATCCCGATGTCCATAAAGTTGGGCACAGCGGAATACATTTGGGAGCCTAAACTCGTTAAATTGATGAAATTGGCCGCGGGACCGCGCGTAATGGCCAGCCGCGTCCAGGCGATATGGGCGGAATTGATAGTTGTGGGGGTAATTGAATAGGTGTCGCTGAGAATCGCCGATTGGGCGCGGTCCAGTACTCCACGCTGTGTTGTCAGCAGCACGTCATTGTTGAAGAATGAGGGAGATTTGTAGTTGGCAATGAAGTAGCGCCCAGACACGCTATTCTTGGCGCTCTGGTTCCAATCCACCCGCCCAATATATTGATCTTCGGTTTGCGGGGTTGGAATGGCATAGGCTAGCCTGCCGCAAGGGTCGCTGGAGGTAGGTACGTACTTCAGCAATTTAAGCGCCACGGAGTTGAACAACGCCGGGTCGACCTGGTTATTCGTAAACGGCTGGCCTGTCGCAGGATTGGTAAACGTTTGCGCAGCTCCGCTGGATTCGCAAGTTGCAGAGCCCAGCGCGCTAAAGTCCCCGCTCAGCATCGCCTGCGTGGGCACGTAAGCTATGTTCGAAGCGGAAGCGGTTCGGATGCGAGTTCCCTGATAGCCGAAAAAGCCGAAGATTTTATCCTTTTTGACGGGTCCGCCAATGGTGCCGCCAAACTGGTTTCTCCGCAGCGTGTCCTGGGTGGCAGCGTAGAAATCGCGGGCGTCGAAATCGCCGTTGCGGACGAACTCGAAGGCGTCGCCATGGAACTGATTCGTACCGGATTTGGTGACCGCGTTAACGGTAGCCCCGCCTTGGAACCCGAAGCGCGCGGCAAGGCTGCTGGTCTCAACGCTGAATTCCTGGATGGCATCGGGGAAAGGGTAAGGCATATTCACCCAGGAAAAGGCGTCCATCTGCTCGGCGCCATCCATCAGGTAATTCGTCCCGTCTGCCTGCCCGCCGGCCACCGAAATCGCGTCCGAGCTGAAGTAGTTCTTGCTACCGGTCAAATCGCTATAAACCGGCGACGTATCGTTGGCCGCGCCGGCCAGCATGACCAGCGAGGTGGCGATGCGCCCGTTCAAGGGCAGATCGAGGATGCGCTGCTGGTCGACCACTTGAGCGACAGAGATGGTGTTGGTCTGCACCATGCTGGCATTGGCCGAAACCTGCACCTCCTGGCTCACCTGCCCCAGCCGGAGCACCACATTCATTGTGACGTTATTGCTGACTTCGAGAACAATGCCCGTCTGCACGTAAGCTTGGAAACCGGCGGCCTGTACCTCGAGCTCGTAAGGTCCCACTGGAAGATTCGGGAACACGTAGGTCCCGTTCGCGTCGGTCACCGTTGTGCGTACGAAACCGGTGTTGGTTTGCTTGGCCGTCACACTGGCGTTCGGGACTACCGCTCCGCTTGGGTCCGTAATGAGGCCCTGAATCTGCGCGTTGGCCACCGCCTGGCTCCAGAGCCGCCCTGTCGAGATTGCCAGACCGACTGCTAACATCAAGACTGTAATTGCTATGACTTTTCTTGTCATGCTCAGCCTCTCCGTATTCGAGTTTTCAAAATAATTCTCTAGCCGAACGGATACTGCATACCCTGCGAGCGTTGGAGCAATTTCCCTTCCAAAAGAATTATTCATACCTGGCAATCAAGCCGCTGATTATACAAGACAAACGGGTCATGAGGCCACACTTTAAGCATTCAGTACAGAATTCCGTATCTTTAGTTCTGAAATCTGTAGGGCCCCGGTCGGTGTAGGGGTAGGGCTTTCCCTACCCGCCTGCCGCCTGCCCATGAAAGGGGACGGCAAGCCGTCCCCCTACATCGCCTGCCGATACTAACGGATCAGGGTCCATCGCGAGTTGCCTTGCGGCCAAGAAAGTGTTTTCATGGATTTTGGAGTTCAGGCGAGGCATTGCCAAAGGAGGTGTTTCTCGACGTGAGCGAATCCCATCTTAAGCGTGAAGAGGGTTTGCCTTCGAAGAAGGTACGGCTGACCTTGATGATTGGTTTCGGCGGCTTGCTGGCCCTGATGCTGGTCGCCGGCCTGGAGGCTCTCGATCTCGCACGCCAACTGCACGCGCAGGAAGAGAACATTCGCCGCAGCTTCCTGGCGCATACCCAGCCCCTGATGGTTCTATCATCGTCGATCTGCGTCTACAACGACCGGGTGCAGGAGTACTTACTGAGCCAGGACCCGCAAGCCGAGGGGCTCACTCCCGACGAATTCTCACGGCTGAACGCGGAAGTCGATTCGATGCTAAGGGCTTTTCCCGATACTCGTCCGCCGGAAGAAGAAGCCTTGTTCGACAACCTTCAACGCCTGTTCGCGGCTCAGCAGGGCATGATGCATCCCATCTTGTCGTGGAATCCGGAGGAGCGGCACAGGCAGGCTCTGCGGCTTTTGCACGAACAGGTTCTTCCTGAACAAGCCCGCATCCAGGAAACAACGGAGAGAATCGCCCTTTGGAACAGGCAGCAACTGGGCGCGGCAAACCAGGAGATTTTTGCAAGTTTTTCGAGCTTGCAAGCGCGCCAATCGCGGCTGCTGGGCATCTCTCTCGCCGCCGGGTTGGTGCTCTCTCTCTCGAGCGCTCTTTACCTCCTCCACCTCGAGCAGCAGGGACAGCGGCGCTATCAGGAACTCGCCCGCAGCCGCACCGAACTCGAAGCCTTATCAGCGCGGCTCGTCGACGCCCAGGAAACTGAGCGCCGGTCGATCTCCCGCGAACTGCACGACGAGGTGGGGCAATCTCTGGGCGCCCTTTTGGTGGAGGTCGGAAGGTTGGAAGCTGCGGTCCCCGCCGTCGCGCCGCAGATCAAGGACCATGTCAGCAAGATCAAATCTGTGGCCGAGACCGCGGTTGAAACCGTGCGCAACATCGCCTTGCTGCTTCGCCCCTCGATGCTGGATGATCTTGGCTTGATTGCCGCCCTCGAGTGGCAGGGCCGCGAGGTCTCGCGCCGCAGCGAGACGGAAGTTGAGATACAATCCCTTGACGTTTCGGAAACCATCCCGGACGAATACAAAATCTGCATCTACCGGCTGGTTCAGGAAGCGCTCAACAACGCGGCGCGTCATAGCGCCGCCAGGAATGCCAAAGTCACGGTTGAACAGAAGACGGACAGAATCCTGGTGACCGTTTCGGACGACGGTCGAGGCTTTGATCCGCAGAGGGCGCGCGGCCTGGGAATCCTGGGAATGGAAGAGCGTGTCAAGCGCCTGGGCGGAAAGCTCGCCATTGACTCAAAGCCGGGCTCCGGCACAACCGTCCGCGCGGAGTTTCCGCTTGCAGCGTAGCGTGCTCGCAACAAGTTTGTCATTCCGAGCCCTTCGCTGTCATCCTGAGCGGAGCGAAGGATCTCGCTCTGGGTGCTCAGGGTAAACTCCGCGAGGAATCTCGCTCTGTGCTTTTGTACGAAGACCAAGGCGAGATTCCTCGCTTCGCTCGGAATGACAGCGAAGAGATCGGAACGACAGGTTGGGATTTTCGCTGTACTGCTGCACCCTGAAAGCCGATGAAACCCATTCGCGTCCTGCTCGCCGATGACCATAAGTTAATCCGGGCCGGCCTTGTTCTGGTGGTCGAGCAGCAGCCCGACTTGAGTGTGGTCGGCGAAGCTGATGACGGTCGCCAAGCGGTGGAACTCGTCGAGTCACTGAAGCCGGATGTTGTGGTAATGGATATCGGCATGCCGAACTTGAATGGCATTGAAGCCGCACGCCAGATTACGGCCCTTCGCCCCGACACGGCAGTGGTGATCCTGAGCATGCATGCCGACGAAGGCTATGTGCTGCGGGCGCTCAAAGCGGGGGCGCGCGCTTACTTGCTGAAGGACTCCGCCACCACCGATCTTGTGCAGGCCATCCGCGCCGTCGTCGACGGGAAGTCATTCTTCAGCCCCGCGGTCAGCAAGGTGCTGCTGCAGGATTACATGCGCAAGCTGCGCCGGAGCGGCGCGGAAGATTCCTATGATCTCCTCAGCCCGCGCGAGCGCGAGGTTCTCCAACTGGTTGCGGAAGGCAAATCGAGCAAAGAGGTCGCGAACCTGCTGAATCTCAGCACTTACACCGTGGAAACCCACCGCGCAAAGATCATGCAGAAACTGAATCTGAAAGGTGTGCCGGAACTGATCTTGTATGCGGTGCGGAAAGGAATCATTTCGTAGAAGGGGTTAGGGAATCGGGATTAGGGAAACGGAAAGACAGCCCTCTTCCGTGGGGAGAGGGTGTCCCGCGACGGCGTTTTCATCAGCCGTCGCGGGACGGGTGAGGGGTCACCTCCATCCACTCTTACGCCGCGATGAACAGCGTGTGCCCCTGGCGGTTCACAAGCAGCAGAGGATTTTTCCCCGCCTTCTCGACCGCCCGATCGAAGTCATTAACATTGTTCACGCTCTGATGATTGACTTCCTGAATTACATCACCCTGCTGCAAGCCTGAGTCTGCAACAGGACTCGAAGGATTGATCTCCGTGACCACCACGCCCTTGGTATGAGCCGGCAACCCAAGTTGCTGGGCCGTCTGAGTGTCGACGTTCTCGACTGTAACGCCCTCCAGCGCCCCTTGCGGATTTTCCGGCGCGGCGCTCGCCCGCTCATTCTCCGTGGGCATTTCCCCTAGCTTGATTGCCATATCGCGCTCGCTGCCGTTGCGCCACACCTTCAGGTTGGCGGTCGTGCCGGGCGCCATCAAGGAGATGCTCATCCGCAGCTCACTGCTGTCGGTGACGGGTTTGCCGTTCAAAGCCACGATGATATCGCCCTTCTCAAGGCCGCTTCTCGCTGCCGGGCTGCCCGGCTCGACGTCACCCACCAGCGCGCCGCTGGGCGCGGTTGCACCGAACGCCTTGGCCAGTTCCGGGCTCACTCCCTGGATGTAGGCGCCCATATACGCCCGGGTCACTTTCCCGTTCTTCACAATCTGGTCCATGATATTCCGCGCCATGTCTGAAGGGATTGCAAATCCCACACCCTCGTTACCACCCGACCCGTGCGAGAGGATCGCGGTGTTGATGCCAATCAGTTCGCCGCGGTCGTTCACCAGCGCTCCGCCGGAATTGCCGGGATTGATCGGCGCATCCGTCTGAATGAAATCTTCATAATCTTCGATACCCAGGTTGGCCCGCCCGGTGGCGCTCACGATCCCCATGGTTACGGTTTCGCCCACGCCGAAGGGGTCGCCAATCGCCAAAGCGTAGTCGCCCACCTGAACTTTGGAAGAGTCTGCAATCGTGATTGCAGGCAAGTTTATTGCGTCAACCTTAAGCACCGCAAGATCGGTCTTCGGATCGGTGCCCACAACGCGAGCCTTGTACTGGTGCTTATCAGCAGCAGTGACCAGAATCTCCGTTGCTCCCGCCACAACGTGGTTGTTGGTCAGGATATATCCCTCCGGGCTGACGATCACGCCCGAGCCCAGGCTCCGCTCGCGCTCCGACTGCGGCATCTGCTGTCCCCTGAATTGGCCGCCAAAGTTGTCACCGAAAAACTGACGGAAGAAAGGATCCATCGGCATCATCTGCCCCGAGAAGCCTGTTTTCACTATCTTGGTGGTTGAGATGTTCACAACTTCCGGCAGCACTTGCTTTACGATCGGCGCGAAGCTGTTCCTGCTTGGACCTTCATTGGGGTTCGCAAGCTTCAGCGAGGCCGGCGGATTGGCACTTGCGATGTCGCCGCGTAGGCGATTGATGCCCACTCCGCCTACCACCAGTCCGAAAGCCGCTGCAAGAGCGATGCCGCCCAACTTTCTACTAAAACTTCGTACATTCATATGCCCTCCCTAGCACAAATTCGCTGGCCGGCGTCACGGCTGCGTTGGCCGTCCTTTCGCTGGCCCGTTTAATGAGACGCAAAGGAGGGCAACGGGGGCTATCACGACGACTGTGTATTTGCGATACCGGCGATTGGGGATGCCGGGGAAAACGCCTCATGGGGCGTCAGCCCGGCACTTGGACTGATGGCGATGCAGGTCCGCGCGACCGCTTGTACAGGCCCGGAGGGCCGACAGAGAGTAGCCCACGGCGTAAGCCGTGGGATCGAGGAGTAGATCTGGGTTACCATAGCCCCGGAGGGGCGGCAGAGGTTTCCGCGCGGTGTCTGTCGCCCCATCCGGGGCTGTGAACATTAACGCCGTACCCTGACCCACGGCTCACGCCGTGGGCTACTTTCTGCCGCCGCTCCGCGGCTCTCGAGGTCCTCACATCTTAAGCGCCGTTAGTTGAAAAGCCCTGTTGCTTTCCCAAAGGAGACGTGCTACTCTTCCTGTTGGTAACCCAATGGACGAAACGAAAAATAAAGCGGAAGTTCAGCAAGGCACTCTGGCGCTGATGGTCCTCAAGACGCTGGACGTACTGGGGCCGCTGCACGGCTACGGCATCGCCCGCCGCATCGAGCAGATCAGCGGGGACCTGCTCGCCGTGAATCAAGGCACTTTGTATCCGCTGTTATTGAAATTAGAGCAGGAGGGCTCGATCGCCTCTGAGTGGGGTGCCTCAGAGAACCACCGCAAGGCGCGATTCTACCGATTGACGCGTGACGGGCGCAGGCAACTTCGCGCCGAGACGCGCGATTGGGAACAAACGGCCGCCATTATCGAGCGGTTCTTTGCCGTGAAAGCGGAGGATCTCGAGTGAGAACTCTCAAGCGGTTCGTCAAGCGATTAGTATGACTATGTTAAGTAGTCCTTGCAATTCTCCTTCGCATGACTTAGCATGGGGGCATGAAGCCCATAGCCTGGAACGCCAAGCTTTGGAAAGAAAGCGTGACGCAATTCCTGGAGT
>JBEKLY010000389.1:0-6850 GCA_050010015.1 Terriglobia bacterium
TCAGGGGGAATGTCAGGAATGTCGTTGGCCATCGTCGGTTCCTCCTCGCCCCGCTGTGCATGAGACCGACGTTAGCACTTCAGGAACGTGGAGTTAAGCAGCCTTGCCGAAGGGACACGGAGCAAGCATCAAGAATTAAGAACCCCGGACCACAGCCCTCCAATCAAAATGATAGCCCTCTCCCCCTTGGGGGAGAGGGTCCGCTGCCGGCGTTTTCATCAGTCCGTCAGCTGACGGAGCCGGGTGAGGGGGTCCGTATCGGCGCCAGAAGCGCCGCAGAGCTTGAAAAGCAGATTCGCGCTAGTCGTTCTACTGGTTGGTTCTATGGGCGGGTTCCCGACCTAACCCAAGGGAATGAATACCACCTGATTTTCGATCTCCTGTTCCGAGCAGCATTTGACGAGCATGACCATGTGTTCGATGATCGCGGAGAGAGGGAAGCCGCTCCTGACGATGACAATCCCAGCCGTTCCCTGTGCCGCACGCAATCGCTCGTGCACAATCTTCAACATTGTCCTTCTATCATGGGTCACAATTACATAGCCGCTCAGGGCAGCCCATTCGACCAATGCGCGGTCCTGCGCCCCAGCAAGTGGTGTCTGCTGAACGATGGCAAACTCTATTCCTGGGACGCTGAGCTGCAATCCCCGAAGAATTCGTTGGTCAAGATTTTCGTCAATAAGGAGTTTGAGCATCCGGAAGAGGTCTACCCAAACTGCTTTGCGCGTCGCTCTTCCAAGCACTTCTGGAGCGAGGTGGCGCCTTGATCGTTTCGAAGCAGGCGCTCCATTTCATCACCCTGCCGATCCTGCTCCACGAGATAGGTTTCAATCTCTTCGGTATGTTCCAAGTAATAGAAGATGGCGCCGTAGACGTCCCGAAGGTGGAGTGACGGGAAGCTGTGCTGGATCTGTTCAGCGGTCGCGCCCTGTTTGAAGTGATAAACGACGAGGTCAAGGAGCACCCTGGACGAACCGACTCGAATCGTTCCGTCGTCCCACACTTTAAGAGGAGCAGGCAAGGTTGTGGCTAACTCTCCCATAGTGCCCATTATACATCTTCCTCCGCCTGCCGCTCCTCTTGCTCGGCAAGGTAACCTTCAATCCCTTCCACATGCTCCAAGTAATAGATGATGGCGCGATATATGTCCCCGAGGGCAAGTGATGGGCAGTGCTGTCGGATTTGCTCGGCGGTGGCGCCCTGTTTGTAATGCTGCAGAACAAGGTCGATGCGCACCTCAGACGATCCCACTCGAATCGTCCCGTCGACCCAGAATTTGAGGGGCGGGGGCGGGATTCTGGCTAACGCATTCATAGCCGCCATTATACAACGGAGGGAAATTCATTCCTGTCCACTAGCGAATCTCTTTCCACCGGTCATGGAAGGATTTCTTCGCGAGGGCAGGCACGTCTCGAGCGTCGGTCCAGCGTGAGGCGGGGTAAAGCGGCACCTTTCGAATCCAACCTGAGCGAGCGAGCAGAAACTGGCCCCAGCGCGCCATTCGCCCGCCCAGATTATAGACCCAGGGTCGCGAGAATGCCCAAGCCCACAAGCGCATCATGGTCTTCTCGCGCAGCAGCGCGCCCTTTGCCCGGGGAGCGGGAAGCTGTTCCTGCGCTTCACTTCGCAAGTGCAGCAGAAGGTCGGGAATGTTGATTTTGACAGGACAGACTTCGCGGCAGGCGCCGCAAAGCGAGGAAGCGAACGGCAGTTCTCGCGCCTGGTCGAGGCTGGTGAATTGAGGAGTGACCAACGCCCCGATGGGGCCGCTGTAGACCCAGCCGTAAGCATGCCCTCCAATTTTCCGATAGACCGGGCAAGTATTGAGGCAGGCGCCGCAGCGGATGCAGTATAAAGCTTCGCGCATCTTGGGATCTGCGAGCGTCGCCACGCGCCCGTTGTCCACCAGCACCACGTGCATCTCCTCCGGACCGTCCTCACCCTGCCGCCGTGGCCCGCTGAGTAAAGACGTGTAAGTGGTCAGCTTCTGCCCCGTGCCGGAACGCCCCAACATGCGCAGGAAGATACCCAGGTCCGCGAAGCGCGGGATCAGCTTCTCGATGCCCACCAGCGCCACATGCACGCGCGGCGCCGTGGTACAAAAACGGATGTTCCCTTCGTTCTCGATCAGCACCACCGTCCCGGTTTCCGCCACCAGGAAGTTGGCGCCGCTCACTCCCATTTCCGCTTTGGCAAACCGTTCGCGAAGCGCCTGGCGCGCGATCTTGGTCAAGCGCTCCGGCACTTCGGTGCGCTCGGACTGAAGGTTCTTGGCGAAGAGGTCCGACACGTCATGCCGGGTCAGATGAATGGCGGGGGCAACGATGTGAGCGGGCCGGTTGCCCTCGAGCTGGATAATGAACTCGCCCAAATCGGTCTCCACGGGATGAATTCCCTGTGCCTCGAAGGCGTGGTTCAGCTCGACTTCCTCCCCCACCATCGACTTCGCCTTCACGATTTCTCGCGCCCCGCATTGGTGGGCGATCTCGAGAACAATCCTGCAGGCCTCGTCGGCCGTCTCGGCCCAGTGCACCTTGCCGCCGTTCCGCTCCACGTTGTAGGCGAACTGTTCGAGGTAGAAATCCAGATGCTCGATCACTTCGCGCTTCAGCTCGCGAGCCCGCTCGCGCAGCTGTTCCCAGCCCGGCACTTCGCCGATCGCTTCCAAGCGGTGGGTGTAAAGACGGAGCGTGGAGGACCGATAAGCCTCCTGAAGGTGCGGGTCGGCAAGGTTCTTGTTCCCCAGTTCGTGAACTTCGTTACTGTGAACACCGGTGTCGGACATAGTCGAGAGTCGAAAGTTGAGAGTCGAAAGTCAAAAGTCGAAGGTCAAATCAAAGAGTATCCGATTCCCTCTCCCCCTTGGGGGAGAGGGTGGCCCGCAGCCGGCGTTTTCATCAGCCGGAACGGGCCGGGTGAGGGGGTCACCCGTTTACTTCTGCGCCAACACTTCCGCGAGGTGCATCGTCTTGAGCGGCAAACCCTGGCGATGAATCATTCCTGCGAGGTGCATCAGGCACCCGGAGTCATTGGCCACCAGGTACTCGGCTTTGGTCTCGGCGGCAAATCCGAGTTTATCCTGGCCCATGGCCGCCGAGACTTCGGG
The DNA here is from genome assembly GCA_050010015.1 of Terriglobia bacterium. Lineage (GTDB taxonomy): Bacteria > Acidobacteriota > Terriglobia > UBA7540 > UBA7540 > CAVROP01. Next base: position 3,107 of record JBEKLY010000389.1, read on the forward strand.
AAACTTGACGGCAAACGTCCCGCCAAAGCCGCAACACACCTGGTAGCCTTCCATTTCCACTAGGTCGATGCCGCGCACCTGACGCAGCAGTTGGCGGGGTTGCTGTTCGACGCCCAACTCGCGCAGAAGGTGGCAGGAATCGTGATACGTGACGCGATGGGGGAAACTCGCGCCAACGTCCTCGACCTTCAAAACGTTCACCAGGAATTCCGAGTATTCGAGAAACTTGTCGCGCAGTTGCCGGCATTTTTTGAGGCGATCCGGGTCGTCCGCGAAAAGCTCAGGATAAAACACGCGGACCATTGATGTGCAGGAACCCGACGGACATACCACGTAGTCCGCATCATCAAAAAGGTTGAGAACTCTGGAAGCCACCGCGCGGGCTTCATCCCGATAACCTGTATTGAACGCCGGCTGGCCACAGCAGATTTGCGCAGGGTTGAAAGTGACTTCGACGTCCAGGCGCCGAAGCAGCCTGACGACAGATTCTCCAACTTGCGGAAAGAACTGGTCACCCAAGCAGGTTACGAACAACGCCGCACGAATTCTCGACATCCGAAACCTCGCGAAACCCTCAAGCTATTCGAAAACTCGACGGGGGTCAAGAATCAAAATCACGTCGAATTAACCACTGAGGCACTGAGTCGCTGAGAAAAGCCTCTGTATTGGCCTCTCTGTGCCTCTGTGTCTCTGTGGTGAAATGCCTGTTGGCGCACCTCACCGCAGCAGCACGCGTCGTGAAGTAGACTCCTCGACTACGTGGGAAACTTCAGTCGCGCGCTGATGGCTTGAATCTGGTCGAGGGATTTGGTCTTCTCGAGCGCGGCGATCTGCAACGCGATGTTGCCGATAGCTGTGGCTTCACTCGGTCCGCGCAGAACTTCCCGCCCCGTTAATTCCTGGGTCAGACGGTTGAGGGTTTCGTTCTTGACGCCCCCACCCACGATGCAGATGCGTTCGATGGGCTTGCCGGTGATCGCCTGAAGGTCCTTGATCACTTTGGCGTATTGCCGTGCCAGGCTGCGGAAAATGATGGCCGCAATCTCCTTGGGCTGAGTCTCCTCATCGAACCCGTGCACTTTGAGAGCGGCGTTGATGCGGGCAAGCATGTTGCCCGGCGCAAGGAATGCTTTTGCCTCCGCATCGAAAGACGGCCCGACAGCGGGAGCTTCTGAACACTGCTGGGCCAGGTCGGCAGGCGTCAGCTCATGCCCTTGCGCTTTCCACTCGCGCAGGCACTCCTGGAGCAGCCACAATCCGATCACGTTGCGGAGGAATCGGATGCTCCCCGCCGCGCCGCCTTCGTTGGTAAAGTTCCCTTCAGATGACTCGGCGGTCACCACGGGGCTGGGAGTCACCATACCCACCAGCGACCATGTTCCGGAGCTGATGAACGCCAGCTTTTCGTGCGGGAAAGGAATGCCGGCCACTGCCGCGCCGGTATCGTGGCAAGCCGGCGCGATGACTTGCACGTTCGAGAGGCCAAGGTCCGTGGCGAGTTCTTTGCGCATCTTTCCCAGCGGCGTCCCTGGCGGCGCTATGGAAGGAAACTTCTCCAGATTGAGTTTCAGGGCGCGGGTCAATTCCTCCGACCACGACCGCTTGTGTACGTCGAGGAGTTGAGTGGTGCTGGCTTCCGTGTACTCGGCCATCGCCACTCCGGAGAGCCGGAAAAGGAAATACTCCGGAAGTGTAAGCCACTTCGCCGCGCGCTCCCATTCCGAAGGGAATTCGGCGATATGCGCCATCAACTGGAAAACCGTGTTGAAAGGAAGAAGTTGAATCCCGGTGATTTCGTACAAACGCTTTTCGGGAATCAGCGCAAAGACGCGTTCCATTTGAGGGAGGCTTCTTGCATCACGGTAACAGTATGATCGGCCGATGCGATTCCCGGTTCGGTCGAGCAAAACGTAATCCACGCCCCAGCCATCGACGCCAACGCTCGCGATGCGGCCCCCGGCTTTGGATGCGGCCTGATGAAGCCCTTTAACGATCTCCTGCCACAAGCGGTCCAAATCCCATACCAGGTGCCCCGCCTCTTCGCGCGCACCGTTGGGGAAACGGTGGACCTCTTCCAGAATTCCTTGCTCCCCAGTCCAGCGGCAAAGGACGACACGGCCACTTTCCGCTCCCAAGTCAGTTGCCACGATGTGTGTGCCGGTTTTCATGGTCGTGATTCCTTCTGCGGCTCTGCGCGGCCCTCCGGAACTCTGTCATTCTGAGCGAAGCGAAGAATCCCCGCAGTTGCTCTTTGATTTCTTCGACCAGGGCGAACTGCCGAGATCCTTCGCTGCGCTCAGGATGACAGCGCCGCTCAAAAAAGGCACGGAAGTATTGCTCGGCATCCCCCTCACTGCTACGCGTAGCTTCCGCCCGCGGCCTGGTTCCGCTCGGCGCGCTCGCGTTCGATTCGTTGCATGTAGCCGGACTCGCGGAAAGCAGCCAAGGGGTCTTCCGGCAGGCCTTTCGAGCGCCTCCATTCACGGATTACGGGTCGCACGTCCGTTGAGAAGGCTGCTTTGAGGCACTCTTCGGCGTCGACGAGTTCGCACTTCTGCTGGTGGCGAGCCAGGCTCTCGTAATCAACAAGTGTAGCCTTGGCATACAGTTCCTGGGCGGTCGCGGCGGTCTGGATCATTTCCTCGATCTTGCCTTTCAGATTGTGGCTCTGGTCGACCATGTAGGCGATATCCGCGCGCCGGCCGGATTCCCATTCGAAATAGAGAATCTCGTGGAAGATGCGGAAGATCTGGTACGGATCGATCGAACCCAGCGTCAGATCGTCGTCAGCGTACCGCCGGTCGTTAAAATGGAAGCCTCCCAGCATGTCCTCGGTGAGGAGCCAGGTCACGATCTGCTCGATGTTCTGGGCCTGGTAGTGGTGGCCCGTATCCACAAGCACTTTGCCGCGCGGACCGGCAGCGCGCGCGAGCAGCAGAGCCATGCCCCAGTCGGCGATGTCGGTGTGATAGAAGGCGGGCTCGAAGGGTTTGTATTCCACAAGCAATCGCTGCGTCGCCGAAAGCTTGTCGTGGCTTGCCTTCAATCCCTCCGCGAACCACTGCTTCCTATGCCGGATATTGGCGGTCCCGGGATAGCACGAACCGTCAGTAAACCACAGCGAAATGTCCCGGCTCCCCGTCTGCTTGCCGATCTCAATGCAATCCAAGATGTGCTGCAATGCCGCTTGGCGCACTGTGGGATCGGGGTTCGCCAGCGATCCGTATTTGTAAATCTGGTCCTGGAAAACGTTGGGGTTGATCGCACCGACGCCAACGCCGTATTTGGCGGCATACCCTTTCACTTCATTCGTGCTCTTCAGGCCTTCCGGGAAATCCCAGAGGACGTGCACGGCCACGGTGGGACAGATGCCCGTAAAGTGATTAACCTGCCCGGCATCGCTGAACTTCTCTTCGGTAGACGTGGCTGCGCCTAGTTGGGTGAATTTGCCAAAACGGGTCCCGGTGTTAGCGAACCCCCACGAGGGTAATTCAATTCGGAAAGTCGCTAAACTTTTCCAGAGAGTCGGTTCGGACGAGCCTTTGGACATGCTGCACCTCCATTGGGTTGGAGCCACATAGTACTGGTTTGGCTCAAGCTTAGTCAAGGCGCAGGATGCGCTAGGGCGCACGACACAGAAGTTGCACGATTCGCGGGAGGAGTGAAAAAAGGGGTTGGGTTCTGTGCTCTGACAGCGTAGTATACTGTCAGAGAGGAGAACCCCATGTCTCACCCTTCGCAACT
>JBEKLY010000390.1:0-6847 GCA_050010015.1 Terriglobia bacterium
CGCCGCAAACGCCAGCGGCTTCGTCCTTGTCACCTTATCGGGAGTGGCTTGGCCCGTCACGATTCTGCATCGCCCCACGCCTACACCTTTGGGCTAAGTCACTCCCGATCAAGGCTAGCGACTTATGGCGGGTAATCTTGGATTTGAGTGCGCGGCTACTTCTACGGCCCTCGATCACTTTTCCGGTAAGCGCCTTCAGGTCCAAGCCGCGCGCCGGTGTGAGGAATGCTTGTCGGGCCCAAGCAGGCCTTTTCGAGATTCTTTGGAACTTTTGGATGACTGCTATCGTATTCCGATAAGACGACGCATGAGCGAAAAACGAACCGATCTTCTACGTGGAACTCTCGATCTGCTGGTATTGAAAACGCTGTCCCTGGAACCCTTGCATGGAGTTGGCATCTCCCGACGTATCACACAAATCACCCAGGGAGCCTTTCAGGTGAGTTTCGGTTCGCTCTTCCCGTCTTTGCACCGCATGGAGGAGAGGGGATGGGTGGAGGCCGAATGGCGCACATCGGAAAATAATCGCCGGGCCAAATACTACAGGCTGACATTGTCTGGTCGTAAACAAATCACGATCGAAGAGCGGGATTGGAATCAGGTGGTCAAGATTATGACCACGGCCATTCAGTCCACCTAAGGCGCTATAGGAGGCATCATGCGAACGCGAATGCTGAGCTTATTCCGTTATCTCCTCCGCAGACGGGCAGTCGAGGAGGCCTTGGACGACGAACTCGAATCTACCGTCGAGATTCTGGCCGAGGAGAAAATGAAGAGCGGGTATTCGCGATCTGCCGCACGCCGAGAGGCTCTCCTGGAACTCGGTGGTGTAGAGCAAGTAAAGATGGAGGTCCGCGCCATGCGCTTTGGACGGTTTCTCGAGGATGTCACCGGCGACATTCGTTTCGCGTTGCGCACTTTGGCCAGGTCGCCAGGCTTCGCTGCCGTGGCCGTGCTTTCGCTAGCCCTCGGCATCGGCGCCAACGCTCTGGTCTTCGGTGTGGTTAATGCGCTGCTGCTGCGCCCGTTGCCGGTGGAGCACCCGGAACGACTGGTGTTCATCGCGAACGAGAGCTTTAACTCGCAATCATTTCCCAATTACCGAGATCTCCGCGATCGCAACAAAACCTTTGCCGGCCTGGTCGGATACCGGCTTGCGCCGATGGAAGTGGAGTCGGTCAGCGGCGCCACGCGAATCTGGGGATTACTTGCCACCGGCAATTATTTCGACGTGCTCGGCGTACATCCATTGATGGGGCGCTTCTTTCACCAGGCAGACGATTTGCATCCCGGCGCCAGCCCTTACGCCGTATTGAGCTACAACTCCTGGCGCGGGCGATTCGGCGCTGATTCCGGGATTGTCGGGAGGACTGTCCGCATCAATCGTATGTCTTACACCGTGTTGGGTGTAGCCCCGCCGGATTTCCACGGTACCGAACTCTCGTACTGGCCAGAGATCTGGGTGCCGATAATGATGGAACCTCAAATCGAGAATTATTCAGGAAGCGGCTGGCTTGAGGATAGAGGTACGTCGAACACGTGGGTGCGCGGTCGACTGAACCCCGGTACAACCCCATCGCAGGCGCTGGCAAACTTGAATGCCATAGCCGGTGAACTTGCCCACGAATTCCCCGGCTACAATGAAGGCTTGCAGTTCAAGCTGACTAAGCCAGGGCTGGCTGGTAACTACTTTCGCGATCCGGCCCGGGCTTTCACCCTGGGCGTGCTCGGGCTCGCAGCCCTGGTGTTGCTGGCTGCCTGCGCGAACCTGGCGAACCTGCTGACGGCGCGCACATCAGACCGCCAGCGCGAGATCGCGATCCGGCTTTCGATTGGGGCCAGTCGCACGCGTGTCGTCCGCCAAATGTTGACGGAAACTCTCGTTCTCTCGCTAGCTGGTGGCGCCGCAGGATGTGGACTCGCTCTCCTTTTGTCGCAGGCGCTAAGCCGTTGGCATGCGCCGATGGATTTCCCCGTGCAGTTTGACGTGAATCCGGACTGGCGAGTGTTCGTTTTTGCCTTCGCTGCCTCCCTCACGTCCGCCGCGCTATTCGGCTGCGCTCCCGCGTGGCGCGCTTCTAAGACAGACGCCAATGCCGTTCTCAAAGGGGACGCAACAAACTCGGGGCGACGGCGGGTGGCCTTTCGAGACGTACTCGTGGTCCTGCAAGTGGCGCTCTGCTTTGTACTCGTTGCTGCGTGCCTGACCGCGCTACGCGGGCTTCAGCAGGCGCTCAAGATGCACCTCGGTTTCGAGCCGAAGGGCGTCTCGGTCATGGGTTTTGATCTGGGCTTGGCGGGTTACTCCGAGGCTAAGGGCTGGGCCTTCCAGCAGCGCCTGTTGGGTGCTGTTGAACACCTGCCCGGGGTGAGTTCCGCAGCCTATTCCAACTCTCTCCCGCTCGGCATCGACCAGTCTCACACCACGGTGTACCCGGCCGATAACACGACGGGCCGGCGTTCCGAAGGTACCAGTGCCACTTATTATCAGGTCTCGCCTGGATTCTTCAGGACCATGGGAATAAGACTGCTGGCTGGCCGCGATTTCAACTGGCATGACGACGGCAAGTCTCCTCGCGTCGCCATCGTTAACGTCGAATTCGCCAAACGGGTTCTACATTCCGAAAACGCCGTTGGCAGGCGCTTTCGCCAAGGCGAGCTCGTCGAAGTGATCGGCGTGGCCGAGGACGGCAAGTACGAAAGCCTGACCGAGTCTCAGGTGCCGGTGGTTTTCTGGCCGATTCTGCAGAACTATGATTCCACCACCATGCTCGAAGTGCGATCGTCAATTCCGGCTGAGCAGATGGTGCGCGAGATGCGGCAAGTCTTGGTGGGCCTCGATTCCGATTTACCTTCTTACAGCACCGGCGGCCTCGACCACATGCTTAGCTTCGCTTTCTTTCCGACGCACGCGGCGGCCATCGCCTTGAGCGCTTTCGGGGTGCTGGCGATCATGCTGGCAGTGACGGGCATTCATGGCCTGGTGTCGTACGCCGTGGCGCGGCGAGTGCGCGAAATCGGCATTCGCGTGGCTGTGGGCGCACGGCCAGCTGAGGTGCTTCGTTTAGTGTTGGGCAGGATTGCGGTCCTGGTCGGGGTAGGCTCGGCCCTGGGTCTGGCATTAGCTTTGGCTGCTGGACAAGTGCTCGCGAGCATCGTTTACCGAAGCCCACCACACGACCCCGTGGTACTGGCGGGTGTGTTGGCGCTCATGATTCTGCTTGGCCTCTTTTCGTCGTGGCTGCCCGCTCGCCGAGCTTTGCACATTGAACCCATGAGCGCCCTGCGCTATGACTGACTGTCGAGAGGGTCGATTGTGGGACGAATGCGATATGCGCAACAGCGGTAACTGGACTTTGAGCACATCAGAATATCGTTCGCGCCTGTAATGAAAAGGTCCGCAACGTTCCGGGATCGGATCGGAGCCTCATTTGCCGGTTAAACGGCCTTGCCACAGAAGTGCCACGTGCCCCTTGCGGGAGCCCTCAAGCAATGAAACCGGCGATTACCCGCGATCGACGGCGTAGGGTAGAGCGATGTCGCGTACCTCCTGGACCATCTTCCACTCGGAAAATACTCTCATGTGGCGGCAGAAGAATCTACCCGTTCGACGCACTGCAAGTTGTGGTTGCGCAGATAGTTCCGGCGCTCTTGGGGATTCGCTCTGCTAACGTCGCCTACCCATCAACTGGCCCGGCGCTTGGCTGAATTCCGGTGTGGGAAGGGCGTATATCGGGCGTGGGACCTGTCATTAGGAGCATCGCACGGTTGCTCACCCTTGCCGCGCTTGCGCCACCATCTCTACCAGAACGTTTCTGGCTTCCGCCGGACTGCTCACTTCCCGCAAGAATGCGATGCGCGCACTCCGCGCGCCATCTTGAGTTTTCAAGCGTACGTGAAAGCCGAGCCGGTCGACCGAAGTCATCATCGCTTCCTGAGAGTCAATCCCAGCAAATGCCCGGGCAATCAGGATGAGCGCATCCGCGTGATCGGTGTTCATGTGCTGGATGATGTCGGTTACAGCGTCAGCCAGCGGGTCGGGCTGCCCACGGTCATATTCCGCTGCGGAGACCCAGCCCATCACCCCGAAGCCACCCACGAAATAAACGTCCACCACCACCAGGCGGTAAAAGGAAAAGTCCTTGAAGTCCACCCAGTATTTGCTGTTGTCGTAACGCGACAAGTAGAGCGTCCGTGCCTCCGCCACCCCTGGCTCAGGCACCGGCAGAACATTTCCAAGCAACGTGACTCTGGACGCGCCGAGGGGATCGCCGCTGACGTTGGGCTGGGTCACGAGCAGGCTGGCATGCGGGTTCGCCTGTAAATTTTGGGTATGCATGGCCATCGTGCTGATGAGAAAGATGGGATGACCGTGGCCGTCCAGCGCGTATGGCATCACTGACCCGAAGGGGAAACCCGGTTGCTTGCGTGAAAGGGTCGAGAGGCTGCCGATGCGGCCCAAGTACACCAGAGTGCGTGCCCGCTCCGCAAACGAAGGCTCTGCGACCGCAGGCAGATTACTCGCTGTGCCAGTGCCTGCGTGTTTCCCTGTGGATAAAGAAGACATCGTTGCTCTCCCGCATGAGTTTGACAATTGTCTGGGATTTCTCTCGTGCGCCGATCCTCGAACAAATTAACACGTAGAGTCTTGAGCTGTCTGCCCAAAAGAGATCACAACTACTACGCTATCTTGTAAAGAGAGCGTTTTGGCCTACGCGGCGCGATGCGTTGGCCGTCTCCTTATGCAGAATTCGCGTGTGGTCCGCAAGAATTCGGGACGAGCTAAGATGTGACAGTGGCATCCCGGCCGCCTGTACCGTTCGTGGATTCTCCTTTCCTCGTCTGCTAAGCGTCAGTAACCCTCCTGATCACCGGCTTGCTGTTCCCATCTGCTCTGGCCAGGGAGGCCCCCGGCCGCTGACCCTGCCAGAAGTGGTCAAGCACCCCCAAGAGCCTAAGCAAGTTCTCGCTTCGAGGGCGGATTTGGGTCGACGGCGAGGATTTCGCCATCGTGCGCGTTGAGGCAACCCCCGCGCTGAAGCCATCAGCCCTCATACACAATATTCACATTGTGGAGCAGTATGTAAAAGTGGGCCCGGTGTGGTTGCCGCTTTACAACCGTTCTATGTCGGACTCGTTCTTCTTTGGCCACACCGGCGTCACCATTGACTCTTCCGACTACCAGGTCACACAGAAACCGATCGAACCGCCAGCCCAGCCCTCCGCCGTCGGGCTTTTAACGAAACGACTCGCCCAGGCGACCTTCAGAGGCTCAATGCGGGAACGCATGGACCAGCGTGACGTCTACAGTGTGGCATTTAGCCTGGACGGGAGCAGATTGGTGACAGCGGGTGGGGACTTTTTCTCAAGCTCGAGGTGACGGGTCCGCGATCAACTGTCGGGAACCGTGGCCTAGCCGCGCCGATTTCTGTCGATAAATCCACTCCTGCGAGCAATATTGGTCCAGGGCCACGCCACGCCGCACAGAGTGTCAGAGGAAGCTGGACCGCGAACCCCAAGCACTCCACTTTGCCGTATCGGCTAACCGCAGACTTGGTCCCCTGTCTCCTCGACCGATCCCGCCTGGATCACCCCCACTCGGAAACTATACTGAGTGGGGACTTCGTCGGATTAGGAATGAAAAATGCCCTTCCACGCCCAAATTAGCTGGCTGTTAACACCTTAGCGGCTTAGCCGTCGGGATTCGCCCCAGTGACTGACCTCGCGGCGCTGCCGCTCGACCCCTGGCGTGCCATTCATTTTCTTAACTTAGTGCCGACACCGCGACCCGGAAATCATGCCGAGTCCACCCAGATGTTTATCCGGAGATTGCCGGCTCACCAAGACGCGGTTGGAGTGCAAAGCGGGCCGTCGGTGTTCTCTCGTAAACTACTTAAGGCGTGCGGTAGTATGATAGGCGATCTGAACGAATACGGATGCCGCTTTATCGCTGCCGCCGGCTGAACGGCGACTGCTCATTTTTATGGGCCATCATCCGGATATGGGGCTGCCGGGCGTGCAGTTGAGCTTGAGGGTCAGCGAACTGGCGCCCCAAAGGCAGGAGGCATACTCTCGAAGGGAGTAACTAATGCCAGCAACAATGAATCGACGGATCGTCCTCGCGGCGCGTCCCGCCGGCGAGCCTAAGGACGAGAACTTCCGGTTGGAAGCGACAAACATTCCAGCGCCCGCGGAGGGCCAGGCGCTCTTGCGCACCATTTACCTGTCCCTCGATCCATATCAGAGAGGTCAGATGAATGCCGGGCCTTCATACGCGCCGCCGGTGGAGGTCGGGCAGGTCATGGAGGGCGGCACGGTCAGCGAGGTCCTAGAGTCGAAGGCTGCCGAGTTGCGGGCTGGCGACTTGGTGGTCGGCTACACTGGCTGGCAGGAATACGCAGTCGCGGACGGGAAGGTCTTGCAGAGAATCGACCCGACCCTGGCTCCGATTTCGACCGCCTTGGGCGTACTCGGGATGCCGGGCATGACGGCGTATACCGGTCTGCTGAATATCGGGAAGCCCCAGGCTGGAGAGACCGTGGTGGTCTCATCAGCGGCGGGGGCGGTCGGTTCGGCTGTGGGACAAATTGCGAAGATCGCGGGCTGCCGTGCGGTGGGGATCGCGGGCGGAAAAGCGAAGTGCAATTTCGTGGTGAACGACCTGGGTTTCGACGCCTGCGTGGATTATCACAGCGACCAATTCGCAGCGGAATTGAAGGCAGCATGTCCGCAGGGTGTTGATGTCTATTTTGAAAACGTCGGCGGCCATGTCCTCGAATCGGTGGTGCCGCTTATGAATCTATTTGGGCGCGTGCCGGTGTGCGGGCTGATCGCGCACTACAACGCC
>JBEKLY010000391.1:0-6825 GCA_050010015.1 Terriglobia bacterium
ATTGCAAAACGCGGCGATCGGCGTTCAATTCGACATCGCGAACCCGCTGGTGGCTGGCGAAGACACGCTCGTTTTGTTCGAGAAGCTCCGGACAAGGATAGGTTACGTACACGTTAACGATGTGCGCAGGCCCGGGGTATTCGAGTTCGTGCCCGTGGGCACTGGAATTGCCCCCGTCCGCGAGGTGCTCTCGCGGCTCTGCGAACAAGGGTACGCCGGCTGGGTGGGCATAGAAGAGGCCAGCCGGACAGGCAGAGAGGGATTTCGTCAGGCGGTGCGGCACACGCGGCAGGCGATGGCGGATCACGAAATCGAGAGTGGTTACGGATAGGCTGCGGCGGCCAAGTTCTTCTTAACCTCCACACCGGCCATGCGCTCAACGAATTGCGCGATGGCGGAATGGTCCAGTTGGCCCTTACCCTCTCTCACGAGAGCGATCAGCATCTGCTGCACAAGGCTGGTGAGGGGAAGAGAGACCTTCAGCGACTCGGCCGCCTCGAGCGCGTTGCGCAGATCTTTCTCGTGCAACTCGATTCGAAAGCCCGGCTTGAAATTCCGCCCGATGAGCATGGGAGCTTTGACATTCAGCACCGTGCTGCTGGCTAACCCGCCTTTCACAGCATTGAAGACCGTCTCTGGGTCCAGGCCGGCGCGTGTGGCCAACACCAGCGCTTCCCCCATGGCTGCGATGTTGCACGCTACCATGATCTGATTCGCGAGCTTGGTGGTATTACCCGCGCCCACGGGGCCGGTCAGCGTGACTGCCGAGCCCATCTTCTGAAGAATCGGCTGGGCTCGCTCGAATGAGCCGGAGGCGCCGCCGACCATTATTGAGAGAGTTCCGTCAATCGCCTTCGGCTCTCCGCCGCTCACGGGGGCATCCAGAAAAGCCACGCCGTGCAAAGCGCAAGCCGCAGCAACCTTTTGCGACACATTGGGGCTGATGGAGCTCATATCGATAATCAAAGCGCCCTGACGCGCGCCGGCAAGCACACCGTCTTTGCTAAGGATCGCGCTTTCCACATCAGGTCCGTCCGGGAGCATGGTGATGATAATTTCCGAGCGGGCCGCAGCATCGCGACAAGATTCGGCAGCGGTTGCCCCGGCAATCTCCAATTCATTCATCTGGCCCGGACGGATGTCGTAGACTATGAGTGAGTAGCCCGCCTTGAGAAGATTTCGGGCCATAGGTTTTCCCATAATACCCAATCCAATAAAACCAATTTGCGTCATAACTCCTCCTTCTTACCGGTAGACTTCCATCAAACGCCATCCCGCCTCGACAAACTGGCTGAGCGTCCGCTGGGTAGCGCCGAATTCGACGAATTCACCCGGGCTCATGCCGTCTGGCTCGTAGGAGCGCACGAACTCCGGCATCCGGCACAGGCGCTCAACGACTTCGGGTGGAACCGGCGATTCGATGCGGGCTTGGCGTGGAAAATCCTGAGCGACGAACATTTCCTGGTAGGGCGGGGCAATGGACATCAGGAGATCGGCGCCTGCTAACTCGGTCAGGTGATAGGCGCCTCGCAACGCAGCCACCAGGAGCACGGCTTCGTAACGCCGCTCTTGGTAGAGCGCATAAGCGCGTTTTGTGACCGCGAGGCCGGCCTGGCGGATGTCCGACTCGCATACACTTACTTGATTGTCCTGCGCGACTTCCCGCAAGTAGTCGTCGAGACGGCCGATCATGATCACGGCGAAGCACTTTCCCGGTTCCTTGCCCGACTGGCGCGCTCGCTTGATCCCAGCGCGGTGGCGCTCCGCAATTTCCAGGGCCTGGGGGACTGTAAAGCTGACCGTCGCCGTCACTGTAATTCCCTCTGCCGCGCAGTCTTCCAGCACATCCAAGCCGGCGCTCGTAGCCGGCAGTTTGACTGCAATATTTGGAGCCCAACCGTGGAAGCGTCTTGCCATCTCCTGCATCGTGGCGCGGTCGCCGGCGCGCCCGGGGTTAACTTGAGCGCAGACATATCCCTGGCCTCCGCTGCTCGCGTCGTAAAGCGGCAGCAACTTTTCGGCAGTCCGCGTCACCGCGATCCGCATGAGCGCCTCTGCCTTCAACTCAGCAGGAAGGTTGCGCGCCAGCACTTCTTCGATCGCTGGCGCCCACAGCGCCCGGTCGCGAGTCAGGGCCAGATTCGCCAGGAACGGATTCGTGGTAACGCCCACGGCGCCGCGTTCCAAACCGACTCGCAACTCGGCGGCCTCCGCAGAATCATGCCACCATTGGGTGGCGGTTTCCCGAATTACCCACTCCAGATACGTATCGTGTGCCAAGTCCTTGTAATTCTCCCTTTGTTCTGTAAGGCCGGCATTGCCTTGCCGGCTTCCGAATCAGCGTTGCGATTCGACGGCCACGCGGTGGGTACTTCCGACTGACTCCAGCGCTTGCACCAAGGATCTTTCAATCAGATCGCACATCTCATCGATTTCGGATTGTCCGGCCGTAAGCGCGGGGGCAACGGCGAACCAGCTGGGATCTACACGCATGATCAGGCCATTGTCAATCGCCGTGCGGCTCAACGCCTTACCAAGTTCCGGGAAGGGTTCCATCGTTTGCGTGTCCTTGACGAGTTCGACGCCCCTCAGAATCCCCTTACCGCGGACTTCACGAACCACCCCATGCCTTTTCAGCCCTTCGAGCTTGCCGGCCAGGTAGTCGCCCGTCTGACGCGTTTTCTCAACCAGGCCGTTTTCGACGATCTCATCAATGACTGCGATTCCAACCGCGCAGGCCAGGGGATTTCCGGCAAAAGTGTGGCCGTGCGCGAACTGGACGTCCTCCTCCGGCTCTCCCCAAAAAGCGTCGGCCATGTCTTCTCGTGCGATCATGGCCCCAATCGGCATCATGCCGCTGGAGAGACCCTTGCCGCAACAAATGATGTCCGGAGTGACCCCGAAGGTCTGCGCGGCAAACATCAAGCCAGTTTTGCCGATGCCGGTAATGACCTCATCATATATAAGCATTACGTTATATCTTGTGCAGATATCTCGGAGAATCTGGAAATACTCCTCTGTAGGAGTGATAATACCCCCGGTATTGCCGATGGGCTCAATGATGAAGCCTGCGACCGTCTCAGGGTCCTCATGGACGATAATGTCCTCCACCATCCGCGCACAGAAGCGATTGCATTCCTGCCACGACGGGAATCGGTCGCGGTAGTAAGTGGGCGGAAAGACCTTGAGGAATCCCGGCATCTGCGGCTCGAACTTCGCCTTGCGGGAACCTGTGCCGCTGGCAGCCATCGCACCGGCGGTACCCCCGTGGTAACCGTAATATCGGCTGATGAATTTGTATTTCCCGGGATGCCCGGTTTGCTTGAAGTATTGGCGCACGAACTTTATCGCAGATTCCACCGCTTCCGAGCCTCCGCTGAAGGGCTTAACAAACTTCAGATTTCCCGGGGCGACGGACCCGATTTTTTCAACGAAGTCCAATGTGGTGTCTGCGATTCCGTGCAAGGGCGGTGCGAAGGTCAACCTGGACATCTGGCGCTCGAGGGCGGAAACCAATCGTGGGTGACGGTGTCCGAGCGTGGCGACGAATACGCCGCCAATCGCATCGAAGTAACGCTTACCCTCCAGGTCCCAGTAGTAGAGACCGTCCGCGCGGTCGAAGACCAGGGGATTTCGGAGGAAATCGGCCATTTGCCGGAAGTCCAGAAAGGTTCGTTTGAGCAGTGCCTCGCGTCGAGGGTCAATTTTCATTGTTGCGCCTCTATCTTCACGGTATTCGACTGCATATGACGCACGCGGACAAGGTAATCGCCGCCGCTAATTGCCTCCAGCGTGTACCCCTCGTCTTTGAGATCTGCTCGCTGCGTCAGCACGGACTCGCCGGCCAGCACACGGGCGGGTCGGGAGGTCAAGCGGAGAACCTCCGTTCCGACCTTATCAAACGTCTGATACTCAATACCTTGCTTGCTATATCTTACCTTTTGAACGACCGACGACGAGCGCAGGAGATGGTTCTGCCCTTGAGGTGCAAATTCCGGCACCGACCCCATGGCCCACGAGTAATTGCGGGAGTAGTCGGCATATCCGTCGTCAAACCAGTATTGCCCTTCAAAGCCCGTGCCGCAACAGGAGATCCTCCCATCCGAGGCGGCGAAGTAGGTGGCGTAGTTCAACGAGCGTTAGGCATCCTCGCGGGCCTGGGCATCGCCGGTTTTCTCGAAATACAGAGCGTTGATCGCTCCCCAGCGCGACGTGTCGCTGGCCAGGCCGGAGCGTGAACAGCAGCCTTGGAAATTCGGCGGCTCGCCTTGTTCGTCAATGGCCCAGGCATGGAAATAAGGGCCTCGGCCGAGCGACCGCCGTACCCAATCAACGAGGTGGCCAACATTGTTGACCCACCCCGGGTCAACCGCGGCGGGATCGGGCCGCGTGAGTATGTAATAGGCCGTCATGGAGGGGGCAGCCTGGTTGAGGTTCCGCTTGTTCTGAGGGACATCTTCGAAGTATCCGCTCCGGCGATCGTTCCTCATCGGGAAATCCAGAATCCATTTCCACGCCAGGTCGCGGGACTTTCGAAAATTCTCGGCGTTGCCGGCCTGCAAGCGAACCAACTCATCAAGAAGCCGGACGTCCGCAACCACCATTCCGCCGTAATCTTCTCCATCTGTCACTTCGAGCGAGTGCGCATTTAGACGCCCGCCCAGGATGCGGCCCGTGCGAGCGTCTACACGAAAAGGCCGAGGCGTATGGTCCGCGTCGCCGGGCTTCACGTGCTTTGCCAACGCCTCCCCACATTTTATGCCCGCGTCCAAGTATTTGCGCTCGCCTGTCATTTCGTAGAAGAGAACGTAGCCGATGCCGAGTTCTCCCAGCTTGTCGGTTTCAATTCCGCCCACAAATTCGCGCGGCATGTCCTGAAGGCAGCCTCCGTATTCGGGCGCGTTCTTGCAACTCGTCGCGTAGGGGACGCCGGCCCAGTCCCAGTCCGTCGGAGTGGTGCCATGGGCAAGTTGATAATCGAGCATGGAGCGCACCACAGACACGGCCTCTTCATCTCCGGAGTAGGGATACCAGCCCAGGAGGGAGTCCACGAATTGCCCGTACAGGCTGGCCGGATTCCCTTGCCAGTTCGAGCCTTGCAACGTGTCGTCATCGTAAACCGCATTGAGCAGGTAAACCTTACGGCCTTTCGCGGGGTCGTTCGGTACCTTGTGCTCGATAAAATCCCATGCCAGCCGCAGCACCTTGTCATATCCCTGACCGGTGTCGGGGCGATGCCAAGCCAGTAATCGCCCGTCAGCGTCAACGACGGCCTGGTGCCAGGGCAGTTGAGCTTTGACCGGACCATGAAGCTGCTGTTGACCACAGAGTGATGATGAGAAAAGCAGGATCACTGCCAGGCGAATTGACTTGGCTGCAAAAGGGCTCATGATCATATCGAGATTCCTCTAGCGCGGGGGGCAACCCTCGCGGGCGGCCGGATGGGCCGCCCCTACAGCGTAATCACGGGGCGGAATGAAAAACCACATGACCGAAGTGGCCCCAGTGGGTGGCGTAGCGGGGAAATGTGCTCGGGCTGTCGCTTGTGGCCACCATACCGATTGTCACGGAACGGGAAAGGGGTGTGGAGAAGGTGTGACGGCCTAGTTCGCGCCAGGAATCATGTGCGCCGGAGATGAAAGCGCTAACCTGGTTGCCCTGGCGCACGATCTTCAGGAAGCAGCCTGCCGGACAAGTCTCCGATTGCATCGGCCCACGAGAGACGCCGCTAAGGTCCCGCCACTGGAACACCACACTGCCGCCGCTTAAGAGGCCCACGTACGCGTAACGGGCTGATTCACTGAATACGTCGCCGGAGCTAAGCTGACTGCCGGATAGCTTCCCTCCGGTTTGGCCAACCGCATAACTGGACTCGCGAACCATGAGCCCGGCAGAGGCCTGTCGGCCATTGCCTGAGGCTCTTTCCCCGGGCCTCGCGGTAACTTGCGCCTCGAGTTGGCCGTTGCCATCGAGGCGCTGAAAAACGAAGTGAAACGAATCATGGTTGAGGTGATCTTTGTATTGCTCGAAGGGATCCGGGCGGAGCGCCAAAGCGCCATTCCCGCCCAGCTCAAATGCGCCATCCAGGAACTTGCCGGTGCCGGGTGACGCGAAGCCTACGTCCTGATCATACCAGGGGCGGGCAATCGCGCCGGGCGTGCCGGCGAGCGTCAAATGCAGGCGCCGGAGATTCATGCCATAGACCCCCTGGCAGAGGTCCTCGGGGACTAGCAAAGGCTTGCCGCAGCCGGCGAAATTGGCAGCCCAAATCATCCACAAGTCCTGGCCAAGCGGCGTTCGCGGTCCTTGCCACTGCACCGGAAAGCTCGGGCCATAGGCATTGCCGGAACCCAAGTACGGACTTCGCGCCACGAATGACCACGGACCCCACGGATGGGGCGCCTCGAGGACTATGAGTTCTGAGCCGCCCTGAACCATAGGACCGCTCTCGGTGGGGGGCTGGAAGTCGCGGTAATAGTAATCAGCGAAGGTGAGAAAATAGCGGCCGAGAGCGCGATCATAGGCCATGTGGGGGTAGTTGATGTGTCCGGCCTGCCCGAGAGATTGGTTCCAGAAAAGACATGGCGCGGTCTCGACTCCGCAACCGGAGCGTCCCTGTATCGGAACACTCAGGGAGCGGATGCTGTGGTCTAGTTCCTTATCGTTACCCGAGGCCCATGTCGGGTGCTCAGCTTGATCAAATCCCGCGAACCATTGCCAGTTAAGAGGATTCGCCACTTCCTGATACTGGTGTTCGGGGGTCCCCACCGCCATGCGCGCCAGATAAAGCTTGGTGGCGATGAACTGATCAATCCCGTTCGGGTC
>JBEKLY010000392.1:0-6797 GCA_050010015.1 Terriglobia bacterium
CCCGTAACCGAGGTCCTGGGCGTCACGAAAAATGAGATCGGTGAGCTGAGAATCCGAGTGGCTCTCACGGTGGATGTGAAGGTTCCTGTCCCCAATCATATCCACGTTGAACATGGCGCGAAACTGGTTCACCTGGTCCGCGCTGAGCGACTGGGCAAAGTGGCGGTTCCCGTACAAGCCATCCGAGGCAGACCAGTCTTTCAATGCCTCTTGGCCGTCAAATAAGACAATCCAGTACGTAAAGCGATTTCTCCGGTTAGCGAGCACGTGAGCCATTTCAATGAGGAAAGCTGTGCTGGAGGCGCCGTCATTGGCTCCGACAAAACGCATCTTCATCCTCTTGGTGTCGTAATGCCCGCCAAGAATGACCATCTCCGGCCGAGCGCCGGGAATTTTAGCGATGACGTTGGTCATCTCGATTTGGCCCACTGGTGTTGAGGCCTTGAAACTGTCGAACTCGACGTTGTGGACATCCACGCCAGCGCCAAGCAGCGAAAGGTGGATCAAGAGATAGGTCCAGTTGTGCGCGTCTGAACCTGGTGGCCTCGGTCCGAGGGCCGCGAATCTCTCCAAATTCTCAAAAGCGCGTTGTTCATTGAACGGGCTGGGGAGGAGCTTTGCGTCTGCGGTCGAGTTCGCACTTTCTGTCCATACTAACACCCCACCCAAACTCATCAGGCAGAGCAACGCGAGTATCCCCAGAATCAAAGTCATTCCGAAGTGGCGGGCGGCCATCTCCTCGTCCAGGATAGGGCGGCCGAGCTTGGCCTCCAGATCGCGGTAAACCTTTTGAATTCTCTTGTGTTTGCGCCGAATGTCCCGCGAGATCGGATCGGCGCCGCGCGTAACTTTCTAACTTCACCCGCTTGGTGCCGTCAAACTTTCGCATGGCATCAACTAGACCCAGCACCCCGTTTGCAACCAGGTCCTCCATTTCCACATGAGAAGGCAGGCGTTGGCGAATCTTGAAGGCCAGGCGCTTAACCAAGGGAAGCATTTCAACAACGAGATCCTGCCAGTTCTGGTCTTGCTTATTGGCGTCGCACCCCTTGGTATGCACGCTGTGACAACTGCGAGGTTGTCGGGAAACTGGCCCACGTGAAAGTGTGGAGACTGCAACTGGGCCATTGAGTCGCTGGTAAGTGGGAATAGTTTGAGTTGCCATTAGAACCTCGCTCTCGTTGGTCTGCTCGATAGTCGATGGGCTCCGTTCTATATCGGGAGCCCTTTTCTTCCTGTTGGGAGCGGCCAAAGCCTCGCCAGCAGTTGGGGGATTCCGCGTTTCGCTTCGCCGCGGGCGGCCCTATAGAGGCCTTCCCTTTTTTGAAATTACTCAAGCGCGCCGCCATCTAACCTATTGACAATTCAGGAAGATTGGCGCAGGAGTCCGCCGAACGCGGCTTAGTGGGCGAGATTTGACAGGAAATCAATTCCCCCACACGATGGAGTGTGTCGTCCCCGTAACGTGTCAGAGGAGAGCCAGGGAACTTACTCAATGGGGCTGATCAACCAGCGGTTGGGAACCACAGGAGCCACCTTCAGGACCAGGTTGCACCCGTATCTTCAGGAGGGGTCGTGCAACAACAGGTGAGGCAGGGGAAGACTCCCCGATATTTTCTATGCTAGACCCTAACAACATCTTGACACCCCAAGAGTTAGCAGAGCGCCTGAAAGTGCCACTGTCGTGGGTCTTCGAGAAAACGCGGGCGCGTTGCAGAAATCAGATTCCGTGCCTGCGAATCGGGCGGTACGTCCGGTTTGATTGGACGTCAGTGGTAATATGGCTGAGATCTGGGCGGATAGATGCAGCGCGGACAGATCTTCAAGAAAGGGCGAAGCTGGTCCCTGAGGTATCGCGAGCCAATTCTGGAAAACGGCGAGATCGTGCAATTGCAGGTTTGTAAGCGCCTTCCGCCGTTGGACAAGAGGTACGGGTCGAAGCGCAGCGTTGCGCCACTCGCATTGAAGTTTCTTGCGCCAGTCAACGCCGGAACTCTCCGCTTGCTCGACACGACAAGCTAATACTTGCACAGTATGAAAAAGCTTACCTGAGGAGCTAACGGCAACTCATGGAGCTAATCTACGGGGAGGGCCTGAGAGCGGCTATCCGAGAATCCTGCGCTCCAACTCTCGCTGGACAGCAGCGGTTTCCGGGTCAAAGCCAGGTGCACAAACCCATTCCCTGAAGTCGCTCCATAAGAGAATCGTGAGGTTTTGTACGATACTCCTCAGCGTTTTGGCGTTTCGGTGCGGCAAATCACGGACCAACAGGCTAGGCTCCGCCTTGTAGTTGTTTATCAGTCGGACGTATGCCCGAGTCGGGGCCTCATCCCTCACAAGCAGCCAGAAGATTGGTTTCCGGTTGCCAGCATTCGCAATGAGACAGTCGATGTTCCGAATTATCTGGTTCCGTCCCGGATCATAGGTCGTACTCATCGAGACATCCGACGCGAGTTTGGCTTCAACGTAAACGAGAAATTGATTGTGATCGAATATAATGTCGATCTCGGATGGACCTTCGACTGGTTCGGCAAAACTCGCTCTCGATGCCCATTCGGCGTTTCCCGATTTCAGCATCCTGCCCCTGCTTTGTGACTCGTATTCTGCGGGAGAAACAATTGACGACCAAAAACGAAGCATCGGAAGTGATCGGACATCTGCGGTTAGAGCGAGATTGGCATTGCGCCTTCGCGCAGCGCTGATAAAGTGTCGCCACCAGGCATCCGGATACTGCCGGGACATGACCTGAAAAAAATTCCAAGTTACCCAATCCTCGCTGTTTGGCGAGTGCAGAATCCGTTTCATGTCTTGCGACTTGCGGCCTTTGGGTAGGCCCAACAACTGCTGAAGGTTTAGAACGGGAAAAGCGTTATTCTGGATTTCCATTTTTGCTCCCCACTGCCAATCAGTATACAACCGCAATGGAGCGATCGCAGGATTCTAGGACCTCAGGAGAGTGTAGTATCAGCGGCATTCTCAAGGGTGCTTGTCTGCCCTTGCCTAGCCGCAGGCCGCGTCATCGCATCGGATGAGATCGGGCGTGGCTGACGTGCTAGCGGAAAGGACTCGCAAATAGTAGTCTAAGGCTCATGAACGACCTGTTGTATTACGAACCGCTCGCAGTCCTATTTGAGGATGACGCGACGTACCGCAACTCCTCCGCCCAGGTCAGGTTTTGTTATCTCACACTCGCCGGCTCATTCCACTGGAACCTCCTGAAGTTCCTTGGTAACGTCTCTCCGACCTATCGCCTCGCGCCGCCTGCGGGAGACGACGGGTCCATTCTCGCGCAATTGCCCTACCTCAACAGCGCTCTCAAACTCCATGTCAAAGCCGATGGTGTCTCCTCTGATGATTGGCTCGAGCACGCGGCTGCGACATTGCTTGCCGAGGTCCACTCGGATTGTATGCCTTCTCTCCTGCGTGTCGAATCTGCGGATGTTGCTGCGACTCTACTGAGCAATATCGGGCACACGGTCGTCATACGGGTGATCCTCAACGCACTTCGCCTAGCTAATCGGAGAACCGTTGCCCCCGCCGTGCTGGAAGAGGCGATATCGACCCTCTGCCTGCTGAGCCATCGTCGCTACGAGGGTCGTATCCCAGAACTTGCCGTTTTCTTCGGTCATTCCCGTCGCCGACCAGGTCACCAGGAACCCGCTGTCTGTTTTGGCCGCCAATTTCTCGGTTCCAAGAAGTCCGCCGTCCTTCTTAAGAGCGGCGCGCTGCTACTGCACTGTCTAGGCAATGGGCGTGTCGTCGAGGTCGTCGACCTAGACTTCGCGTCGCCCGGACCGGTTTCCGACCGCGTACTCGGACCTCTCGGTCAGATCTCCACGCTCAATTACTCGTACGGTCATGAAGCTGTAACCGTCATTCTGACACAACAGGGTGAAGTTCTCGTCGCGATGGGTGCCCGTATATGTTTCTCATGGGACGCTGCAGGCTGGCGGTTGTATCCCGCTATGCGTCTTGCCGATCAACTATGCGCACAGTTGACACATGTTTGCACTGCAAGAGGAAAGGCATTACGCAGACATCTTGCTCAGCACATCACGACGATCGCACTAACGCTTCGCGAAGATCGGCTGGGAGCCTTGCTTGTGGTGTCGTCATCAGAGGGCGTGATCAGTCGGCTTATCCTCAACAGGCAGGCAAACATCTCGCCAGTCGAGGCTCTCTACTCGCGGTTATTCGTGGGTCGCCAACTGTGCGATCTTTCTCCACGACTGGTGTGCAATGCTGCGGCACTCGATGGCGCCGTCGTCATCGATGGAAACGGAATCGTTAGAGGAATTGGTTGTATCTTCGAGACGGGACGAATGCGAACAGCCGCCGAGGGCGCACGAACTCGCGCTGCTTTATTTGCGTCGAAAGATGGCGTCGCTCTGAAGATCAGTCAAGATGGCGAGATGTCCATCTTCAGCAATGGCAAGAACCGGGCGAGCATCTTCTCGCCAGTCTGGTAAACCGCGCCGACGCATCGTCGAACGGCGCATGGTGCGGCTGGATCGGAATAACCATGTTCCAGTCGATCCCGGGCGGGTATCTCTTTTCGAAATCTGCTCAGTGAATGCTGCGGGATCTCTTATATTTTATGTAACAAAACCCCCTTTGTAGGGGGGTTTTTGGCATATAAATATTGACCAGGAAAGATTACTCTGCTATTTTATTCATTAAAACCTCCGTATCCAGGTGGTTTTGTGACGAAGAATACCATGGACTCCACCGTCAGAACCTTATCGCCGCAGGAAAGCCGGGTCGTCCTTGCCCTTGCCGAACAGAAACGGCGAGAGGTGAGCCGGTCGGAGATTATCAAACTACTGGGCGTCACGACCAAGGCGGCGGACAACGTTATTGAATCCCTGCGCCGGAAAGGCTGGCTAGAGCGGGCGAGTTGGGGAGAGTACCTCGTCATCCCGCCCGACGAGGGACCCGATGCGATGGGCGAAACCAATTTGCTCGCGCTCGCGAGCCGTATCGCCGATCCCTACTATATCGGATACGGCAGCGCGGCTGGGTATTACGGACTGACAACACAACACCGCAGAGTGATCGTTGTGGTCACGCCGATCCGGGTGCGGGAGCGGAGGGTGGGGGAGGGGCGGGTGCGTGCCGTCAATCCCAAGCCTGGCAAATTCTTCGGATTCTCCCCAGTTGACGTATTCGGTTACAAGGTCATGATGTCCGACCGCGAAAAGACGGCCATCGACTGCATCGACCGCCCAGCGCTGGCCGGCGGCGTGGGAGAAGCCGTCTCCATTCTGGCAACGGCGAGCAGCCGTTTCGATTGGCCTAAAGCGGCAGACTATCTCGATCGGATCGATTCAACAGCGCTGGTCCGCAGGTTCGGTTGGGTGATGGATCACGTCAAGGCGGACATGAGCCCCGATATTCATAAACGGCTGCTCCGGCTCGCGGCACGCGGCCCCCGGACATGGATGGGGCCAAATCCCACGCGCAAGGTGCAGGGTGCCATCGGCTACGACAAGACGTGGCGCCTGTTCGTGAACGTGTCGCGTGAAGAACTGCGCGAGAGCGCCGGGATCGGCCAGCGAAAAGCGCTGAAGAAGGACGATTAACGATGCTCACACTACCCGACATGCGGCGCTTCTCCACTCAATCCGGTCTTCGCGACATGATGATCGCCGAGAAGGAAATCGTGTTGACCTTTCTGCTTCAGCTTCTCTCTGAACGCGGCATTCTGGACCGGCTAGCTTTCAAGGGCGGCACTTGTCTGCGGAAGATGTTTCTCGGAAGCCAGGCGCGGTTTTCGACGGATATGGATTTCACCGCGATTGAGGAGCACGATCACGAGGATGTCATCCTCGCCATGATGGGAGCTTTCGAGGAGGAATTCCAAGGGATCAGGTTCCATATTCCTGACAACAGCTACTACGAGACCTCGGACGGTCTATCATGGGGCGTGAATCCCACGTATTCGCATGAATGGAATAGGGAAGGCAACAGCGAAATTAGATTGCAGATCAGCCGCCGCGAGACGCCAACACTGGCGCCAGAGCGCCGGCCGCAATGCGAACAGAGTTATTTCAGACTCTTGCCTTTCGCTCCCACCGATATCACCTGCCTGGCACTACCCGAAATCCTTGCTGAAAAGATTCGCGCCTGTTATCAGCGCAACAAGGCGCGCGACATCTATGATCTGGGCATTTACTCCAGCCGGCCGCTTAATCAGCCGCTCATCCGCCGGCTTGTGGTGCTGAAGCTCTGGCAGGCTGGCGACACATTCGATCCTGCGGGCCTCATGAGGAAATTCGAGGAAGGTACAGAATTCGACTGGGACGACTTACGCGACTTGGTGCGACGCACCGAAGAGATTGATAGCGAGAAAATCTGCACCGCTTGCGCCGGAGGCTTCCGGTTTCTCGCTGACTTGAGCCCTGAAGAGCGTGTGCTCGCTAACGACGGTTATCAGCGCGAGCACGATCTATGGGACAGGCTGCGCACGAATCTTGCTAATAGTTGACGGGAGCGGGTAGACTTATAATGGCATTAGAGAGTCTTCCCTGCACATGCCATCACGTAGAAAATCAGCTCCGAGACCAACGCGGGCGAAGCGTCACTCGGGGAAGATCGAACAGGGCGGCCAACCCCGAGCCCACTTGCTGATCATCGAGTGCGATTCCCGGAAGCTTGCGACTGAGGGGCTTGACCTGTTCATGGCAAATTACTAATTCCTGAGGTCTTCTGCTATTTCGCAATCTTGCTATTTCACGCGCACGCCGATCTGACCGCCAGTTGATCCATGTTCGTAGGAACCCTCCCGAGTCGCATTC
>JBEKLY010000393.1:0-6782 GCA_050010015.1 Terriglobia bacterium
CCCTACGACACAGCCGCCACCCGTCTCAACACACCCCCACTCCAGCGCCCAATTTCCCTCGTCTCGCCTCTCCTGCCTCCCGCCAGCCTCGCGCCCTCCCCCCACTGTCTGAATCACAGGCTTTTGTGGCAATCTCGTTGTGTCGAGGGCATGGGAAGCGTATGATCCAGAAGAGCAACGGGTCCAAATCGGAAACCCCGGATTAAACGAGGAGAAACAACTCCATGGCACGCATAGTAACCTACTGGGTGAGCACGGGTGTGTTGGCCGCGCTGTCGCTCTTTGCTGCATTTGGTTACCTGTCGGGCAATCCGCAGGCGGTTCAAGGATTTGCGCACGTGGGATATCCGCAACAGCTGCGAATCATTCTTGGCATCGCCAAACTCTTGGGAGCGATCACCCTCGTCGTTCCCGGCTTGCCTAAACTCAAAGAGTGGGCCTATGCCGGATTCACATTCGCGTGGATCTCGGCGGCTGTTGCCCATTATCTCGCGAAAGACGGCCCCACAGCATTCGCGCCGCTGGTATTGCTGTTGTTTCTCGTCATCTCCTATATGACCAGGCCGGCGAGCCGGCAATTGCAGGCTAAATCCACGGCAATTTAATGAGTCACTACCCTAGTGTCGTGTCCCAGATGTTTGTTGAACATGTCAGCCCGCGCCGCGGGCGTAAGCTAGTAGCCCACGGCGTAAGCCGTGGGTTCGTGAGGCTCTCCCTCACCCCTGTCCCCTCTCCCGCTCGGGCGGGAGAGGGGTGCCGAAGGCAGGGTGAGGGCCGTCCAACCCAGGGCTCACGCCCTGGGCTACTTTATGCCGCCCCTGACGGGGCTGCTGAGGCGTGGCCGAATCGTCACGACTTATATCGCGAATTATCGGGACACGGCACTAGTTCGTATCCGAACCGCGCGCCATGATGTAGATCAATTGAAATACAGTAAGGCCATCGCTGGTCTTGATTCCCACCAGATGTTGGTCTTGCTTTGTGCCTGCCTTCAGGACGAGTTCCCCGTTTTCGGGCTGGTCGTCCTCGCAGCCAAGCTCATCACTGTTGCCAACAGTTCCTTTCGACGAGCCAGTACAATCCAACACCTTGCCGTACTTCTTCAGCGCCTTACGATAGAACGCGGCGACTTTATCGGGGCCGTCGTTCGATTCGAGCTTCACCACGGCCAGCTTGAACCCTGAGTTCCCGCCCCACAAACCAAACTTGACTGCCGGGCTGTCTTCGGACTTGTCCTTGTGTTCTCGCGCCCCCGGGTACAAAGGCAAGCCCACGTCCTTCGCGCCGGCCCGCTTGCTCGCGACAATTCCGAAGCCTTCCTGATCCGTGTCGGAATCGTTTTTGCTTGAGCCCTTTTTGTCTTGTGCCCCCAAAGGCAACGCAGCCAGAAAAACCAAACCAAGTATGAAGACCCCCAAAGCCGCGCCCGGCCTGAACCCAGCGCGCCGGCCGGCCACACAATTCCCTCGCCTCTTTTTCATTTTCGCCTCCCCTTCATCCTCATGTACGCGATGCAGTAAGGCGAAGTTCCATCGAGCGAGCATGCGTCGTCTGGTCCGGGCAAAGATAGTTGGGATTAGGGAGCAACCGATAGGAAGTTGGTCGAGCCTACTTGTAGGGGGACGGCTTGCCGTCCCCTAATGAACCGGGTAGGGCAAGCCCTGCCCCTACACCTTTTCGATGCAGTCGCGCCTGCCCGTCGGACGACGGGCACCCGGAAACCACGAAAATTACCCGACGCTGGACGGATGTAGTGCGGGCGTCCCGCCCGCAGTCGCGGGAGCGTCTCGCTCCCGCGCGCGGGCAGGATGCCCGCGCCCCCGCGGGCGAGACGCCCGCGCTACGACTTTCAGGAGAGGGCATTTTCATGACAAGTGATCAACTCAATTCCTTCAGCGCTTCGAGGATCTCGCGATTACTCGGTAGTTCCCTCAGCTCGTAGATTTTCACCCAAGCGATCTTGCCGTCCTTGTTCACAATAAACACCGCTCGATCGTTGATGAAAGGCACTTGATGTCTTGTGGCAGGGAAGACGCCGTAATCCGCGGCCGTTTTGCCGTAAGGCCAGCGATCCGTCGCCAGAGGGTATTTGAGGCCGCCCAAGTGCTTCTGAAAGGCGATGTGGCAGAAAACGGTGTCAGTGCATACGCCCACGACCTGGGCGTTTAAGTCAGCAAAACGGGCGAGGTCCGCCTGGATTGCTGACAGATGGTCCTGTCAAACCGGTGTAAAGTCGAGCGCGTAGAAGTAGATCACCACATTCTTGCCGCGCTGGGCGGAAAGCTGAAATTCGCCCTGGGTCACGCCGGTGGTCGAACTGAGCTTGAAATCGGGCGCTGCGTCGCCAATGTTTAGTGCCATATGAACCTCCCGGGTTAGATTAGCACGGATTTCGAGAGACGCATCGCGATGCGCCCCTACGCGGCACTACCCCGTTCTCACTTCGGCAGCAGGCTTGGCTTGCGGTGTGGCGACGGGCAGCTTCTCAATCTTAACCTTGGCAATCCGCCAGCCGTCCATCTCCGTCACCGTGTAGCGCCGGTCTTCGTAGACGGTGCTCTCCCCGCCCTTCGGGATCGTGCCCAGGAAGGACAGAACGAACCCGGCCAGGGTTTCATATCCGTTGCCTCGCGGCAGCACAATCTCGTAGTCATTCGCCAGGTCGCGGAGGTTAATCGAAGCGTCCATTACCAGGACGTTGCCGCTCACCTGGTGGATCGCCTGTTCGTCCTGATCGTATTCGTCCCGGATTTCGCCCACCAGTTGCTCGAGGACATCCTCCACCGTGACCAGCCCGACGTAAGTGCCGAATTCATCGACCACGAGCGCCAGGTGCGAATGATGCCGCCGCGCATCTTCGAGCACCTGGCTGAGCGGCTTGGACTCCGGCACGATCATGGGTTGGCGGAGAATCGGGCGCAGGTCCATCGGCGATTGAAGCGGCACGCCGCTCTTCAGCCGCTCGGACACGACCCTCAACAGGTCCTTGGTGTAAAGGATGCCGACCACGTGATCGGGCGATCCTTCATAAATCGGAAGGCGCGAGTGTTGGTCTTTGACGATGCGCTCGAGGAGGCTGCGGACGTCCTGGGTAAACGGCAGACAGGTGATCCTGGTCCAGGGAACCATGATCTCCTTCACCAGGATGAAATCCAGATCGAAGACCGTGTGGATGATATCTTCCTGCTCTTCCCGAAGCAGGCCGTGCTTGCGGATGGACGATACAATCAGTTTTACCTCTTCAGGCGTGTGCAGCGGCCTCAAGCCCCGTAACGGAGACCGGCCAAGGGCTCCCAAGACAGCGTTCGCCATTCCCACCAGAGCACCTACCGCGTAGCGGCTGAGCCTTAAGAACACCAGCATTGGCCGGGCAACAACCAGGGAAACCATCTCCGCATGGTCGTACGCCACCGCCTTCGGAACCAACTCTCCGAGCACCATCAGAAAAATAGTGATGAGCAGGAAAGCGATGGCCCCCGCCAGCGAGTGGACCAGCACCGCGGAGGCATGCCGGTGGAGTCCAAGATCCAGCAGAGGCTGGAGTGTCTGAGCTATGAACCCTTCACCCAGCCAACCCATCAGCAGGCTGACGACGGTCACACCGAGTTGTGCGCCCGAAATGAGCGAGCCGATATCGGCCAGCAGCGTTTGAACAAGCCGCGCGCGAGGATTGCCCTCGCGCGTCAGTTCCTCGATCCGCGTCCGCCTGACGCTAAGGAGCGCGTATTCGGTGGCGGCGAAGAATGCATTCAGCCCGATCAGCCCGAGAATGATTAGTCCGCGCAGTAATAACACGTCAAAATCACCTACAATCGAAGCATTGTAGGACAAAACTGTCCCGTTGCGCAAAAGGGCGCGTCAAGTCGGGTGCCCGCCGGTTGGCGCTGGCTTCCGCCTTGTGGAGTCTGCGCCGACCGCGTTCAGCGAGGATTTGAAACGGCTTACAGGAAAAGTCCATCTGCTTTCCTTGCATTTTCTGCTTGACACGGCAGTCCGCCTGTGGTAGCCTATACTTGTTGTCGTTTGTGACGTTTTGTCGCAAGGGAGCGCCGCGACGCCCGTACGGCAAGCAAAAGTCGGGGCGGTTCCGGCATGCGGCGGAAAAGAGAATTACGAATAATACAAGAATAGCGGGAACGAAGCTAGGAAGTATCTGAAAACACAGGACATGACCTTTTAGAAAGTTGCAGATTGAGCGCTTTCTTGCATGCCAAATGAGCCCAATCAACCCCAAATCGAGCTCCAATGCCTCTTTCGCGCCCAAGGAACCGCCCGCTCCCGGGCTTGCTTTTGGCGTCCGGCGGAAATGTCATTCCGAGCCCTTCGCTGTCATCCTGAGCCCTTCGCTTGTCATTCTGAGCGGAGCGAAGAATCTCGCTCTGCCGCTCAGGGTAAACTCCGCGGGGAATCCCGCCCTGATCTTTGTTCAGTGTCCGCCCGACGCAGAGCGAGATTCCTCGCTCCGCTCGGAATGACACGCAACTTCAATGTAGTGCAGAATTGAGCGCTTTTTAAGGACAAAGAACGCCGCACACAGCGGCAAAGGAATGCAGAATTCTGCTAAAATGACTAAGATGTACGACGAAGTGGTTCCCGTCACCGAAAACCGGCCCCTCAGCGGCAACCATTTTCTTTTGAGCGTTGAAGCTCCCCGCCAGGCAGCGACCGCCCGGCCCGGCCAGTTTGCCATGCTGCGAATTCTCGGCCGGTCGGATGTACTCCTGCGGCGGCCGATGAGCATCTATGATTTGAGGGGCGAGAACTCGGATGGAAAGCGCGCCCGCAGGCAGGATTCAGCGAGAATTATGCAATTCCTCTACAAGGTCGTGGGTCACGGGACTCGCCTGATGTCCGAGCTGAAGCCCGGAGATAAAGTGGGGTTGCTGGGGCCGCTCGGCCATGGGTTCTTCGAGGAGGACTATCTGCCTCGAGCGCACGAGGCAGATGAGATTCTGCATGTGGCTGGAGGAATTGGAATAGCCGCCCTGCTCCTGCCGGCGAAGCGGCTGGCGGAGGCGGGCTTTCACCAACGCCTCTTCATGGGAGGGCGAAGCAAGGCGGATCTGGTCGGCGTGGAGGATTTCAAGACCCTGGTTCGGGCTAGTTTGCTTGCCACCGAGGATGGCTCTGCCGGCTACCGCGGCTTCGTCACCAGGCCGCTCGAACAGTATCTGGAGCGCCACTCGGACAAAAAGTGCCTGCTCATGATCTGTGGGCCTTGGGCTATGCTACGCGCCGCCGTGCAGTTGGCAGGCAAATACCGCCATCCTTGCCTGGTCTCGATGGAGAACCGCATGGGATGCGGCCTGGGGGTTTGCCTGGGTTGCTGCATCCGCGTCCAGGGGTCCGGACACGAGGCTTACCAGCGAGTCTGTACCGAGGGTCCTGTGTTCTGGTCGGACAAGGTCGTTTGGGACGGGCCGGTAACGGAAAGGCAGTAGGCAGTAGGCAGGTGGCAGGAAGAACGAATTCAAATGGCAAACGGCAAATGGCAGCATTCAAATGGTTTTACAACTTGCCATTTCTCAAATCACAATGCCATTCAGCCCTTAGCATTTGACATCTAAATTGTGTTTGATAGCCGGGTAATGTGTTCATGTCCGTAAGTAGCTTAAAACGCGAACCTTTGCCGAAAGACATGGCGGCTGCCGCGGTTCCCGACGAATTTGTGCCTCAGATCGAAACCGAAATCGCCGGAATACGTTTCCAGAATCCCGTCTGGACGGCAAGCGGCACGTTTGGATACGGCAAGGAATTCGCCTCGCTCATTGATTTGAACGAGTTAGGGGCGATTGTCGTCAAGGGTATATCTCCCGAGCCGATGGAAGGAAATCCCTCGCCGCGCATCTACGAGAGCGAATCGGGAATGCTGAATGCCATCGGCCTTCAGAACGTCGGCGCAAAGCGATTCCTGAGCGAGAAGCTCCCTTTCCTGAGAACCTTGAAAGCCCGCTGCATCGTGAACGTGTTTGCCTACTCGACCGAGGATTATGTTCGCTGTCTCGAAATGCTTAACGAAGGCGATGGCATCTCCGCCTACGAACTCAACATCTCGTGCCCCAACACGCGGTGCGGCGGCATCGTGTACGGCAGCGACCCGAAGCTGACCGAGGAAGTGGTTGCGGCGTCGAAGAAGGCAGCGCGCTTTCCGCTGATCGTGAAACTCTCGCCCAACGTCACTGATATTACGGTGTTTGCACGAGCTGCCGAGGGGGCGGGAGCCGACGCTCTCTCGCTGGTCAACACTCTCGTGGGCATGGCCATTGATATCGAGACGCGTACGCCTCGCCTCTCGAATGTAACCGGGGGATTATCCGGCCCGTCTATCAAACCGGTGGCCCTACGCATGGTTTACCAGGCCGCGCGGGCCGTGAAAATCCCCATCATTGGGCTGGGAGGTATCTCCACTGCGGAGGACGCTCTCGAGTTTCTTATCGCCGGCGCCCGAGCTGTGCAAGTGGGTACAGCGAATTTCTACGATCCGGGGGCTTCGGTTCGTATTGTGCAGGGTTTACGTGACTACTGCCAGAGAAAGCGGCTTCACCTTTCTGACATTGTCGGCTCGTTGAAGGTGCGGTAGGTCCGGGCTCTGAAGGTTGCACGTCAACTGAGTAATCTAGTGCTTGGCCGAGTTCGAGGGAGAAGTTGGCTATTGGAAGTGGAAGGGCAGGGCTGAAGCCCAATACTGTTCACTTAAGTAAATACGCGGTATACTGCTCTCATTCAAATGAGAGGAGGACCGCAGATGGCTCGTACGATCGCAAAACTTCCCGAAGGTACAC
>JBEKLY010000394.1:0-6729 GCA_050010015.1 Terriglobia bacterium
GACTCGTGGGCGCGTAGCTCAGTTGGGAGAGCGCGGCGTTCGCAACGCTGAGGTCGAGGGTTCGAATCCCTTCGCGTCCACCATCTCTTCCTATGCAATGCCCCAAGTGCCATCATGAGAATTGGACGGGGGTACAATTCTGCACCCGCTGTCATGCACCTCTCCGTTTCACTTGCCCCTCCTGCAGGCATGTTCAGGAACAAGGCGGTAAATGCGAGCGATGCGGCGTCGATTTCGCGAAATACGCGGCGATGCTAATTGGCCAGGCAACCGCACACGTGCGGGACAAGCGGAGTCGTTCCCAGGAGCGCGCCTCGCTTGCCCGGCAGATCCTTTTGGTACCTTTGACGGGGGGACTTTCGCTTTTGAGGTATTTCTTCTCGCGATTCCGAAGGTAGTGGTAGCGCGGACCCCCGGCTTTGGGGTCCGCGGTCCTTCGACGGGGCCACAGACCAGCCGCGAACCCCAAAACCGGGGGTCCGCGCTCAACTTTGACTCCTGCCTGCGGCTTTGCCCGCACAGCCAAGAGTGGCTGTGCTACCTCTGACTCTTGCTCGCGATATACCGTTTGGCTTTAGCCAGCAACTCGCTGGCCTGGGGCATATCGCCGACCGCTTTCTCAACCAACGGATCGTTCACCAAGGCGATCTCGCTAGCCGCTGTCTGACCGTAGATGAACTCGACCAAGGGGGCTCGGATGCGGGTCCGTATAAAGTCTAAGTTGCCATTGAGGTCCTGCTCGGAGAGTTGGACTTTCTGGTCAGTGAGGTAATGGCGGAATTCCTGGAGCACAGCGTCCGTCACCTGGAAGTCGTTGGGAATGGTCTTATGGATCCCCAGATAGTACTTGGCGAACCCGAAGAAAACGTTGTGCGTAACCAGTAACTCCTGAGCGGGCGTGAATTTGGGTTCCTCGTACTTGACATCAGGGGTGATCCCGCCGCCACCATAAACCTCACGCCCGCCGTCCGTGAGGCGGACGTCCGTGTGTGGGGTCGGAGCATTCTCGGCGCGATAGTAGTAATCCCAGAGCGAAACGTTGTTATAGTCGCGCTGGATCAACCTGCCGCTGGGAGTGTAATAGCGAGCCGTGGTAAGCGCCAAGCCGGTGTGCTCGCTGAGTGGAAAAACGGTCTGAACCAGACCTTTGCCGAAGCTCGGTTCGCCCATCACCAGGGCGCGGTCGTGATCCTGCAACGCCCCTGTCACGATTTCCGCCGCGCTGGCCGTCATGCGGTTGATGAGCACCACGATGGGATACTCTCTACCACCGTCTCCCTTCGTCGTGTAGTAACGTTTTTCCTGCGAGTGGCGGCCATAGTGATAGACAATTAACTGGCTCTTTTCGAGGAAATGGTCCGATACCTCAACCGCCTCCTGAAGCAAGCCACCCGGGTTGTTGCGAAGGTCGAGAACCAAACCCTGGAGATTCTTGTCATTCAGCTTCTTGAGCGCCTCGGAGAGTTCGTCGTTCGTATTCTCGTTAAATCGGTTGATGCGGACGTAACCCACTCCCGGCTTTACCATGAATACGTCGTCAACGCTCTGCTGCGCAATTTCGTCGCGCGTGATGTCCACTTCGATGGGTTGTTCGTATCCTTCTCGCGTGACCGTGATGTGTACCTGGGTGCCCTTGGGCCCTTTCAGCTTCTCGGCAACCTCACGCGTGTCCATTCCGTCCGTGGACTGGCCGTTTACTTTAATGATAACGTCATCAGGCCTCAGGCCGGCCCGAAACGCCGGAGAGCCTGGGATGGGAGCGATGACAACAACAATGAGTTTGCCGAGTTTCCCGGCACGTTGCCCGATCTGCATGCCCACGCCGTAGTACTTGCCCTCCTGATCTTCGCGCAGCAGCGAAAAAGCCCGAGGGTCGTAAAAATTAGAGTGAGGGTCCAGGCTGCGCAACGCGCCCGGGATGGCGCCAACATTGCTGTCGCTGGGGCCATAGATAGCTTTGTCGGGGTCTACTGGGTCGGCGTAATTCTGCTCCACCACGTTATAGATGCGGGTGAATTCGGTGAGGCCGTTCTTGACTTGCGCGTCGTCACCACCCGCTGTCGCGTCGACTTCCCGCCCGTACAGCCCTCCTAGCAGTGTACAAAGCATTACCGTGCCCAGGATTACCCAGAGCACCCGTGGCGTATGTTTCATGTTCAAAGCAGCTCCTCACCCTGCATTTGTCAGTATAACACAGGGTACTTCGGGCTCAAAGGTGCAAAGGCAAAATCGTGCAAAGTGTCGCATCTGCCTGTTACTCCATGCTTCTTAGACGCTTTGAGTTGGTGCCGGGTTGCGGGAAATCTGTCCGGCGCGTTGCAGCGTCCCTAAAAATGTGTGTTAGCGGGTGGCTGAGGGTTGAAGCTGGTCTTCGCCCGCAACTCGCCGCCCCGAAGGAGTGGACTGGCACAGCCCAGGCCAAAGGCCCGTAAGCGTTAACCGAAGGCGTGCAAGGCCGTCAGAGCCCGTCAGCTGACGGGCGGCAGAATGTGGCCCATGGCGAAAGAAGGTGTGAAAGAATCAGCCAGCCTGTCATCCTGAGCGAAGCGAAGGATCTCGCTCTGCCGATGGAAGTGGCTGATGGCGAAGGAACTCAAAGCGAGATTCTTCGCTTCGCTCAGAATGACAGCGCTTGCACATTTCTGCCTCTCGCCGATTTTTTCACACCTTCAAAGCCATGGGATGAAGCATGAGCGCCGTGAGAAAGCCCCGTAGGGGCGAAAGAAAGATTGGACGGGGCGCGGGAAGTCTGTCGCCCGTCGGCTGACGGGCTCGATCGTTAACCAACACGGCCATCCCACGGCTTTCGCCGTGGGCCACAATCTTTCGGCCCTCTGGGCCTGAGAGTAGCAGCCAGAAGCATTTTGCAGACGGCGGCAGGCTTAGGTTAACGCCGACGGGCCAACGGCCTGAGAAACGAGACGGGTTTCCTTTTCAAGACTTGAAGCGGCTACCTACGGAATGCGCGATTATCACGCCTCTTCAGGGCTGAGAGATCACTGGCAGCGACCAACCCGCATTTCAGGACACAACGCAGCGTCTTCGAGGTGTCGTGGCGGGGACGTTTCTGTTAGAATAGTTCCGCAATGCCATCCGAAAACTTTGTCCATCTTCATCTTCATACCGATTACAGCCTGCTCGACGGCGCTTGTGAGATCGACCGGCTCATGGTTCGCGCGGCGGAGCTTAGGATGCCTGCCGTCGCCATCACCGACCACGGCAACCTTTTCGGTGCGGTGAAGTTCTACGAGGCTGCGTTAAAACGGGGGCTAAAGCCGATTCTGGGCTGTGAGGTCTATGTGGCGCCCACGAGTCGCTTTGACCGCATGCCCGATTCTGACAGGCCTAACCACCTGGTTCTCCTCTGCGAGAACGAAAGAGGTTACCGCAACCTCCTCAAGCTGGCATCCTCCGCTTTCCTAGAGGGTTTTTACTATAAGCCCCGAATAGACAAGGGCTTACTTGCGAAACATGCCGATGGATTAATCGGCTTGTCGGGATGTTTGCGCGGGGAAGTCGCCGTTGCGCTCAGCGCCGACAAGTTCGACGCGGCGCGCCAGGCCGCCTACGACCTTCGCGATATGTTCGGCAAAGGCAATTTCTATCTCGAAATTCAGGACCAAGGCCTGCCGGAAGAGAAGCGTATCAACCCTCACATGGTCCGTTTGTCGCGAGAGACCGGTATTCCCCTCGTGGCCACTAATGACTGCCACTACCTCACCCAGGAAGACGCGCGCGCCCAGGACGTGCTGGTTTGTATTCAGACAGGCAAGACCGTCAGTGATTCGAACCGCCTGAAGTTTGCCACGGACCAGTTCTATTTCAAGACTCCTGAGGAAATGTACGCGACCTTCGGCGAGATTCCGGAGGCGCTTTCCCGAACGCTGGAAGTGGCCGAGCGCTGCAATGTCCACCTGGAAGCAAAGCAGCATGTTTTCCCGCACTTCGAGGTACCATCCGGGGAGACGCTCGACACCTATTTTGAGAAAGTAACGCGCCAAGGGTTCGGCCTTCGCCGCCAGAGGCTGGAGCAATTGGCGGCGGCGGGGAAACTGCGGGACCCGCTCGAGGCCTATGAAGAACGGCTGGAGTTCGAGATCCAGCTTGTCAAACAGATGCGCTTCGCCGGCTACTTCCTGATCGTCTGGGATTTTATCAAGCATGCGCGCGACAAGTGTATTCCGGTCGGCCCGGGGCGAGGTTCGGCAGCCGGCAGCCTGGTCGCATACTCGCTGCACATCACGGATATTGATCCCCTCCAGCACGGACTGCTGTTCGAGCGCTTTCTTAACCCCGAACGGGTCACCTTCCCGGACATTGACATTGACTTCTGCATGCGCCGGCGCGGCGAGGTAATCGAGTACGTCACCGGTCGGTACGGGCGCGAGAACGTCAGTCAGATCATCACTTTCGGTACGATGGGTGCGAAAGCGGTCATACGAGACGCAGGCCGCGCGCTGGATATCTCGTTTGCCGAAGTCGATAAGATCGCCAAGCTCATCCCCAATACGCTGAATATCAGCCTCGCCGACGCGATTAAGCAGACTTCCGAACTCCGCCAACTCAGAGACACCGATCCGCGCATCGCGGACCTGCTCCAGGTGGCGGCGCATCTCGAAGGCTTCGTGCGCCACGCCTCGACCCACGCGGCGGGGGTCGTGATCTCGCCTCAGCCCTTGCAAGAGATCGTCCCGCTCTACAAGAGCAGCAAAGATGAAATCACCACCCAGTACGCCATGGACGACCTTGAAAAGATCGGCCTCCTCAAAATGGACTTTCTGGGTCTGACCACGCTTACGGTCATCGACGATTGCGTAAAGCTGATTGAAGGCACCCGAGGCGAGAAGCTGGACCTGGACAATTTGCCCGTAAACGACGAGATGAGCTATGCCACGTTGGGCAAAGGCCTCACGGCGGGAGTCTTCCAGTTTGAAAGCCGGGGCATGACCGAAATTCTGCAACGCGTTAAGCCGAGCCGCCTGGCGGACCTCACAGCCCTAAACGCCCTTTACCGGCCCGGGCCGCTCCAGGGTGGCATGATTGACGACTACATCGCCCGCAAGAGCGGCAAAAAGCGAGTGACTTACGACCTGCCCCAGCTTAAAGAGATTCTGGAAGAGACTTACGGAGTGATCGTCTATCAGGAGCAGGTAATTCAGATCTTCAACCGGGTTGCGGGGTTCACCCTGGGCGAAGCGGACGTGGTGCGCCGCGCCATGGGGAAGAAGAAGCACGAAGAAATGGTGGCGAACCGCGAGAAGTTCCTGGCCGGAGCAAAGAAGAACAACGTTCCCGTAGCCAAGGCCGAGAGGCTTTGGGAACTGGTCGAACAGTTCGCGGGCTACGGCTTCAATAAATCGCACTCGGCCGCCTATGCGGTTGTGGCCTACCAGACGGCCTACCTGAAAACCCATTATCCTGTGGAGTTCATGTCGGCCCTCCTCTCCTCGGAAATCGGCAACCAGGACAAGATGATCAAGTATCTGAACGAGTGCCGTGACATGGAGATTCCGATTCTCCCGCCGGACGTCAATTCGAGCGGCCTGCGCTTTACTCCGGCAGGGACCAGCATCCGGTTCGGACTGACAGCAATTAAGAACGTCGGGGAGGCGGCCATCGAATCGGTGTTGGCCGCAAGAGGCAAGCTCGGGCGATTCGATACGCTGGTGCAATTCTGTGAGAATGTGGACCTGCGCTTATTGAATAAGCGTGTGATCGAGAGCCTCATCAAGGCGGGAGCGTGTGATTCGCTGGGAGCGCGCCGGACACAGCACATGGCCCTCCTCGACCGGGCCATGGAGCTAGGCCAGAAGCGGCAGCGCGAAACCTCGAGCGGCCAGCACGGTTTATTCATGGGCGATGCCGGCCTTGCCCCGCCCCCACCTCTGGATCTGCCCGACGTGCCTGACTGGACGGAAGCGGAGCGGCTGGCGGGGGAAAAAGAGGTTCTAGGCTTCTACGTTACCGGCCACCCTCTCGAAAAATACATGAGTCGCCTGGCCACAATTACGCGTCACGATAGTTCGTCGCTGGAGGAACTTGAGCACGAGTCGCCAGTGACCTTGGCCGGAATCCTCACCAGCTTGCGCGTCCGGCCCAGCAAGAAAGGCGATCTTTGGGGTAGCGGCATCTTCGAGGACAATCGAGGATCGGTCGAGCTCCTGGTTTTCCCGCAGGCGTATCAGCAGCTTCAAGGGGTCCTGAAGCCCGACAAAGCCCTCCTCATCAAGGGCCGCGTGCGCCACGAAGAAAATCAGCGCACCAAGGTGGTGGTAAGTGAAGCACGTCCGCTCGATGCGGCTGTGAACGGTCCCAAGCCGCGCCTCCGGATTCGAGTAGACCTTGACCAAGCCGGCGAGGGACTTGCCGCGGAATTATCGGACCTGCTCTCCGCCCACCCCGGCGGCAATCCGGTGATCTTGGAACTTACGCGCCCCGGGGAATTCGCCGCCACACTGCGTCTCGGCCGCCCAAGGACCGCAGCGGCCGATGAGGAAGTGATCAGCCAATTGCGTACACTGACCGGCGTATCTGCCGCGGAACTCGAAAAGCAGGGGTAGGGGCGCTAAGGCTCTGAGAGTCGCAGTGCCCTGCAGGGGCACAATTCAGATAGGGGTAGGGAGAAACGATTGAATTCGAATCCCCCTCCCTCCGAACCGGACTGGCGGATCTCCC
Organism: Terriglobia bacterium; assembly: GCA_050010015.1. Taxonomy (GTDB): domain Bacteria; phylum Acidobacteriota; class Terriglobia; order UBA7540; family UBA7540; genus CAVROP01. Next base: position 6,676 of record JBEKLY010000394.1, read on the forward strand.
GCATCCGGCTCTCCAGTCGGTGGTTTTACCTCGAAGAGGAATGATGAACGATCG
>JBEKLY010000395.1:0-6722 GCA_050010015.1 Terriglobia bacterium
AGAGTTGGGGTGGCGGCCCCGGCAGATCGGCCACCTGCTTGGGCTCTTCATGAAATGGGCGTACCTCCACGACCAGCAGGACCAAACAGAGCTAGACAAGTATGTGAAGGAGAGCTTCGGGGGCGAGGCGGGGGTGGAGGCCCGCTACCAGGAACTCGTGCGCCTGCTGGAGGAGCAGACGGCGGCGGTCGAGGCGGCGTTCGCGGACGAGATGCAGGCGCAGGAGGAGAAAGACGCAATTGCGCGGGACTCGTGCCTCGCTCCGGAAGACGAGACCGCGAACATGGTGCTGCGCCTGGAAATGGCGATCGACCGGGCGATCGACCGGAAGGTGAGGATTCTGCTGACCATGCGCAAAGAACATGCCCAAGAGGCGCATACATCCCGACAAAAACCGTCGGGACGTATGCGCCACCCGGCGGGACCGTCAGCAATCCCACCCGAGGATGGGTCGAATGACCGGGAGGCGCAGGAACTGAGTAAGCTGGTGGGGCTCGAAGGTGGTGAGGTAGCGCCGAACGAAACTTGTACCGATGTAGGCGGGAGTTCGGCAGATGCCCCGACAGGTCGGGGCGCTACGAATGTTCGGTCAGAAAGTCCGGCAGAGGAGAACGCCACCGAAACTGCAAAATCGCCGGAACAAAGCGAGAATGTTATAGAAAACAAAGGACCGGCGGCGGAGGAGGTCAGCGCATGAGGGGCGTCAGCACGATTTCCTGCGTTTTCGCTCCGGCGTCGCGGGAGGCGGGACCAATGCCCGAGTTCGATTACAGAGGAGCATATTGAGGAGCACGTCGAGCAAGGTATGCGCCGCGATGGGAGGGTTCTGCCACGTAAGACCCTTCGTTTCCCATCCAGTAGATAACCCGAGGATGCGAAAGGCGGTGGAGTATGAGATTGCCTTCACTGCACACGGGTTTATTCTCTCTCCCGCCCTCAGACCCTTGACCGTTTGGGTCCAGACACGTAGCGGCTACCCCTCTCATAGAAACGGAGCAAACGCTGGGTTTCTCGCGAGATTCCGACCCTCACGCTCCTGCCTATTTCCCCCGTTGGCCTAACTGAGTCGCCAAGCCACAATGGACCAGCACCGCACAGGTCCAGGCCGCCGTGTTGGAGGCCGATGCCCATTGCCTGAGCAAGTCTCCCTGGGCCTTTTGCGAGGTCGATCAAGGGTGGTTGGCCGCGGCGAAGCCGCATGAGATGAATTCCATCCAACGGCTCAAGTGCGCGCAACAGGACGCCGGCCCCAACCCCGCGAGCTTCGCTGCTGACGTTTACGAGGAAGTGTAGACCGTAAGCACGATAGACATACGCGTGCCCATGATCGAGGAATAGAGACTTGTTTCGCAGTGTAGGTCCTCGATAGGCATGCCCGGCGGCATCGCCCACGACATATGCTTCCGTTTCTACGATCCGCCCGCTTATTCTGCCCGCCGGAGTATCATGCACAAGCGTCTTGCCGATGAGGTATTTTGCCAATTCGATGGTGTCAACAGGTAAACCGGACCGGTGAATGCGACGAACGTAGCGATCATTTTGCTTCTGAGCCATCCAGGCTCCCGCTAAACGAGGTAATGGTCGGCGACTGTCTCTCGACCGCCTGACCTGTCCATTTTGCTGTACAGGACGCCGCTCAAAACCAACTGGAACACTTTTCCATCCAATTGCGAGGTTCATTTTCGAGAACTCTGCGCTTCCGGCTTCCGGCTAACTGCGCTTACTGAGTGCTCGCGAGAGTAAGAGCATACCACTCGAGTGGGTCCTGCCACAGCTGTTCAATCTTAAAGCCCGCGTCATCCAGTAAGGCCCTAAGCGCATTCTGCGTGAACTTATAGCTGTTCTCGGTGTGAATAGTTTCGCCCTGGGCGAAATGGAGATGGAGTTTCGCGGCAGGGATCCGCACATATTGTTCGCGCAGACTCTCAAGGTGCATCTCGATTCGCGACTCAGCTCGGTTCCAACGGACGCGATGCCGGAACCCGGCGGAATCGAAATCAGCGTGAAGCTCTCGATTGAGGCGGCGGAGGAGATTTAGATTGAATTCGGCTGTGACACCTTCCTCGTCGTCGTAGGCCGCTAACAGTATTTCCTCATCCTTGACCATGTCCGTGCCCAGCAACAACGCATCGCCGCTGTGCATCTGCGAGCGGAGATTACAAAGAATTGTCCGCGCGGCCTGAGGCGAGAAGTTGCCAATGCTCGTTCCGATATAGAGCGCGAGCGTGGTGCCTGCGGCGCGGGCAAGCCGCGGTGGGTGCGTCACATAGTTCCCCACGATGGGCTGTAACTGCACGCTGGGTTGTAACGATTTGATGCTCGTACATGCCTGGTTGAGCGCCTCCCGCGATATATCGCACGGCGCATAGGTCACTCGCCCATGGCAGCGCATCGCAGCCTCAAGAAGTATCCCGGTCTTGGCGGAGGTCCCTGCGCCCAACTCAAAGACACGCAGCGTTTGAGACCGATCGGGTCGCACTCGGGCGACAATCTCTTCCGCAAATCGGACCAGGATTTCACGCTCGATCCTCGACGGATAGTACTCCGGTAAGGTCGTAATGCGTTCGAAGAGGCACGATCCCCATGCGTCGTAGAACATCCAGGGCGCGAGCGATCTGGGTGATCTGGCCAGACCGTTCTCGACCTCGCGGATGAGCGCCGCTTCCGTATCTAGCGCGGTCGGACATTGTCCGAGTTCCGGCAGAATCGTGGCTGTAGTCATGATTGTTGAGCCTTGTGAGACGCCAGGCGTAGCTCCTCGGCGGATTGGATTGCATCTCTGCGGCCACACGTGGCAAGCAGGAGAAATGCTTGAGAATCAGGGGGAAGACCGTAACGCTCGGGCGACCGAGCTCTATCAGGGTCAGTCATTGGTGTCGGCCCACCGCCATCCGACGCTGTTGAGCCACGCTGATCAACCGCGAACGCTGGTCGCTCGGGCCTGTTAGCGGCCTGGTTTCGAAAACCGTACAGATGGCAGGTAGCGTGCATGTGCGAAATCGCACGATCGCTAAAGCGAGGTGTGTTGGATTCTCGCCACGGTTCTTACCCGCGCAGTCGTTGCAATTCCCATCATTACCGGGAGGCAGGACCAATCGCTGAGTTCGATCACGGAGAAGGATCATGAAACAATCCTATAGCCTCAGATACGCCCACACTCTGCCTGCTGCGAATCAGGAGTTTGCGCCCAGTCTGCGGTGCCCGGCATCTAACTCCTAAGTTAGGGCGGTGATGCCGGACTCAAAATAGTTCGAAGGTGCAGCCATGATTGAATCTTCTGATCTGCGGATGACGAGAATTCCACTCAGGCACGGGGCCGGTCGTATGCCCGCACTCGGCTTCGGCACCTTAATTCCCGACCCGGCCGTCACGATAACTGCGACCAGAGATGCACTGGAAGCCGGATTTCGACACTTCGATTGCGCGGAACGATACGGGAACGAGCGCGAGGTAGGCAGGGCGCTCGAGGCAGGGCTTGCCACGGGAGGGATCGCGCGCGAAGAGATTTTTGTTACCACAAAGCTGTGGAACTCCAATCACCGGCCCGCGCGCGTCGAACCGGCTTTCGAGGCAAGTCTGGCGAGACTCGGGCTCAAGTATCTGGACCTCTACCTCATTCACACTCCATTTGCATTTCAACCCGGGGATGACCAGGACCCGCGGGATCAAGACGGCAATGTCCTGTACGACCACGACCTGACTTTACTCGACACCTGGAAAGCGATGGAAACTCTCGTGGATCATGGCAAATGCCGGGCCATCGGACTTTCGGACGTCGGGTTGAACGAGCTTAAGCCTATCTATGAATCAGCGCGAATCAAGCCAGCCGTGGTCCAAGTAGAATCACATCCGTATCTGCCGGAAACAGAGTTATTAGGATTCTGCAAGGAGAAGGGCATTGTGTTTTTGGCCTTTGCGCCATTAGGTCACGGGATGAAGCCTGGGCTGCTCGAAGATCCAGTGATTTTGGCTATCGCCGCGCGAGTTCGAAAAACGCCGGCACAGGTGCTGCTGGCTTGGGCGGTCGAGCGCGGTACGGCTTTGCTTACCACGCCCAGGAGTGCGGCCCGGGCGAGGGAGAATTTCGACATCTCTCCCCTTCCGGAAGACGCGCTTGACCAAATCAATCGAATTCAGACCAGACACAGGCTGAATGAAGTGGTGAAAACCGGCAGTCCGGGCTTCATTCCACGAGGTAGATGAACATGGAAACAAAACCGCAGTTAGAACAGTCCATGCAAGAGGAACAAATCCGTACGACACTGAATGCGCAGTATTCTGGAGTGCGAAATCAAGAGATCCGTGCGGCCCTGGATCAGCATTGGGCGGCGTCCGATGCCAACGATTTTGAAACGGAGCACCGCATCTATCACGAGGACGCGGTGCTGGATTACCCGCAGTCAGGCGAGCGAACCCGCGGTCGTCGCAACATACAGAGCCAACGCGCCAGTCAGCCGAGCAAAAAGCGGTTTGCTGTCCGACGAATCATTGGCGGCGGTGATCTTTGGATCACCGAATTCATCCTGACCTATGACGGCAAGCCGTCCTACACCGTGAGCATCATGGAGTTCAGCGGCGACAAGGTTGCGCGTGAAACACAGTACTTTGCGGATCCATTCGTGGCTCCCGCATGGCGCGCTCAGTGGGTCGAACGGATGGACATCTGATCTGTTGCGCACTGATAGTTTTTCCCTCTCCCTTGGGGAGAGGGTGGCCGAGGGACGAGGTCGGGTGAGGGGTCTATTCCCGATGGAGGGACAAGAGGTGGATTTGGAACGCTTGGTCCGGTTTGTGGTGCTGGGTAGCAGTGATTTGGAACAATATGCCATCCTGCTGGTACGCGTTTCGCTCGGGCTGTTCTTCGCCATCTCCGGGGCAAACAAATTGTTTGTCGCCGCCAGCACGCGAACTATGTACGAAACGCTCGTTGAGGCCAGAGTCCCGTTTCCCCACCTGATGACTTATCTTGTGTCGGGTGTCGAGTTCGTTAGCGGTTCCTTGCTGACCGTGGGGTTCCTTTCGAGCCTGACCTGCGTGGCTTTATTGGGAGATATGCTTGTCGCCATCCTGACCAGCAAGCTTTCCGCCATGCCTAAAGGACTTTCGCCTCTTAACTGGCTCGACGATTTTCTCTACTTTCCGGAAGTCCTGTACGTGCTCGTCTTTATCTTGCTGATCTGCTCTGGTCCCGGAAAGTTCAGTGTCGATTACTGGCTCGCCGGCAAGTTACGGACATGATCGATCGACGAAGCAGCTTGTTGCTAGTGTCCCGAGCCAGAAGTCCGTTAGAGAAATCTTTCTCATGCGGACCGTTCTTTAGAGCCCCATCAGGGGCGGTATAAAGTAGCCCAGGGCAGAAGCCCGGGGTTGGAGGGCCCTCACCCCGCCTTCGGCACCCCTCGCCGCTGGGCGGGAGAGGGGACGGGGGCGAGGGTGGGCTGTCGGAACCCACGGCTTACGCCGCGGGCTATGGGCTGCCGCCCGCACGGCGGGCTGAATTCCTAAACGAACTTCTGACTCAGGACACTGGACAAGAGTAACGGTATGGCTCGGCTGCTATCGGTGAACGTCGGGCTTCCGCGCGATATCGCGTGGAAGGGGCGCACGGTACACACCGGGGTTTGGAAGAGTCCGGTGCATGGTCGCTGTCGCGTCGCCCGGTTGAATCTCGAGGGAGATGGGCAAGGCGACCTGGCCGGACACGGCGGCGAACACCGAGCCGTCTTCGTTTATCAGATTGAATCTTATCGCTATTGGCAGGAGCAGTTGAAGAGGACCGATTTCGTCTACGGACAATTCGGCGAGAACTTCACAGTCGAAGGTTTGCCTGACGATGCCGTCTGCATCGGCGACCGTTATCAAATTGGGACCGCACTTTTCGAGGTCACTCAACCTCGCGTCACATGCTTTCGGGTCGGCGTTCGGATGAACGAACCCCAGATGGCGGCATTTCTGACATCCAGCGGCCGGCCGGGCTTCTACTTCCGCGTTCTACGCGAGGGCGAGGTGGGTGAGGGCGACGAAATCGTGAAGGTGGGAGAGGCGGCGGAGCGCATGACCGTCACTGAGATCAACGCACTCCTCTATTTGCCCAATCATGCACGCGATCGTCTGGAGCGCGCGTTGCGGATCGAGGCCCTTTCGCCCGGATGGCGTGGCTCGTTTGAGGCGCTGCTCCAGAGTCAAAAAAATGCGGGGGCAACGGGGAACGCGGGCCTGGCGCCTGCCGCGGCGGCCCATCCGGCCTCGCCAGGATTTCAGTCGCTCGTGGTGACCTCAATTGATCGCGAGTCCGCGGACGTCCTCTCGTTCACAGTCGAGAGCGTCGACGGTCATCCGCTTCCAACGGCTCTGCCGGGTCAGTACGTGGTTGTGCGTCTTAAGCCCACCGTTGGCGGCCCGACGCTTTTTCGCAGCTACTCGCTCTCGGGTCCACTCTCAGCGGAACGCTATCGAATTAGTGTGAAGATCGAACCGAATGGAGCGGCTGGAAACTACTTGCAAGAGCATCTCCGTGTGGATGATCGCCTCGACGTCAGCTCGCCGCGCGGAAGTTTCGTTCTGCAATCGGGAGAAAGACCGATCGTACTGCTCAGTGCCGGGATCGGCGCGACACCTGTTCTGGCAATGCTGCACGCACTCGCGGCGGCACATTCGACAAGCCAGGTCATGTGGTTGCACACGGCGCGGGATGGGCAGCATCATCCGTTTGCCGGCGAAGT
>JBEKLY010000396.1:0-6714 GCA_050010015.1 Terriglobia bacterium
GAATCCAGATCTCAGGATCAGGCGCTGTTGCATTTCACGGTGCGTGATACCGGCATCGGCATTGCGCCTGAGAAGCAGAAGCTCATCTTCGAAGCTTTCTCCCAGGCCGATGGCTCCACGACGCGCACGTTCGGCGGCACGGGGCTGGGGCTGACCATCTCCTTGCGGCTGGTGACGATGATGGGCGGCCGCATGTGGGTGGAGAGTGAACTGGGGAAGGGCAGCCGTTTTCACTTCACGGTGCCGGTGGGGACAGCGAAAGGGGCGCTAGCGATGGAGCCTCGGCAGCAAGTGGATTTAGCGGGGCTGCGAGTGCTGGTGGTGGACGATAATCTGACCAACCGGCGCATTCTGGGAGAGATGCTGCGCCACTGGGAAATGCAGCCGGAATTGGCGCCCAGCGGAGCGGAGGCCATCACGATGCTCCAGGAGGCTGACCGCCGGGGCGCGGGCTATGCCCTGCTGCTGGTGGATGCGCAGATGCCGGGCATGGACGGCTTTACGTTCGTCGAACGCCTGCGTCAGCAAACCGACTTGCGCAAGATGACCATCATGATGCTGACTTCCGCCGGGCAAAGGGGCGACGCAGCGCGCTGCCGGGAGTTAGGCATCGCCGTCTATCTGGTCAAACCGATTGTTCAGACGCAACTCTTCGACGCCATACTGGCCGTTTTGGCCGCGAAGGCTCAACAGCCTCACGAAGTTCCCCTGGTTACTCGTCACACTTTGCGCGAAGCCCGTCAGAACCTGCGCATTCTGCTGGCCGAAGACAATGTCGTCAACCAGGTACTGGTATGCCGGCTCCTGGAAAAGTGCGGCCACAGCGTGGTGGTGGTCAACAATGGCCGCAAAGTCTTGGAAGAACTGGAAAAGGAAAAGTTCGACTTGGTCCTCATGGATGTTTCCATGCCGGAGATGGATGGGTTTGAGGCCGTTGCGACCATCCGCACCAAGGAGGGGGCTCGAGCTCATATTCCCATCATCGCCATGACCGCCCATGCCATGAAAGGTGATCGTGAACGCTGCCTGGCCGCTGGAATGGACGCCTACCTTTCCAAACCTATTCAACCCAAAGAACTCCTTCAGGTCATCAAATCGCTGGCGCTGGTTCCTGCCTAGGGCTCCAGAATCTGTACGACGGCCTCATTCTGTCTGTCATTCCGAGCCCGCCGCTGTCATCCTGAGCGAAGCGAAGAGCCTGTCCTGAACGACGTGAAGGAATCTCGCTCTGAATGTCTTGAACGCAGTGCGAGATTCCTCGTCGCCTGCGCTCCTCGGAATGACAGACTGATCGAGTTCTTCACACAGACTCTCTGGCCGTAACGGTCTTTTGGAACGGCGCTTTCCAATTGACTTGCTCCCTTCTGCCCATTAGATTCTGAACATGCGAGGCCTACGGGGGCTGATTGCATCAATCGCGCTTGCCCTATTCTCGTCGGCGAGTGTGTTTGCTCAAGGCCGTAGGGTGGCAATCACGGTTGACGATCTGCCATATGCCGGCGAAACCTCGTCCCCGGAGAGTGTTTTAAGAGACGCATCGGCGGCTGTGACCGTCAATCGCAAGCTGTTGAGCGCGTTCGTGACCCACCATGTTCCAGTCACGGGTTTTGTGATCCAGAAGGTTGTCGAGTCATTCGGCGCGCCAGGAATGTTGATACTCAGGGAGTGGATCCGTCAGGGATTCGATCTTGGGAATCACTCCTATTCTCATTCTGATTTCAATACTCTCTCACCCCAGCAGTTTGAGGAAGAGATTGTGGGCGGCGAGGCCGGATTCGGACCGCTCCTGAGAGAAGCGGGAAAGAGACCCGCGTTTTTCCGTTTTCCCTTCAACCACACAGGTGACACACAAGCGAAGAAGGATCTGATTGCCGCATTTCTTTCTCAGCGCGGATACCGGCTGGCCACTTGCACAATCGACAATTCCGACTATGTCTTCAACCATGCGTATCTCCTGATGATCGCAAAGAGTGACGATGCCGCCGCTCAGAAGCTGCGCCTTGCCTATCTCGCCTATACCGACAGTGAGATCAAGTATTACGCCGCCCTCAATAAACAGGTCTTCGGTTACGAGCCTCCGCAAGTAATGCTCTTGCACGACAATCGGCTTAACGCCGATCTGATCGATCAAGTGCTTCAGCTCTTCGAAGCACAGCACTATAGGTTCGTATCCCTCGGTGAAGCACAATCGGACACTGCCTACCAAACGCCTGACACGTACGTCACCAAGTATGGTCCGATGTGGGGATATCGCTGGGCCAAACAGCGGAATGTGAAAGTAGACGGCAGGTTGGAGCCGGACCCACCCCAGTGGATCGTTGACTACGCCGAGTCGACCCCGCAGTCATCTCCGTAACTGCCCACGCTGCGATTCTCGAACGCTTGGCTGTTAACAGTTCCCCTTTCCCAATCATCTATACTAAGTAAAGGGTCGGCTACTAATGGGCTCAGGTCTGGAAGAGGGTTTTGAAATGCTCACTGCGGGCTTGGGAGGCCGGCCTGTACGGGAACCTCTTGAACTCTCCGAAGACGCCAGATTAGTGGGTGCGGCGCGCGACGGCGATCGCGCGGCATTCGGCCGCCTCTACGACCGGTATGCCCGGATGGTCCACGGAATCCTTCTGGCGAAGGCCCCGATTGCGGCCGTGGACGACCTCGTTCAGGACGTCTTCGTCCTGGCGCTCCGCCGCCTCTCAACGCTGCGTGAAGTCGGAAGCTTCGGTGCGTGGCTGGCAGCCATTGCACGCAATCTGGCCAGGGATCACTACCGCCGGTCGGCGCCGGAGGAGCAATTGACAGTGGACGTGCCCCAGGAGGAAATCGAGCTACGCGCGAGCAGGGGCGATCAGGACGCTTCGGCCAACCTGGTTCTGGACGCGATCAAAAGTCTGCCGGACGCGTATCGGGAACCTTTGATCCTCCGCCTTGTGGAAGGGCTGACCGGCCCGGAGATCGCTCGACGCACCGGCCTGACGCCCGGCTCGGTGCGGGTCAACCTGCACCGAGGCATGCAGCAACTCCGCGCAATGTTGAGCCCCGGTCCAGGAAGCCCAGGACAGGAGGGGGCGGAATCATGAACGCCGGAAACGACGAACCAAAGAAAGAAGTGCACGCAATGGGGAACGACTATTTGTGGGACCGGTCAGGAGAGCCTGACCCTGAAATTCAGAGGCTGGAAGCATTGCTAGGGAGGTTTCAATTAAACCGACCGAGGCCGGCATTCACCGAAATCGCACCCGCCAGGGGATGGTGGTTTATACCTCGCCGGATGCAATGGCTTATCGCTCTAGCGGCCGTCGCTGCGGTGGCCGCCGTGTGCGTGTTAACGGTGTTGGTCTATGAAAGGAAGCCGGGCCGCGACACATCGGCGGGGTGGGATGTCTCCGCCATGGAGGGCACACCCCGATTGGGGTGGAGGGCCGTCAGCGAAAAAGGGGGAAAGAGCAGACTCGGCGTCGGCCAAACCCTCGAAACGGGCCCGCAGGCTCGGGCCAGGCTTCGGGATGACGAAATCGGCCAGATCGAGGTGGACCCTGGTACACGCCTGCGGCTGCTAAACATGGGCTCGGGGTCGAAGCGGATTGCTCTCGATCGCGGCACAATTCACACTTTTATCTGGGCTCCTCCGGGCCAATTCGTGGTTGATACTCCGTCCGCAATGGCGGTTGATTTGGGTTGTGCATACACCTTGCACGTGGACGACACGGGTGCCGGGCTCGTGCGCACTTCGCTCGGCTGGGTGGGGTTCAAACTGCGCGGGCGTGAGTCCTTCATTCCGGCGGGAGCCGCCTGCCTGACCAGGCCGAACATCGGCCCCGGCACTCCCTATTTCGAGGATGCATCTTCGGAATTCCGTTCCGCACTTATGAGATTCGATTTTGAGGACACTGCCCCCGAGCAACGCGTCGCCGATCTCGGCACTGTGCTTGCGCAATCACGCCCGCGTGACGCACTCACTCTGTGGCATCTGCTGTCGCGAGTCGATGGGCCGCAACGGGCCCAGGTTTACACCAGCCTGGTGAAGTTTGTTCCATTACCATCAAGCGTTAGCGAAACAGGTATTTTGCGCCTCGACCAGCCCATGCTGGATCAGTGGTGGAACGCCCTGGGGTTTGACGATATCGCGGTTTGGCGCTACTGGGAGCGTTCGTGGTCCAGCGCCGCGCCGCAGGCCAACGCGAAGTAGCCAGCCAGCAGGCCACCCAGCAATCCTCTCTAATTCCTTTGTATCTTGCATCGGCTTAGAGTAATTGCCGACCCGTCCTTGTAGTGCGGGCGTCCCGCCCGCAGGCGCGCGGGCATTCCTTCGCTCCGCTCAGGACAGGCTCTGCCCGCGCACGGGAGCGAGACGCTCCCGTGACCGCGGGCGAGACGCCCGCGCTACACCGGCGTTCACGTTGTTAACACTCAGCGCCGGCGCGGCGTCTCTTTGGACGTAGGGCTTAAAAAACAAAACAAGGAGGCTATTGAAAATGAAATCACGTCTGTTTCCGCACATGGTCATCGGCATGACGGCGGTCTTGCTGGGATTTGCAACTTCTCTGAAAGCGGGCCCGCCTTTGATCTGCCATCCCATTGACATCGGCCAAGCGAAGTCGCTGCCTTTGGTGGATTGGAACCAGAAAGGGGAAGGAGAATACGATGTGAAGAATCTGACTCGGGACACTCTCGCGATCCTCACACCGAGCACTCCCGTGTTGGTGCGCATGGAGACTCTTCGACGGGCTACCCTGTTCGCCCGCTATGACTCGCAAGTGGCGAAAGAACTGCTCACACGGCTCCACCTGCGCGCCGTTGATTCCGACGCCGCCGGCCACTCCGATGCTCTGGCGTGGTTCGACTTTGGTTACCTTGCCGAGGCCTACAAACAATGGATGGGCAAGGACGAGCCAAATCCCGCCAGAACTGTCGATGGCTATAGCTACGTGAAGAAAGCCATCAGCCTGCGCGCATCCGATCCGGAAATGGAATTTGCCGCCGCGCTCATCACCCTTGAAGGTCCGAAAAGCGATCACCAGGCGCATCTTCAAAAGGCGCTGGCAGGCTCAGCCAGCGATCCTCTTTTGGCGCAGAACCTGGCTTCCAGGTTCAAGGGCCAAATGCTCTCAGCGCTTTAGAGCGTAGGGGCATGACAACGGCGTGCCCCTGCAGTCGCTCGTGCCCGTCGGCTGACGGGCACCGAGAAACCATAAAGTACCCGGGAGCGCGGGCATCCTGCCCGCAGCGTGCGTGCAATCGCGGCGCCAAAGGCGGGCAGGATGCCCGCGCTCCCGGATATCTTCAGAGCAGGAGGTCGAAGTGATGAACTTACGATTGTGGCTGTCTTTCTGGAGGACGCTCAGGCTGCGACGGCTGTTTTGCTTCGTCGCAATCGAACTGGTGAGTATTTGCATTGCCACTTGGCTTGTAGCTGGGGGGCAGGATCTGCCCGGCCTCACGGTTCACGAGTGGGGGACGTTCACCTCGATTGCGGGCAAGAATGGTCAGGCCGTCGAATGGCGGCCTTTGCCCATAACGGGAACCACAGATCTCCCCGGATTCGTGGAACATTTCGACAGCACGAACTTCAAGCTGGGGTTACGTGGCACCATTCGTATGGAGACGCCGGTGATGTATTTCTACTCTCCGCAGGATGTGAAGGTTTCAGTCAGGGTAGCCTTTGCCAAGGGGATTATCACGGAGTGGTATCCCCACGCACTTCACGTTAAGCCCCGTGGCGTTCTCCGCAACGCTGCTTTAGACCAGCTGCAGACGAATGGAACCATTGCTTGGGAGAACGTGTCCATCTCCCCTGATCTGGTCCCTGATCTCCCTCGCGAGGATCGCAAGAGCCGCTACTACACCGCTCGAGAAACAGCTTCCTCGCCGGTGAGCGTGACAACGCCTAACGGCGACCAGCAAGAGAAATTCCTGTTCTATCGGGGTGTCTCAGCCTCTCCGTTGCCGCTATCCGCCGAACTGGACTCTGATGCGCGGTTGTGGGTGAAGAACCTCGGCCAAGAGGAAATTCCCGCGATCATTCTCTTTGAGCGCCGAGGCGAAGCAGTGGGCTATCGTTCCGTCGGTGCGATCACGGATGATGTGGTTCTGGATCCGCCTGAACTGAATGATTCAGTCGAGTCGCTGTGCGCGGAGCTCGAAGGGATTCTCGTCGAGAGAGGCCTTTATCCCGACGAGGCGAGTGCCATGGTTCGTACCTGGCGTGATTCCTGGTTCGAAGAAGGCAGCCGCTTGATCTACATTGTGCCGGCGGGTTTTGTCGATAACATCCTGCCGGTGGCAATCGAACCCGCTCCCGCCAAGCTCGTTCGCGTTTTTGTCGGCCGGCTCGAAATCGTGACGCCCGCGACGGTGCGGGCAGTAAAGGCCGCTGTGGCATCTAACGATGCCGCGACCCTGAAGAAATACGGGCGATTCCTCGAACCGATTCTCGAGGTGGCGGGGGTGAATCAATCGCCCGCAGTGCATTAAAATCAGCTCTTCTTATGACTAGAAGCTGTTTCATAACCTTCTGTACACAATTGCAACGGGGATGGTCGACTACGCGCGAAGCCGCGCTCCCCGGAGGGGAGCACATTGAGTAGCCGGGGGTGAAGCCCCATAAGCGTTCACTTAACGCCTCAACTGGTCAAGTGGTGGCAATTTGGGTCTCGTTCGCCACTAAATTCAGGCCCGGAGGGCCGACAGGGAGTAGCCCACGGCGTGAGCCGTGGG
>JBEKLY010000397.1:0-6699 GCA_050010015.1 Terriglobia bacterium
TCCAGAGCAATTTAGAGCCCCGCCGCTTGGAGCTCCCGATGTAACTTTGGCTTACCCTGCATATCCGCGGATTTCGTGCAGCAGCGGTCGCGCCGATGCAGGAACTGTAACTTTGCCGTTCAAAATTTCATGGCGGTTTACATCGTGGCCATACATGGCTTCGTCTCCACTCTTGTCGGCTTGCATGACGGCGCCATCCAGGCTCACCCCGGCGAAAACGCCTTTGGCCCGCGAATAAGACAGAATCTCGGCATGCAATTTAAGGTCGGTGGCAGCGGCGGCGCTCCGGCCCACCGGTCCGGCGGCTACTGAGGCGTCGGCTCCGAGCTTGAATTTGTCGCTGAGCAGGCTTCCTAAGGCGTGATCGTTCATAAAGAGCATCACGATGTCGGTGGAAGAGCCGCCGATCTGATAGCCCACGCTCCCGCCGTCAATCGCCACAAACATGGGAGCACTCCACCCATGCCCGGTGCGACAGGTTGCGAGTCCCCTTCCGTAGCTGCCGCCGAATATAAAGGCGAACTTCTTGTCCCCTGGAATGATGGCAATGCATTTCGCCGATCTCAGGAGATCCGAGGGGATGCCCTGATCCGGAGTGTTCATGATCTCCTGGAAGACCTGGGCAGCTTTGTTGGTGCGATTAACATCATCCTCGCGGTCCGAGGCGACCGCAGTTAGACTTACAAGCAGAGCTAGCATGGTACCGATCAAAATACGTTTTGGCATTTACTTATCTCCCTCCAAGCGGTTGTGCACACCTCTCAGCTTTCGCAGCCGCCATTTTCTTCTCCCAGCTTCGGGTCAGCGGCTAATCTAAATATTAAGCACTGGGGAAGAGCATGTCTGTCCAAAACGGATCAGAGGCCTGTACAAAAAGGCACACATTCAAGACCGTTTTCCTGGTGCATTCGGAGGGCTCAGGCCGGCGCTGGAGTATACGGGCATTCATGGGTGGCATTTGGGACGCATCAAATACATTGCGTCCGACGACAAGCGAAAGGTTATCCCTTGGGTCGATAATCGGAATTCCGATGGTTCCTTCGCGCCATTTGCCTCCACCGCCACCCCACCCAAGCCCGAACTGCTGGGGCGGGGTGAACAACGCCTGATGGACTGCCACGACCCGCGGCCTTTCACGCCCGCCAGCCCGGACCTCCCCAAAATCCTCCTGGCGAAACCGTAGCAATGCAGCGCCATAAACTTTGGTATTCCCACCCACGTAATACTGAATGCCTGGGTGAAATGTGTTTCCATCTTTGTCGTACCAGGTTTCCTTGGCCCGGTACTTCGATTCGAGAAAAACGGCTCCGGGGTCCCAATTGTCCTTCTCCCTAGGCAGGTATCCGCCCCGCTCCAGAAGTAAAATGCGTTTGCCGGAGGGAGCAATTCGGTAGGCGAGCGTTCCACCACCGGCTCCCGTGCCGATGATGATGACGTCAAAATGGTTTTCTTGAGGCACGTTCACTCCCCCTTCCTCCCATTTTCATCATCACCATCCCCTTGGACGGTCAAATGGAATCAATAACAGGTGGTTATTTCTCATTGGCCCACCCCGACCATGTAGTCGCGGCCTTCCCAGGAATTGGTTCCAGGCCAGAAAAAAGTGAATCGAATCGGGGCTTGCTGGGCTGCGGTGATAGAAATATCGACGAACTCAATGCCGAAAGCTGTGGCCCCTGAGGGAGTATCATTGACCGTCCGCCACTCGTTATCCGTCCAATGGAGGTGGAAGGGAGCCGGAACCTGAACGCGCAGTCTATGAGCCCTTTTAACCAGACGCACCTGTCGATTGGGCTTCCAGATCTCGAATAATTGACAAGCCTTTCTGTCTCCCAGGTACCGGTTCGCAACTTCCGGAATCAGATCGAAAACGTGACCATCGGATACAGACCTCAGCAGTTTGATGTATTCCGCATGAGCCCACATGAGAGGCATGGCCGAGCCCGTAGGCCGGCCAAGGAACATATGCGAATCCGGCTGGTCCCGCTCATCCCATACTTGCTCCGGTAAGAGACCGGTCGCCGACGCAAAGTTTTCGATCGCTCGAATGAATGGTTTTACACCTCGTCCCGCGGAGAATTCAAAGTGCGCCCGCTCTCCGGTCAAAAGCGGCCACGCCCGGCCCTTGCCCCATCCGGCATAAGAGCCTCCATCCTCTCGCTGGCCGTAACCATCGTGATTGTAACGATGCCAAACCGGTCCCATCGGAGTGTCCACTTTCAGTACGGCGTCGACCACCTTTAAGGAATCCAGAATCACCGAATCGTCCGGCCTTCTGATTCCGTAACGAACCAGCTCAAGAAACCCGGCATCGATGATCTCCTTTGCCGGAAATGAATTGGGGGCGCCCTTTGGAAGATTGGCGATTGTCAGGATTCCCGCATTCGGGTCTTCCGCGGGGTTAGGGTTGTCCACATTGTCGGGCAGGATCCGGATGTAGTGGCGTCGAATGCCCGGAACCAGAGTTCCGTCCGTCGTCACGGTCCACGCTTCGACATGCGATTCCAAAAAGTCACTGTATTGCTCAAGGAACTCCGCCGCGGCTTTGTCCCCTCGCTGCCTGCAAAAACAGGCCGCGCCAATCAGAGCGGCAATATTGGAAGCCAAAGTGGACGGGGAATAACCGCTGGCTTCCTCCCACCGCTCCTGTTGGGTCACGGGCCCATGCCGAAGCAAGTAACTCGCGGCTTTCAAAACCATGGGGTAGGGGTCAAAATCCCGCAGGGCCTTCTGTTGGCTGAGGCGCAAGGCCAGCAGTATAGGAAAGGCAACCTCGTCCAATTGGATTCCCTGCCAGTACGGATTGCCATTTACCCAGAAGTTCTGCGAAAAACCGCCGTCCTCTTGCTGAGAAACCGCAAGATAGATGAGTGCCCGCAGAGGTGTGGCACTCTCACCGGAGGCGAGCAGGGCGGAGGCGCTGCTCACCATATCTCGGGTCCAGACCAAGTGATATCCCCCTTGGTCTTTGTCACCTCTTGCTTCTCCCCAGGGGATCGAGAGCGAGGCGATCAATGCGCCAGGATAGGATTTGTCCTCATGAGCCAGAAGCAAACTGAAACTGCTGTGGTAGAGATTGCCCTTGTCGCTCGAGAACTTCTCTAAGGGAAGCTGGTGTGCAGAAGTCCGGTCCCATTGTTCCGTGTACCGTTTGTGATGCTCTTCGAGAGGGATGCCTAATGCCTGAAAAAGGGTTGCAATCGCATGGTGTTGGGTGTCCCCAAAAGCAAGTCCCAGGGTGAACTCGTGTTGGCTACTCAAGTCCAATTGGCCAGTAAGGGCAATATTGCCGTCATTGGCGTGGTCAAACGCCCAATCCATTTGAAAGTTGCCAGCTAAATCGGTCCAGCCGTCGCTGCGGCCAACATAGCCGCACGAGGTCCGAGAAAATGGCACGGTAGCCGCCATTGCCAGCCATGTACCTTGTTTCTGGGCCATCATGATCTTTCGGCCGTTGACCTCAACAACGTAGCCGTTGTTCCCCCAACCTCCGACCTCGAGATGAGGGGCGCACAGCGCATACAGCCGCAGCTTCGAAATAAACGATTCTTCACCTGTCAATTTTGTGCGCTGAAGAACGCAGGCAAGGTGGGGGGCCGTGATGATTTCTTTAACGACGGCGTAGCGGCCGGCGGGATCGGAGTTTGTGCAGCGGTAGCCCAGCGTGTGATCGGATAAGCGCTCGAATTTGGATTTGAGGTTCCTCTTCTCCTCATGGAAAAAACTGTTGCCGTCGGTGATCAAGTATTGAAGATCGCGAATCTGCGGCCGATCCACCGTGGGATAATAGACTTCGGTAATGATACCATTCCAAAGCGTAAACCAGATTTGGCTGGAGGCAGCGTACGCGGTTCCCACCCCGTCTTTTCCGCCATGAGTCCATCGGGGATGCATCCCCGGGTGGCCAAACGCCCCATTCTCATTGTTTGACTTCGCCATGCTGCCTCACCTCTTCTGGCCTTGTCCGTATTCTTGCTCCTCGTGAATTACCGGAGCGAGCGCGATACAGCTCAGACCCAACACAAAGAACAGAAACATGACCGCGAGGAGACCCTTGACTCGGCTTCCCGCGCCCTGAAATTCCTTCCATACGAATATGCCCCATATCGCGGAGATCATCGTGTTACCCTCGCCAAGAGAGAACGAAGTGGCAGGTCCAATCATTGGCACATAGGAAGCGACGAAGTTGGCCACTGTCCCGCTCCCCCAAATGATTCCGCCTAGAATTCCCCATGCGTGAAGATTCAGTCGCCCTTTGAAATAGTCTTTCATTCGGAGTGCTTGGCCACTAACCGGGCGTCGCATCAATCCGTAGTTCATGGGAAAATTGGAAACAGCGGCCCCCAAGGCAAAGACGAAATACACGGTGTAGGGCCCCAGGTGGTTTGGGCCCGTCAATGCCTTGGCAACAAACGGGTAGAAGAGCCCCACCGCAACGCCACAGGCCAGACTCAGTCCAATCCCTTTCGTACTGGCCTTCGCGCCGCCAGACAGACCCCGATACGCCAAAGCATCGAGCATGATGGCGACGCAAATCAGCGCAATTCCGCCAAAAAGAAGCAGGGGATTCCCTTTTGGCGAAATGATGTAGTTGATGACGGCTCCGATAACCAATGCCAGACCTGCCCCGATCGGGAACGCAACGGCCATTCCCGCCACGGATATCGCGGCCACGAGGAGCAAGTTTCCGAGGTTAAAGATGACCCCGCCGACGAAAGCCTCCAGAACACTGCGGGCACTTGCAGTACTTAGGTTGCGGAGGAAGCTGTCTGGCGACGCAAGGTTGTTGCTTCCAAGTGTCAGGCCAAACACCACGGCACACGCCAGAAGACCCCACATGTAATCCCAGTAAAAAAGTTCGAACCGCCACTGTTTATCAATCTTCTGGGTATTTGCCCAGCTGCCCCAACACAGCATGCTGAAAAGCATAAGAACCAGAGCCGCCGAGTAAGTATGCGGGATTAACAATCGTCACCTCACCCACAAAGGGGCGAATAAGTCGGCGGCAGTCGTGCCCATAATATGTCTCCGTCCGATGCCCGCGTAGCCCCCAGGACTTCCCGAAAGGTCCTGCCGCTAAACCTCGGTTGGACGAACGCTATCGCCGTCTCTTCCTGGATTAAGAGGCGCTTTGCGTCGTTAAGGGTATTGATTTACCACAACCTTGCCCCACCCTAGGCTAACGCTCAAAGGTACCTAAGACTGGTCAATAGTGCTCACGGGTCAGTCGCTTGTTCACGATTCCAGGTCTCAGCCCCAACATTCCGCCCCTTCATGTTCAAAATAGTCTGTAGACGTAACGAAGGCGGCCGTGTGCCCGTTTGTCACCGGGGGTCGGTGAATTTCATGCACATCTTCCTGTGGGTTAAGCCACGGTGAAGATTACCGCAGTTAAGAGCAGTAACTCATTTTGACCAGCGAGACGAGCAAAACAATACAGACAGCGGAGAGAATGACGGACAGAATGCTGCTCGTGGGGGCGCGTCTCGGCGGGCGATGGATTTAGATAAAGAGTTCACAACGAATTGGAAGGGACAAAGACTTTTTCCGTAGGAGGAACACCATGCATGAGCTACGCCACAGCATTCAGAGTCTGCACCGAAAGGCCGCTGAATACCACGACCTTGCCGCCCAGGCTCACAGGACTGCTGCGGAACATAACGAAAAAGGCGAGAACGAAGCCGGAAATTGGCATCTGGACCGAGCGCGTGAGCACTCGGAGCAAGCTTTTAAAATTGCACAAGAGGTTCACAGTAAATCGGGACAGATGGAAAAGTTGTCATAGGAGGAATACCATGCACGACTCGCACCAGAAGGCCGCTGAATATCATAACCTTGCTGCCCAGGCCCACCGCACTGCTGCCTTGCACCATGGTCAAGAAGAACATTTGACAGGGCATGAACACTCACGACAAGCCTTGGAACACTCAAATACGGCGTTCCAACACTCACTGGGGATGCATCAGAAGGCCGTGACCGACCGTATCGTCGTCGTACGCGCTCAGGAAGCCAGGGAGGAAGACATCCCTGCCCTCGCTTATAAACTCTGGCAAGCTAGAGGCTGTCCTGAGGGATCATCGCAAGAAGATTGGTTTCGTGCAATCGAAGAACTGCATTCTCACCATTAGCGGAGAGAGCCATGCAACGTTGCGTATACCGAAGAGGGCTGTGCCGATATTACCCAGGTTTCGTGACCCAACCAAAGGAGACTCTTTTGATTTGGGAGAAGCAGAGGACTCATGTGAGACACACGTAGGACCTTACAGAGCGCATGAGGATTGTGAAAGCCCTGGCTTGCACTTAGGTTCCGCCAGATTCGACGAGGTTAAAGCAACATGCGCTGGAGCAGCGGCGCGAGAACCAAAGCAGCGAAGAATCCTGCTGGTTGATGAGGAGGAAAGAGAATTGAATCGTTGTTCGGGACCCGAAAAGGAAAAGACTGTGGGTTTGCCGATCAGCCGCGCGCGGGAACCCAAACTGATTCTAGAGCGGAGGGAAACCATGGAACAAGAGAGCAAACGACTTGATGAAATGCAGAGCGCCTACAAGGCTGCTGTTGAGGCGTGGATAGTCGCGATCCGGGAAGAGGAAGCTCTTGCTTCCGTGAATCATTCGGTGGCGGAAATTGATCGCTGGGAACATGCCCACTTTCACGAAGAAGAACTTCGCAATAAGGCGAAGGCGGCCAAGAAAAAGTAC
>JBEKLY010000398.1:0-6620 GCA_050010015.1 Terriglobia bacterium
GCAGGTCGGCCAGGAATTGTTCCAAACGTGTTCGACATTTCGCGATTTTGCTCTCGGTCATGAACCGGAGCTTAACACCTCCCGTCTGGGAGGTCAATCTAACTTAACGTAGTAGTACTAGCGCTTGACCTGCCGCAGGCGGGACTCCCAAGACCGACTCAAATCCCGCCCGTGACGCCGCCCACAACTCCCCCACGGACGCCGTCTGGAACGCCTCGGACCGTGCCATCTAACACACCTTGATCAACCCCACCGTTAACGCCGCCCACGATGCCGCCCAGTGGTCCAGGCCCGCTAATCCGGTGGTGGTCATCGGATTCCCGCACGAGCTTCCACCAACTGCCCTCGGGCGTACCGGGAGGGGGAGCAGGCGCCAGGATGCACTTTAATTCTGCGGCATTCCCGCCTTCCAGTTTCATTTGGAACAGGACATCTGAGCCGCCGTCGGGGGTCCTGCCTGAGAAGGAGAGCAAGGCGCCCTCCAACCTCGCATTCGAAATGGGCACGGCATCACGCGGATTTGCCTCCTCTTTCACCCGCGCCACTTGGCCACTATCGTTAATGCCGAAACCGCCTACGCTCACCCCGCCGGCCAGCAAGCCATCCGTCTCTTTCAGGTTCACAATGATGTAAGTCTTGCCGTTGAACTGGCCGCGCCAGGTGCCGAGGAATGCTCGGCGGGCTTGCTCTCCTCCGGCGTTTGCGCCCTCGTTCTTCGCCGGCTCACGGGTGAGAATTAGCGGCTTGGGCACGGCGCTGCCAGGCGTTACCGGCACGTCCACAAAGGTAAGCTCCGCCTTGGCATTATCCACTAGCTTCAACTCGATTTCGAGGAACTCTCCTGAATCTGGATCTTTGAGCTTGATATGCAGGACGCCGTTGTAGAGCCTGGCTGCAACGATTTCCGAGCCAGGGCCGCTTCCCGGTTCCCCCTCAGACAAGTTCCCGCTCGGGCCGAAGTTGAGATTGAAGGAGCTCAATGCGCCGGTAACCCGCTCTCCGTCTCCTCGTATGACCAGTGTGAGAAACTGCTTACCCCGAAACCCAGCGCGCCAAGTTCCGAGAAATGCCCTCGGGTTTTCATCGCGTCGCACGAAAACAGCTTTTGCCTCGCCGTCCAGATTATGGACTGGGTCGTGAGCGGAAATCTCGATGGTTTGCGTGTTGCCGTCCGTCGACAATCTCCTTACCCATCGGCCGGTGACTGCCACCTGGCCGTTACGTTCGAGCGTCCACTCGGTGACCAGGTCTTTACCTTCCCAGTGAGTCTTTGATCTTACCTGACCGGGGCCGAAGGGCTGAACGGTTTCCTTGTTGTCCGTCGTCGCCGAGAACTCAGGCAGCATCAGGGCAAAGAGAGAAACCGCGATCGCCTTGTTGGTGTTCCAGTCTTTGGACGTGGTGGTCACCTTAAATTCCAAGCCGTGCTGATTGATGACCTCCACCAGATTATCTGGGAAGGGCGAGGGCAGTTCGCTTTGTGCCTTGTCGAGCTCCCACCGCCCTGAGAAGTCAGTTTGAGTCTCGGGTGCGCCCACGGCGTTCGCGGTTCCGATCGCTGTGAGCGAGAACATGCCGGCAGCCAATGCGGCCAGCGCCAATGCGAGCGTGGCCCCGCCCAGGAGCAGTCTGGCGCGACGGGGGCTCACGCTTGACCGATTATCCAAAAGTCGCATAATCCTCTCCTCCAGAATGTTGGCGTCGAAAACGCCCAGGGTGTAGCGCGGACTGAAAGCCGAGGTGAGCGGTGCAATGGATTCCGCGAGGTTGACGAGAGAGCGGGCGTACTCCGGCGCGCTGACGAGCAGCCCAGCCGCAGCTTCATCGCAGGCGAGTTCGTGTGTCTCCTCGATGCGTCGCTTGAGCAACCAGGCCGCGGGGTGAAAGGCAAGCGGCAGCAAGGCGAATTCGCAGAGCAGGTTCACCAGGTAATCCCGCCGGCGGATGTGAGCCATCTCATGACACAACGCGGTCGTTAATTCTCCCGAAGGGCCGGCTTGAAGCAGCGTCTCCGGCAGGACGATGACCGGCCTGAAAAACCCCACCGTCGCCGGCCCTGCTACCAGGAAAGAACCGCTTACGGCAACAGTTTGCAGCCCCAATGCCTTCTGGCATCGCGTAACCAGCCCAGTCAACTCCGGCGGCGCTTGTCGTACCTGTGCCCCGCTACGGAGCCGTGTGGCGCTCGCCCACGCCCATGCGAGGCGAATGAGTTGTGCGGCTAAAACGAGCAGATAGATGCTTAAGGCCGTGTTAGTGAAAAAGGACGGCACGGCAATCGGCCGGCTGTGGCGGCGAAGCGGATCGAGGAGAAGCAAGCGGCTCACGCCTCTCGCGCTTGTTCCCTCCGATGCTTCATCGAGGGGATTTTGAGCCGCCGCCTGCAACCCGCCGGCTGGGTCAGGCTGATGCTGCGGGGCCGCCGGGTCGCGCGGCATCGCCTTCACGGCGACACCCGACCGGCAGGCGAGCCTCCATGACTCCGGCAAGGTCGTGAGAGGCAGGAGAATGGCGAGACCTAGACCCATCACCCACAGTGCATGCCGATACCGCGCCGCAGCATTCTGCAACCAGCGCGCCGCGACCGCCGTCAGAACTGTCACAAGGCATACCTGCCAGAAAGCATTCAGCAGGAAGGTAAACACCAAGCGGCTAAGTGTTTCCATGTTTCTCCTTCGCCGCGCTGTTCGCCTGCTCGACCAGGCGTTTCAGCTTGGCCAGTTTTGCAGGCTTGAGGTCGCGGCTGGCCACGAGACTCATCACCAGGCTTTCTGCGGAGCCGCCGAAGAAGCGAGTCATGACGTCGCGCAGGGTGGTTCGCGCGGCCATTTCGCGGCTGACCAGGGGCGCGTATTCGTACGCCCGGCCCTTCAGCGTGCGCGTTACCTTGTTCTTTCGGTGCAGTACGTTAAGCATGGTCTGAACCGTGGTGTATGCGAGCCTGGGCTCGCCGGGGAGTTTTTCCTGTACGACCTGCACGGTGGCAGGCCCGGCGTCCCAGAGCACTTTCATGATTTCGAGTTCCAACGGGGTTAGCGGGCGGGATCGGGAATTTGATTCCATAAGCAGTCTCCTAAACTCTTAGGAGATTAAACGACAAATAATCCCTTTGTCAACTAAAATCTTAGGACTTCCTGCCGCACGCTCGGGTTGGCAGGTAATCTGCAAATTGGCCTCGTAGCGCTGGCCTTTAGGCCAGCATCTGCCGGCCTGGAGGTCGGCGCTACCTTCGTATGAGGGCAATATCGGATGGCGCTGCTGGGAGGGTGTAGTAGAATCGTACCGCACATCAACATCGTTCTTCATGACGAATGGACGCGCTCTGGAGTGGGTAGCTCTCAAATCCTGATGTGTCTGGCTCGAAAGCAATCTCAAGGAGGTTACATATGAGCAAAGTACTCATTATCACGGCACTCATAGTTTGCACAGCGCCGTTTGCCGGCGCCAAAAGCGTCGCCGGTGACTGGCAGGGAACACTCAGCACTGGGAACGGGGACATGCTCCTGGTACTGCACATTACGGAGAGCGGGGATGGCAGCTTGAAAGCCACGCTCGACAGCGTCAACCAACACGCCAACGGCATCCCGGTGACCACGGTCACGTTCAGAGACTCGAAACTTAGTCTGGAGGTGGAGGCCGTCCACGGTTCGTACGCGGGCACGGTAAATACGGACGCCACCGAGATCACCGGAACCTGGACGCAGGGACAGTCGCTTCCCCTCACTTTTAAACGCGGTTCTGCTCCTGCGAAAGCCGACCACAGGCCCGCCAAGCCCTCGGACATCGATGGCACCTGGGAGGGCACGCTTGACGCGGGCGGGACGAAGCTCCGTGCAGTTTTCCACATTGTCAACACTGCCGACGGCCTTACGGCAACTATGGATAGCCCCGACCAGAATGCCTTCGGACTTTCGGCGAGTTCCGTGACGAGAACGGGTTCGACGCTGAGGGTGGAGATGAAGCAGGCCGGCGGCGTCTTCGAGGGCAAAATCAGCTCCGACCTCGCCAGCATCGAAGGCACATGGACGCAACGCGGCGGCAGCTTACCGTTAACGCTGAAGCGGGAAAAATGACGGCGGGCGTTCGCGAAGACGCTCACACTGCCGACGAGCCCCACATATCACGAAGTGTCATTCCGAGCGAAGCGAGGAATCTCGCTCTGCTCCGAACTGATCGAAGAGGGAAGACAGAGCAAGATTCCTCGCATTCGCACTCCCGAAAGTCTGTCATTCTGAGCGAAGCGAGGAATCTGCATTAGTTCGTCTCGGTTCGAAACTGCAGATCCTTCGCTGCGCTCAGGATGACACCGACTTTCATCTCGATGGATAAGGCGAGGTGTGGGGACGGGTCCGGGGATCGCATACGCCAACGAGCATTGGGCAACGGGCAGGCCGGGCTGGAAGTTCGATCGCGGCCGCATGTATATTATGAACGGCCCACCGGATGAAATCGACTCGCACAATGAGAACAAGCCATACCCCTTCGAGGAATGGAAGTACCGCTATCTAGAGGGCTTCGGCGTCAACGTGACTCTCAAGTTTATAGACTGGACGGGCGATGGTGACTATCGTCTCGGAGGCCCCGCGAAAAGGAACCCCACCTCCCCTTGAAAGAGATTGCAGTTAACTTCAGGCTCACCCCCCGCTAACCAACTTCTCCCGGCGGCGTCAATAGGGACAGCACAAGTGTATGGTGCCTGACCATCAGACGGTGGTCAGGACGTGTCGATTTTGCGGAACCCGCGGCGCCGCGCTGCCGTAATGATTAGGGAGAACCGGCGGCTCCGCTCTGCGGCCAGGAAGTTGGTACTTGCTGACGAAACTCCGCGTCAAATTGCGGAGTGTCGGGAAGGGCGGGGCTTTAGAGGCTGCGGAAAAACGCTTGCACTCTGGCATTGTGAGCGAAGCGAAGAATCTTGCCCTGAATCTTTTCAAGGCAGTGCGAGATTCCTCGTCGCCTGCGGCTCCTCGGAATGACAGGCAAAGGGAGTCCTCACACAGGCTCAGAAGCCCCGCCCTTCCCAGGTGCGAGGTTATGACGGCGATTTCCGCCGTCTAGTCCCAGGAGGTCCGTGATGCACAAGCTGCTCGCCAATCTTCGCTATGCGCTGCGACAGTTCAAGCAGTCACCCGTATTCACGATCGCGGCGGTACTCACGCTAGCGCTGGGAATCGGCGGAACCACGGCGATCTTCACCCTGGTTCATGCGGTGATGCTGCGTTCGCTTCCGGTGAAGGATCCTGGCAGTCTCTATCGTATCGGTGAAGGCGACGATTGCTGTGTGGAGGGCGGGCCGCAGGACCGTTGGGGGTTTTATTCGTACGCGCTCTATGAGCGCCTGAAGGCGAATACTCCGGAGTTTGAAGACGTGGCGGCATTCCAGGCCGGTAACTGGCAGCTCAGCGTGCGGCGTCAAGGCGAATCGGTGGGACGGCCGGTGCGCGGGGAATACGTCACAGGAAACTACTTCTCCATGCTGGGCGTCCGGGCTTTCGGCGGCCGGTTGTTCGGTCCTGACGATGACCGCGCCGGCGCGCCCCCAGTGGCGGTGCTCAGCTATCGGATCTGGCAGGCGAATTACGGTGGCGATCCGAAAGTCGTGGGTTCGACATTCGTGGTGGAAGATCACGCGTTTACGGTGATCGGAATCTCTCCGCCGGGATTCTTCGGTGAAACACTGCGCAGCGACCCGCCCGACCTGTGGCTTCCGTTGCAGCAGGAGCCCATGGTGGACGGTGCAGGCTCGCTCTTGCACCAATCCATATCGGCGTGGCTGCGCGTGATCGGCCGCCTGCGGCCAGGAGCATCGACTGCCGGAATGGGTCCGCGCCTCACCGGCGTGCTGCGCCAGTGGCTGCAACATGACTCGGGTTATCCCTCCAACTGGTTGCCGGAAGTGATCCGGGATCTTCCCAAGCAGATGATCAACGTTATCCACGCGGGCGCCGGGGTGGCGGAGATGAAGGAAGAGTACGGGCGAAGTCTCCAGATTCTGCTCTCGGTTTGCGGATTGGTGCTGCTGATTGCCAGCGCCAACGTGGCGAACCTGTTGCTGGCTCGCGCCGTCTCGCGACGTGGACAAACGGCAGTGCGGCTGGCACTGGGCGCGAGCGCGCGGCAGATTGTAATGCAAGCACTCACGGAAAGCGTGCTGCTGGCAATTGGCGGCGGCCTGGCGGGACTGCTTGTGGCCATGGGCGGCGCACGCCTGCTGCTAACGCTTGCTTTCCACGGCGCGCACTTCCTGCCCATCAGCCCCATGCCTTCGCTCATGGTCCTAGGCTTCGCTTTCGTGTTGGCGCTGGTAACCGGAGTTGTGTTCGGCGCCGTTCCGGCCTGGTTTGCCACGCGCACCGATCCCGCGGAGGCCCTGCACGGAGCGAGCCGCAGAACCAGCGATCGTTCGACTTTTACCCGGCAAGGGCTGCTGATCGTACAAGCCACGCTGTCGGTAGTGCTGGTGGCCGGCTCGATGCTTCTGGCGCGGAGCCTGAACAAGCTAGTACTACTACGTTAAGTCAAGGCGGTCGCTTTCGCTTGCGAATTTTGCTACCACAATACGCACAATGTCCGGTCCAGGTGAACAGGAGGCGTTGGATCTCACGGCGCGTCTGTGGCAG
>JBEKLY010000399.1:0-6591 GCA_050010015.1 Terriglobia bacterium
ACCCCCCACCCCCTCCTTAGCTAAGGAGGGGAGTCGTTTTCATGCTTTCTGGGTGCCTGTCAGCCGACGGGCCTGAGCGGCTGCTCGCCGATTCGTTCGAGTTCCCTAAAGTGGATAAAGCGGCGCGGCGCCCGGCGGGCGCGTTTTCCAACGGCGGTGGACCCAAAGCCAGTGATCGGGGAAGCGGCGAATATACTCTTCGAGCAGGCGGGTGAAGTTCGCAGTATTGACCAGGATTTCCTCTTCCGGGTTCTGGCAATGGATCCACTCGACGGGGTCGAATCGCAGCCGATATTTCTTGAGTTTGGCGTCCCAGATCACTAATCCCAGAACGATGGGGACGCCAGTCTTCTTCGCCACGCGTGCGGGGCCTGTGGTGGTGCATGCCGGGATGCCGAAGAAGTTTACAAATTCCCCTTCGCCGGGCAGCATGTTCTGATCGATCAGCACGCCGACCGCATCGCCGCGGGCAAAAGCCCGCAGCACGCCGCGTGCGAAATCACCCTTCTCAATGGGCTTTCCGCCGCCCAGACAGCGGTAGTGATCGATCAGTTCATCCATCAGTCGGTTGTCGAGGGCGCGCACCACGAAATCGCAGGGATAGCCGTACACCCCGTGAGCGAAGGAACTGAGTTCCCAATTCCCGAAGTGGCCGGTAAGAAAAAGCACGCCTCGGCCCTGACTTTGGGCCTGCGCGTAGTTCTCAAATCCATCGTAGATGATCAACTTCTCGATGTTGCTGCGGTTCCAATGCGGAAAATGCGCGAAGTCCGCCAGCATCCTGCCGAAGTTGCGAAACAATCTGAAGAGCACTTTCCGGCGCTGGCTTTCCGGCCAATCGGGGAATGCCAGCCTGAGATTCGTCAGGCCCACTTTCCGCAAGCGCGGCCAGAACCAGTAGCTCAGAAATGCCAGCGCTGCGCAAAGCGCCCGCGTCAACCGATGCGGCAAGAAGCCAAGGGTCTTAAGCAAGCCAAGAGCCGCGTAGTATTCCGTCCGATGTCGCAGGGAGGGACGTGCGGAAGATAGGGCGGGGCTCGGCCGCTGCGGTGGGGGTTCGGATTTGGTAGCCGTCGGAGGGCCCATGCCCTGTTGTTCTCCCCGCGGGCGCAGAAACTCACTCGCCGGCGCTGGTTCACTTTTCATCGTCGATGCCGGCGTATGCCTTTAACCCCAGAGTAAGACTCTCAGGGAAGATACTGCGCGCCAAAATGGTACCATAACCCTGTTTCTCACCCGCAAGAACTTTTCTTTTTCGATTCCATGCTCAAGTAGTAATTGAGTTATACTTGCATCGTTTTTGCAATGGCCGGGAGGCTCTGTGGGCTTTAGAGGCTGCGGAAAGTTCCTTCCGGCTGTCATCCTGAGGAGTTTTCATGGGCTTACCGCCCACCTGAGCCGATGAAAGCCACCTAGGACGTCGTCCCCGCGAAAGCGGGGACCCATGGTGGGTCGTGACAGAGATGGATTCCCGCTTTCGCGGGAATGACGGGATTTTCAGGGGGGCCGCAGGCGGTCCTGAGTGAAACGAAGGAAGGATCTCTGTAGTTCATTGAAACCGCAACTGCCGGGATGCTTCGCTGCCCTGAATACTACTCCCCTCCTCAGCGGGAGGAGGGGCCGGGGGTGGTGGGTGGGACGGCCAGCGACCGACAACCACCCCTGACCCCTCCTTACCAAGGAGGGGAATCATTTTCATGCCAAGTGGTGAGCCGAGGGATCATGGAATCTTCGCTCAGAATGACAGAGTCCAAGCGTTTTTCTGCAGCCTCTTTTGCGGCCGGGCAGTGAGGGATGGCCCGCTCGGCCGGAGATTTCACTGGGTCATCCAAAGGGAAACTGCTGTGGGGTTTGAGATCATCGATATTCGCCGCTTCGAGGTATCGGCCTTCTCGGAGTTGTTGGACGCCGAAGCGCGCGCCTGGAGCGAACGTCTCTATTGGGATTTCACTCCCTCCGTTCACGTGATTTCCAACTGCCTGAAGGAGAAGCGTCTTTCAGGTTACGCCCTGGTTCAGGACGGAGTCGTTCGCGGCTACTGCTTCTTTTTCTGCGACGGCGAGAAAGGTCTGATGGGCGATTTGTTTGCCGGCCCGCCGCCCGCAGGTTTGGAGGAGGTCCTGAGCCTGCTCGAGCACTCCAACGAAACCCTCCTGGCAACTCCCGGCCTGCGGCGCGTAGAAGCGCAGCTCCCGCACTATAAATTCGAAGAGCTGGAAAACAGCTTCGTTTCCTGGAATTACCAGGGCTATCGGCGCCGCTTTATGGCCTTGTCCCTTCCCGATTGGCGGCCCCAGGCCTTGTCCGGGTCCGGCCGGAATGGACCTACGCCGCAAGCGGCCTCGCGCCTGGCAGATTTTTGTATTCTGCCTTGCGAAAAGAAGTATTCTCGGGAGGCTGCAGAACTGGTTTTCGGCGCCTATTACAACCACGTCGATGCGGCGATCAATGACCAATACGGCTCTCTGGCCGGGGCCACGCGGCTCATCGAGAACATTCTCCATTACCAGGGTTGCGGAGAGTTTATGGAGCAAGTCTCCAAAGTCGCCGTGCATCGCCAAACCCACAAACTCGCCGCGGTGCTGGCGGTGACGAGCGTGCGTTCCGATACCGCTCACATACCACAAATCGCTGTCGCCAGGACGCTGCAAGGAAGCGGCCTGGGAACAGCATTGCTGGAATCCGCTTTCAGCGACTTGGTGAAGGCCGGCTACCAGCGCGTCTCACTCACTGTCACAGACCTCAATGTGCGCGCCCTGCAACTCTACGAACGCCTCGGTTTCAGAACTTTCCGCACCTTCGGCGCGTTCGTCTTTAACAGGTAAAGCAGGATTCAGGATTCGGGATTCAGGATTCGGGAAAGACAAAAAGCTCTGCGCCGTCAGCTCTCAGCTTTCAGCCGGCCTGAGTGAAGACGAAATTCAGGATTGGAGTTTCAGGTCGCGTTCTCAGTCCGGCCCGAATCCTGAAACCTGAATCCTGAATCCTCTTATTTGCCTTTGGCTTTGAGCAGGTCCTTCAACTCATCCATGAATTCCCGAATATCTTTGAAATCGAGGTAAACCGAGGCGAATCGCACATAAGCGACTTTGTCGAGAGTCTTCAGGCGGCCCATAACAAACTGCCCCAAGTCCGCTGCCGGGCGCTCCCTTTCCCCTGCTTCGGCGACCATCGCTTCTGCCTCATTAACGATCTCCTCGAGCTTCGACATCGGGACAGGGCGCTTCTCGCAAGCCTTCAGCAAGCCGGCCAGCAGCTTCTGGCGGTCGAACTTCTCCCGCCGGCCGTCCTTCTTCACCACCATATAGGGAATTTCATCGATTCGCTCGTAGGTGGTAAAGCGGCGGCTGCACTTCGCGCATTCGCGCCGGCGGCGAATTGTGTCTCCAAGCTTGGCTTCTCGCGAGTCCACAACCTTGTCTTCGAGATGATTACAGAATGGACACTTCATAGGCTAACTTTTCTCCGCCATTTCCCTCTCCTCGTCAGCCAGTGCCTCCAACTTCCTGAAGGTTAGCCCCTCATGGATTAACAGCGCCAACCCCGCCAGCAGACAGGGGACTGAAATGATCAACCACATGATTATCGCCGCGCCGGCAGCCGTCTCCGCGGGCTGGTTATAAAGCTCGTTCAAGGCGAGGATGATGCTAACCTGGTAGCCGCCGCCGACCCCAGGGATCTGCACGGCCAGTCCCAGCGCCGCGCAAAACAGCACCACCGCGGCGGCCAGCCAGGAAAGTTTCGCGCCGCCCCCAGGAAGGCTTCGCAAAACCAGCCAGAAGATGGAGGTATTGACAAACCACACCGCCGCACTCAACACCACGCTCCCCACCAGATCCTTCCAGCTTTGGATAACGCTTAATCCCTCCGCAAACGAGCGCAGGAAGTGCTGGAGTTTCCTGAGCGCGGTGGTAGGCAGGAAGCGGAAGAGCAGCAACGCCCAGGCGGTCAGCTGCCGGGAGCGCAACCAGAATACGACCAATCCGGCGACCAGCAGGAAAGCAAAAACCAGCATGACGTCCCCGCCGCGATGCAAGGCGACGAGGATGGTTGAGCCACGCGCCGTTCCGGGTTCAAGCGGCTCAAACTCCAGCGCGGCGGCAAAGAGCAAAACCAGGAACAAGGTGTCGAAGATGCGCTCGAGCAGCCATACCGCCAGCATGGCGCTCATGGAGACATTTTCTTTCTTGGCGATGTAAGCCGGACGCACGAATTCCCCGGGCCGGCCCACCAGGTAGATGGAACTGAAGCCGAGAACCTGGCCCTTCAACAGGACCCAGAGGGAGGCTTTCTTGATGGGACTGAGGAAGAATCGCCAGCGCCAGGCTCGGAGGAAGTAGCTGCCGAAAACCCCTACCAGCGCCAGCAAGAGGGGGTCCGGCCTGGCTCCGGTGAGCAATGCCCACAAGCGCGACCACCGGAACCTGGCCCACTCCGGGCTTCGACTCAGGTTATAGATGATGAATGCGATGATGATGGCGCCGATACTCAGCCACAACCATCGGCGGTGGGCTTTTCGCATATGGGAAGCAATCTCGGCCGATTCGTCGTCCCTTCCGAGTCACTTCAAGTTTTCTGGAATCAGGAACTCGACCAGCACCAGATCGTGCCACTCACTCCCGAGCTTGCCGTGCTTCTCGTGAATTCCTACTTCCTTCCAGCCGGTCACTTGACACAGTTTCCTGGCGGGCTGGTTTTCGGCCAGGATGCGTCCGATGAGCTTATAGAACCCTCGATCGCGCGCGATGTCCTGCATGGCCTTCATCAAATCCTGTGCTACGCCGTGTCCCCGTAGGCTGCGCTCAATGTAGATGGCCAGTTCCGCGATTCCATCATAGCAATGCCGCGGACTGTAAGGATTGAGCGACGACCAGCCCATCAACGTGTGTTTG
This sequence comes from Terriglobia bacterium, assembly GCA_050010015.1. Taxonomy (GTDB): domain Bacteria; phylum Acidobacteriota; class Terriglobia; order UBA7540; family UBA7540; genus CAVROP01. The sequence goes on from JBEKLY010000399.1 coordinate 4,893, forward strand.
ACTTCTGCCAAGAGCACCGGAAACTTGTCCGGCCGCGCCGCCAGCCATAGGTAACGCTCTTCCGGCGTGACGTAGGTGTTCTCAAAAGTCGCGCAACGGTCTTGCACTCCTTGGTTGTAGATCCGCGCGATCTCCTTCGCATCTTCAACGCGTGCCGGTCTTATTTTGAGAGGACCGCTCCACTCTGCCATTCGCAACCGCCAGCAACCAGGATAACTGCCAGGCTTGGATTCTACCCTGAGGTCCGCCGGAAGAGCAACCGCCACGTTTGTAACACCCTACTGAGAGTCACATAATATCGTGACGGACCGACCCCCTCACCTGTCCGTCGGCTGACGGACACCCTCTCCCCCAAGGGGGCGAGGGCATAAATTCGGGTTAAGCCGCGGCTACGAAAACAGGCCCCCCAGATTCAGAACGACCACCGAAAGAACCATGGCCGACACCCCAAGGGCCAATAGTCCCCGCGTGCGCTGTGACGTCGATTTCCATTCTCCCGCGAACATCCCCAGCAGGGTGGACGACAACACGCTCATGGTTAAGAATAAGGTGAATCCGGTTGAGCTTCCGAACTTGCCCGCCAGAGTTACTCCAGCCCCGTATAGCAAGAGCCCCGATAGCCAGATCACGGCCATCAAGACGCCGAACAGAGTTTCTTTCGGCCAGCCTTTCTCAGTGAACGTGGCGAAGGTACGATTACGAAAGAGCTTATAAAGACAGTAGCAGAGGTTGGGGATAGAACCGGCGCAAAAGACCAGCGACCAGACGCCGTAACCCGCCGTTAGCGGAGAGGCTCCGGAGTCGATACTCTTGCGAATGATGTCTTCACTGAAAGCATAACCGAGGTTAAAACATGATCCAACTACGCCCGTGAAGATGCAAAGCGCCAGCCCTACCTTGAAGTTGCCGCCTGAGGAGGCTTGGGCGGGATTCTCCTTTTGCTGTTCCTTCTCCCGGTTGCGGCTCGCGAGCGAGTAGAAAACAAGGCCTACAAACAGAATAGGCATGCTGCACAACAGCAGCACACCCCGCGCTCGAAAGAGGTCAGCCGGACTCAGCACCAGGAGCGGTACCAACGCTCCCGAAAGACAGGCTAAACCGGAGACGACCGATACCGCAACCGCCAACCCCACGGCCTTGAGGCTCAAGCCATAGGTCACCTGTGCAATCCCCCAAAGGAAGCCGAATGTCACCGCCAGCACCACCACCCGCGTCGACACGCCCCCGTAGACTTCCGTAAGATGGGGCACAAACCCGAATGCCATGACCCAGGGCAATAAGAGAATACCGACCGCCGAGTACACGAACCAGGTGTTTTCCCATTTCCAATTCCGCGCATATTTCATCGGCAATGCGAAACTTCCGTTAAAAATGCCGCTGATAAAGATGATTGCCATTCCCAGCCAAAACCTTTCAATCATGATTCTCCCTTTCCAATTTCCTTCGTAGGGTCGGCTTTCGTGGCCGCCCGGCGGTTACCGCACGCCGCGCTGCGAATTCCGAAGGCCACGATTCTACCCGCATTCCTCATCTCGCGCGATCTTTTAATGTGGGGGAGCACAGCCACTCCTGCCTGTGCCTCGAGTTTCTACATTCCTGGGAGCGCGGGCTTCCAGCCCGCTTGCCCAGATGCGAGATGCGGGCTGGAAGCCCGCGCTCCGAGGCCTTCCGGGCATGAAATGGCCACGGACTCACAAAT
>JBEKLY010000400.1:0-6590 GCA_050010015.1 Terriglobia bacterium
GCGGCGAACCGCGCCAAGAGCGAGTTTCTCGCCAACATGAGCCACGAGATTCGCACCCCCATGAACGGCGTCATGGGTATGACGGACCTCCTGCTCGACACGCCGCTCACACCGCAACAGGCAGAATACGTCGGCATGGTCAAAGCTTCCGCCGATTCTCTGCTCACCATCATTAACGACATCCTCGATTTCTCCAAGATCGAAGCCGGCAGGCTGGAAGTGGAATCCATCCAATTCAGGCTGCGGGAGAGCATCGAACCCATTCTCAAGAGCTTTGTGATGCGTGCCCGGCAAAAGGGGCTGGAGTTGAATTGGGCCGCTGAGCCTGGCGTACCCGACTTACTGGTCGGCGACCCCAGCCGGCTCAGCCAGGTTCTGGTGAACCTGCTGGGTAATGCGGTGAAGTTCACCAATGCAGGCCGGATCAGCCTCAAGGTGCAACTCGGTTCTGTGGAGGAAGACTTCGCGCAACTCCACTTCAGCGTCGACGACACCGGCATCGGCATTCCGGCTGAGAAACTGGAGTGCATCTTCGATGCATTCACCCAAGCCGACGGCACCACCGCGCGGCGCTACGGCGGAACCGGCTTGGGATTGACCATTTCGCGCCAACTCGCGTATATGATGGGCGGCCACTTGTGGGCGGAAAGCGCGCCCGGCCAAGGAAGCACCTTTCACTTCACTGCGCGTTTTGGCATACCCCATGCTTTCGAGTCGGCGGAGAAGGCGCTGGGCCTCGCCAACCCGCAGTCGGTCGGCGAAGAGCCTCCGTCCTTGCGCATACTGCTCGCCGAAGACAACCCGGTGAACCAAGTTTTGGCTGCGCGACTGCTCGAAAAACATGGACATCGCGTGGCCGTGGCCCGCAATGGCCGTGAAGCGCTGGAGCAGATCGAGGCGCAACCGTTTGATCTGGTTCTTATGGACGTGCAGATGCCCGAACTGGACGGATTGGAAGCAACCGTTGCCATCCGGGAGCGGGAGAGGACCGCCGGAGGCCACCTACCGATCGTGGCTATGACCGCGCACGCCATGCAGGGCGATCAGGAGCGCTGTTTGGCCGCGGGCATGGACGGCTACGTCTCTAAGCCGATCGACATCAACCAACTGGTATCCGTGGTCGAGTCGGTGATCGGAAGCTCCTGAGCCGCGCTTGGGTGAACTCCTCTTCTCTTGACACGGAAGAACGTCAAGTACGTCATTCGCCTTCGCAACGGTCTTTTGAAGCCCCGTAAGGGGGCGGGATAGAGTAGCCCAGGGCGCAAGCCCTGGGTTGGATGACCCTCACCCCGCCTTCGGCACCCCTCTCCCGCTGGGCGGGAGAGGGGACGGGGGTGAGGGTGGGGTCTCACGTCCCACGGCTTGCGCCGTGGGCTACGCGCTGCCGCCCGTCGGCTGACGGGCTCGCTGCTGCGTCTGCAGTACCCGTAAAGAATCAGGTCAGGGTTGACCACCATGCCCAGGCGATGAATAGGATTTGCATTGGAATTCGCACCAGCAGCCGCGTGGCGGGCCTTCCCCGGAGGGTTATGCCGGCCCTGGCGGCGTGGATGTTGGCCGGCAGAATGGCAAGAAAGAAAATGATCAGGCAAACGCCGGCAACGCGATATAGAGCGGGCACAAGCAAACCCACGGCGCCGGCAACCTCACAGACCCCCGTAAAATAAACCGCCGCGCCCGGCCAGGGAACCCAGGGCGGAACCATTCGAATAAAATCACGCCGCATGGTGGTGAAGTGGCTGCACCCCGTAAAGAAGAGCATGACAGCCAACGCATCGCGGGCTGACGCATGCCACGAGGCGAATATCGATACGCCCGCATAACCGAGAATGCGCAAGATCAGGAATGAAACGATTAGAATCGCGAGGACTAACACATCGATTAGACTAGCGCTACTCCAAGGTACGAAACAAACCAATTTGTCAGCTCGGGCTCGCTCTGCCGACCTGAAGGTCGGCGCTACCTCTAAGGGCAGCCTCCTTTCCAAGCTGACTTCGCTTGCAACGGGGAGGTGCGGCGAATAGAATCTCAGACTGAAGGAAACAACCTTCGTGATCAAAGACCCTTTGTTCTGGGAAAAGTGGGAGAGGGAAACGCTGTTGCGCCAGCCTGCCGACTTCCGCGCCAACCTGCGCCTGGTTGAGGCGATGTACGAAGAGGCTCGGGCGCTCGGCGTTATGGCCCAGCCGCCGTCCCTCGAGGGATTAGAGAGCCGGTTGCGGCTTGCCAGAGCACTCAATGTTCGAACAACTTCTTGAATCCATCGCCCAGGGCCTTGAACGCCTCGGCATTCCCTATATGATCATTGGCGGACAAGCCGTGCTACTTTACGGCGAGGCCCGCTTGACGCGCGATATCGACATAACGCTCGGGACGGACCCGGGTCGGCTTCGAGAAGTGCTGGACTGGGTTCAGGGCAATGGCTGGCGCGTACTGGTCGAGACGCCGGCTGAATTCGTGGGCAGGACGATGGTTCTGCCCTGTCTCGATCCAGCCACCGGCATCCGAATTGATCTCATATTTTCCTTTTCCTTTTACGAGCAACAAGCCCTGAAGCGCGCGCGGCGGGTGACCATGGGCAAAGCGGAAGTGTGTTTTGCTTCGCTGGAAGATCTGATCATCCACAAAATACTTGCCGGGCGCCCGCGTGACCTCGAAGATGTGCGAAGTGTCCTGTTGAAGAATCGTACCGTCGATCGTGACTACGTTCACCACTGGCTCCGCGAATTCGACCGGAGTTTGGGCGAAAAATCGCTCGAACGGTTTGAGAAGCTCTGGCAGGAAGGGCAATCATGAAACGAATCATTCCCGTAATCCTTCTGCTGACGTTGGCCAGTTTCTGCTTTGCTCAGGATAAGAACGACAAACAGCAGCCGGCACAGTCCGTCGCCGAGCTTCAGCAGCAACTCGAGAAGCTGCTCAAGGACTCGCATACCCCGGGAATCTCTGTGGCTATCGTGCACCGGGACGGGCCGGAGTGGGTTGCCGGCCTGGGCGAGGCGGACATCGCGCACCATCACGCTGCGACCCCTGATACATTGTTCCGCATTGGATCCACTTCCAAAGCGTTTGCGTCGCTTTCGATCCTGATGCTGGCCGGGCAGGGCAAGCTTTCGCTCGACGATCCAGTCCGCAGGTTGGCGCCCGAGGCGTGGTTTGAAAACCCCTGGGAAGCGGGTGACCCCGTGCGGGTGGTCAATCTGCTCGAGCACACCACCGGCTGGGACGACATGCACCTGCACGAATACGCCGTCGATGCGCCTCCCACCCTGGGATTGCGCGAGGCGCTCGACTCCTACCACCGCTCGCGCATTTCGCGCTGGCCACCCGGAACGCGCATGGCCTACTGCAACTCCGGCCCGCCGGTCGCGGCCTACATCGTGGAGAAAATCACTCATCAGCGCTTCGAAGATTTCGTGCAGCAGAATCTCTTTCTGCCGATCGGGATGAAGACCGCGACCTACTTCCCACCGCCCGAAGGAACCGCCACCACTCTCTATCACCCCGACGGCAAGACGCCTTACCCTTACTGGAACATCGTTTATCGCCCCGCAGGCTCAATCAACGCCTCCGCCCGCGATATGGCGGCTTATGTTCAGTTCTATCTCAACCGCGGCATGGCCAACGGCGTTCAGATCGTTCCAGCCGCCGACGTCGATCGCATGGAGAACCCCGCCAGCACCTGGGCCGCTAAAGACGGACTGAAAAGTGGATACGGCCTGAGCAACTACTGGAGCAACCACGAGGGCTTCGAGTATCACGGGCATAACGGAGGCGTCAACGGCGGCCTCACCGAAATGGCCTACATGCCAGAGTACGGCGTCGGCTACTTTTATAGCATCAACTCCGGAAATGGAGATGCGTTCTCCCGTGCCGGCAAGACGATTCGCGCCTACGTCACCGCCAAGTTTGAGAGGCCTGCGCTTCCTCCTGTTGCATCGTTGCCGCCGGACGCCGCCGAGTACGCGGGTTGGTATGAACCGGACTCGCCACGCAATGAAATGACCCACTTCCTGGAGCGTGTGGCAGGGCTTGGCATGGTAAGTTTCAAGGACGGGAAACTTCTCACCTCGAATTTAGGCGACCTGAACGAGACCTTTGTTCCCGCCTCCGGCAGGCAGTTCCGGCATGTTTCCAAGAAGGACCCGGCTGAGCCCGCAGCCACTCTCGCCTTGCTCAGCCCAAACGCGGAGGGCCGTTTCATCGAGGTGGGTACGATCGTCCTGAAGCAGATCCCATCGTGGTTGGCGTACCTCGAGATGGTGCTCACGGCGTTTATTGTAATTTCCGTGTTGTCGATTCTGGTCTACGCGCCCTTCTGGATCTTGGGAGGCCTCAGCAAGAAACGCCGCCGCCCGCAAGAGCGCGCCATGCGGGTTTGGCCGCTTCTGGCCGTCTTGAGTCTGGTGGGTGTTGTCGTCATCTTCATCCTGTGCGGGGCCGACTTGATCGAACGTCTGGGAAACCCGACCGCGTGGTCCATGGCTCTCTTTCTGGTCACCATTTTGTTCGCCCTCGCGTCGCTCGCGAGCGCCATCGCATTGTGGCGTGCGCCTGCCGGAACAGTTCGCCGAGGCGTGCGCGGCTATTCGATCGTGGTCACGGCGGCCCTGCTGATCACCACCGCCTACCTTGCCTACTGGGGTGTCATCGGATTGCGGACGTGGGTTTGATTTGTAGCACAGGCACTCTTGCCTGTGCTTCGGCCGGATTTCGCGCCTCAGTTGGAAAAGAGCGGTAGGCTGCTCCAACAAGCACTGGCAAGAGTGCCTGTGCTACGAGTGCCGCCATTGCCGCTCTCACGGTTTAAGCAGCCGGTAGCTAACGAAAGCCAGATGCTTGCTGTCCGGTGACCAGGAGGAGACATTCATTGTTCCCTGCCCTCCGAACAGTTTTACCTGGACGCGCGGCTCGCCGCCCGCCGCGGGCATCAGGCGCAGCGTCACGTCTTTATTAGGCGGGTGTCCCTTCACGTGTTTGTCGAACGACAGGAACACCAGCCACTGCCCGTCCGGCGACGGGTGAGCGAACCAGTTGGAGTAATCGTCGCTCGTCACCTGCTCCTGCCCGGACCCATCCGGATGCATCCGCCAGATTTGCATCCAGCCGGTACGCTCCGAGTTGAAGTAGATGTACTGGCCGTCAGGAGAATAATCGGGGCCGTCGTCCAGGCCCGGGGCATCGGTCAAGCGGCGTTCTTCACCGCCCTCAACCGGGATAGTGTAGATATCGAAGTTGCCGTTCCGCTCCGCGCAATAAGCGAGCGTCTTGCCATCCGGCGACCAACCATGCCAATAGGAGGGCCCGCGCTCAGTCACTCGGCGCGGTTTGCCGCCCACGGCAGGGAGCACATAAATCATCGAGCCTTCGCCGGGCGAGTTGCTGATCGCCAGCCACTGCCCATCCGGCGAAAAGCCGTGGTCGTTATTGCAGCGGGTCGCCTCTCCCGTATCCAGAAGCCGAGGCTCTCCACCTTCTACAGGCAAGGTGTAAAGCTTCCCGCCGCTGTTAAACAGCAGGTACTTTCCATCGCGCGACCAGTTCGGCGCCTCGAATCGTTTCTCGGCGCGATAGACGACGCGGCGCTCGCTTCCGTCCACGGACATGACCTCCAGGCGGCTTTCCACCGGGCGGTCGCGTTCGTCTTCCTCCTTGAATTCGAGCAAACTCGTCTTCGAAATCACGGCTTCCTCCAAGACTTTGGCATCATGGGAGCACACCGCCAGTCCGACATAAACCGGATCGTGTAAAGGGATTTCAACAGTCCCCGCTAATTCCAGCGGACCACCCGCGCGCGCCGCCCAGAACGAAAATGAGTTGCCCAGGCGGACCAGCCGTAGGATGTCCGGCATGTTGATCTTGGACTGGATTTCCTGCGTCTCGCCGCCTTCCGTGAGCCGGTACTGAAGGCTGGCGAGTCCGCTCGAGTGCAGCACCACGTCCGCGTAGGGCGAATTAGGTGTGAGCTGCTGCCGGACCATCCATCCTGCCTTCTTATGTTCGTTCCCGCCAGCGGTCGGAAAACGCACCGAGGCCGTGAGAGTCAAATCCCCAGAGGCCTGCCGATAGACGTAATGAAACGCGTCCGTCGTGCCCCACATGTTGTCGCCGCCGCCCGTGATGCGGTATTCGCCGCGCGAGGCGTCATAGTGGGCCGACCCAGCGCGCAATGGCCCGCCCACGTCGGTCTCACGCTGGAGTTCGCCGAGCGGACCTGCGGACGCGGCGATCAGCGTGGTTACAAACGCGCACACGCAAAGAGCGCTAAGCCAGCGCCATGTCACCGAAAGACGCCGAAAATGAAAATCGATCATGCCCAACCTCCAGGTGCGATGCTGATGTGAGGGTGAAAAGTATAACGATACGCTGCCCTTTGGCAAGCCATAACTCGATGGCGTAGGAGAGGTTCTGAGGCGATCTCTTCCCGATCCGCTGCGACGATGGCCAAAGCGGCTGTGCCGCTTCGCTTTGCGGAAAGGCTTTGAAGCTGTGAAATTTTTGTTGTTTTCAATCTCATGCAACACGCTCGGGACCGATTCGAGTCGGTGGCGGAGGCCGAGTTGAGACTTACTCACGGTGCCGGCACGGTT
>JBEKLY010000401.1:0-6585 GCA_050010015.1 Terriglobia bacterium
CACTTCCGCATCGGAAGATTCTTGTAGTCACGCGCAAGAAACTGCCCAAGCGTCGCAAACCTCGTTAGCTTGCAGCAACTTGGACGTAAAGCGTCACTCCGACTCAATGGTGAACACCCGATGCAGCCAACCAAAACGCGACACAGAAGAACCGCAGAGTCCCAACACCGGGGACTCTGCGCTACCTGCTACCATCTCACTGTTCCCAGGCGTCCGCCCATCTCAACGTCTACTTGCTACGGCGCGCTTAGTGTTTGGCAACCATCTCCTGCACGTCTTTGCGCAGAGCTGCCTGGCTCCCGGGGCGGCTGTAGAACATGTGTCCGCCGGGATACTCGCGCACGGAGACGCGCGTGGGATCACCCATCAGCGGCATCTGGTCGACGATCAGCAGGGAGCCCATAAAAGGGCAGGCGAGGTCGTTCCAGCCGTGGGCAATAATGACGCGCAGTTTCGGGTCGGCCGCCACTGCCGCCCTCAGGTCAGGCACTGCGCCCATACGCATCGCGGGCCCGTCATGTTCCCAATCGTGGGACACCTCATAGCTCAGCGCGTGGTAGCCGGCGTCGATTTTCCACCCCACGACGCGCGTCACAAAATCCACCATGGCCATGGTGGTGGGCGCGATGATGCTCTCCAGCATCGGTTCGTTGGCGCGCCGCTCCGGGGAGAATGGGTAAGGGTCAAATGCCGTTACATTTGAGTCGTACACACTGCCGACCTTGCCTTGCTCGCGGAAGACCTCGCGCAGATAAGCTCCCGTCTCCAGGCGGCCGCCAGACCGGCGTACAAACTCTTCTTCCAGGCCGGTCAGCTCGGTGACCCTTTTGACGATGCGCGGCGTCGCCTCGGGGTCGGAGCGGCCTTTCAGCAGATCGGAAGCATATTCGCCGCGCGTGTAGGCAATGACCGGCGCCATCGCTTCCGGAGTCAGCTTGTGCTCACGCTCGAGGTACGCCGCCGCGATCGAGGGCAGCGTCAGCATCCAGTGAAGGGGCGAAACGTCGCCACCGTCTTCGAGCGAGGGACTCAGGTAAGGTGAGAGCAGCATTAGGCCGTTCATCGCCACGCCAAGCTGCGTCTGCAGGTAGTGGGTGATGCGCGGGCCGCGGTAGCCGCCGTAGCTTTCTCCCGCCAGGTACTTGCGGGAACTCATCCGCCCGTTGGCCACCAGCCAATCGTAGATAATGCGCGAGAGGTAGTGAATATCGGCGTCGGTGCTGTAGAACTGCTTTTTGGACTCATCCGGCGCAACCAATGAGCGGCTGTAACCGGTGCCGACCGGGTCGACAAACACCAGGTCGGTGAAATCCAGCCACGTGCCCGGATTGTCGAGTAACTTCGCAGGGTCCGACTGGCTAACTCCCTCCACGCCGAACTCGATGTGTTTGGGGCCTATGGCGCCGAAGTTCAGGAAGACGGAGGATGCGCCTGGACCACCATTGAGCGCAAAGGTGACGGGCCGGTCCTGACCCTCGACGATGTAGGCCGTAAAGACCACCTCCCCTATCTTCTTGTTGTTGTCCTTTACCGGAAGTGAGCCCACGGTCACCGTGTAGTGGAACGGCTTACCCTCGAACTGAATGGTCTGCGCCACGTGCGCATCGGCAGGAAACGGAGTTTCCTTGTCTTTGTCCTTGGCTTCGGCGGCAGACGGGGGAGAAGGGGGTTTTGGTTCTTGTGCCCATGCCGGGAGGTTGCCAAAAGTCAGCATGAGCATCACCAGCGTGCCCGCACTCAAGCGGAAGCGAACGGAGGGGAGTGGGTTGATTGTCATGGACATAAAATAACATATACCTGACATTCTATGCTGATACCGCGGGTGGCGCAGACGTGCCGTTCTTTGGCATGTCTCGGCCCTCTCGGATGCTCAAGAGGCGCCGCGGCCAGCGGTGTAGGGGTAGGGCTTGCCCTACCCGCGTCGGGGCCGGCAGGAATGCGGGGACGGCAAGCCGTCCCGCTACGGCGGGGCACCGCCACAGGTTGCGCCGTAGGGACGGTTCGCGAACCGCCCCTACAACCCGACGCAAAAATGGAAACCTCGGGGTGGCGTAGACGTGCCGTTCTTTGGCATGTCTCGGTCCCTCTGGCGCTTAAGAGGCGCATACATCCCGACAAAAAACGTCGGGACGTATGCGCCACCCGTCGCAACTGGAGGCCAGCCCTCCCGTCGAGGAGTCGAACGACCGGGAGGCGCAGGAACTGAGTAAGCTGGTGGGGCTCGACGGTGCGACAGAAAGTCCGGCAAAGGAGATCGCTGACGAAACATCAAAATCTCCGGAACAAAGCCAGAATGTTATAGAAAACAAAGGATCGGCGCCGGCGGAGGTCATGGCATGAGACGTGGAGCGGGCGTCCCGCCCACGGTCTTAGGGGGCGTCTCGCCCCCGCCGCAACTCGGACGCCAGCACTACCCTGGCCTGCTAGTCGAGACTATGAGGCAAATCCAATCGGCTGCATCCGAAACCGGTGTTATCATAATCGGCGGTCTGCCACACCCGGCAACGCCGTTCGCAGCCCACTCGAAAAGGGGAGACCCGATGATTGAAGAGAGATTCAACGCGATTTACGGCACTGCTCCTGAGGTAGTGGTTCGCGCGCCGGGGCGCGTGAACCTGATTGGCGAACACACCGATTACAACGACGGCTTCGTGCTGCCGGCGGCCATTGACCGAAGCATCGACTTCGCCGGGCGCAAGCGGGCGGACCGGACCGTCCGGCTGCATTCTCTCGACTTCGACGGTTCCGTCGAATTCAGCCTCGATGATATCCAAAAGGACGGCGCGAATCGCTGGAGCAATTATGTTCGCGGGGTCTCGAAATACCTCGAGGAGGATGGCCATCGGCTCGCGGGCGCCGACATCGTTTTTGGCGGCAACGTACCGCGTGAGGCCGGGCTCAGCTCCTCCGCGGCCGTGGAAGTGGGCACGGCGGCGTTCTGGAAAAAGCTGCTCGGGCTCGAGCTCGATCCGGTGTATCTCGTCAAACTTTCTCGCAAGGCGGAGAACCAGTTTGTGGGCGTGCCGTGCGGCATCATGGACCAGTTTATTTCCGGCTTGGGCCGCGCCAACCACGCGCTTTTCCTCGATTGCCGCGATCTCCAGTATCGCCACGTGCCCCTGCGCGATGACGTGAAGATCGTGGTCTGCAACTCCGGCGTGAAGCGCGCCCTGGCCCAGTCGGAATATGAGGTTCGTCTAAAGCAGTGCCGTGAGGCGGTCGAGCGGATTGCGTCCACGGGCCGGGCGGTCGCGTCGCTTCGCGACGTGAAGCCCGCGGACCTCGAGGCGGCGCGTGCCGTCCTGAGTGATGTCCTGTTTCGCCGCGCCCGCCACGTCGTGACCGAGAACCAACGGGTACTCGAGGCCATCAAGGTCCTCGAGTCCGGCAACCTCGAGCGCTTTGGCGAGCTCATGAATGCCTCCCACGTGAGCTTGCGCGATGATTATGAGGTCAGCTCGAAAGAGCTGGATGTTCTGGTTGAGGTCGCCTGGAAACAGCCCGGCGTTCTGGGCGCGCGCATGACGGGCGCGGGCTTCGGGGGCTGCACCGTCAACCTGGTTCGCCAGGAGGCCGCCGAGGCTTTTGCAGAGGCTATAATGAGAGGCTACAAAGAAGCCCTGGGCCTGAAGGCGGAGGTGTATATCTGCAAGGCATCTCAGGGAGCGCTGAGCGTCTGAGGATTGGACGTAGCGCGGGCGTCTCGCCCGCGGTCGCGGGAGCGTCCCGCTCCCGCGCGGGCAGGGCCTGTCCTGAGCGGAGCGAAGGAATGCCCGCGCCACGGCGGGCGAGACGCCCGCACTACGACATTGCCCTACAGCAGCCCCTTCCACTTGATCTCGAGATAGTGATTGACGATTTCCGGCGACAAGCGGCCGGGGAGAAACTCCATGGCCAGCGCTCCCTGTTCCCGCATGCGGCGCAGCAGGAGTTCGCGCCGCTGAATCACCTGCTGAGCGGCCACGTACTGGTACATCTGGCCAGGCGATTCCGGCCGGCGCGCCGCGAGCGCGCGCAACTCAGGCTCGCCCACCACGGCGAACAGCACCAGGTGCCGGCGAAGCAGTCGGGATGCGGCTTCAATCACGTCAGGGGTCGCCGCAGTCTCCGCCAGGTCCGTGAGCCACACCACCAAACTTCGCCGCCTTTGGCGCGCCAGCAATGAATCCGCCGCCAAGCCGTGGTCCGCCTCGACGGCCTCACCCGAGACCAGGGCCAACTGCTCGAGGACATGGCGTAGGTGCTCGGCGCCGCGCGCGCAGGGCAGGTACGACTGCAGCTTCCGCCCATAAGTCAGAAGCCCCGTGGTGTCGCCCGATTGCTGCGCCACGTGGGCCAAAGTGAGCGCCGCGTTGACAGCGTAGTCGAGCTTCATCAGCGGCGGGGAGGAAGTGGGCAGATGGGCAGGTGGGCAGGTGGGCAGGTGGGTAGATCGCGAAGTGCTCAGGTTCGGCTCCTGAATCCTGAATCCCGAATCCTGAATCCTGGTTCTCGCCAGCATCAGTCGGCCTGCATCGACGACCAGCATGACGGACTGGCTGCGTTCCGTCTGATAGACCTTGCTGATCAGTTTGCCGCGGCGCGCGGTGGCAGTCCAGCAGATGTCGCGAGCCTCGTCGGCCTCGCGAAACTCGCGCAGGCTCTCGAACTCACGCCCGCGGCCCACCAGGCGCTTCAGCCTTTTCTCCTGTTCCATCTGGCGGCTGCGGGTCAAGTACAGGGTGTAGCGCTGTGGCTCCCGGAGGTTCGGGTAAATGCGAAGCGTCTGGCGGGCGTCGACCGCCGCCCACCGCTCCGCGAATCTTGCCGGGCCGTGATAGCGCAGAAAGATCCGTCCCATCGCGATATTGCCGCGCGTCGAGGGATGAACCGAGTAGGAGGCCGTGGCGCTTTCGTGCGGGGGAACCGTCAGAGTAAACTTGGGAAGCGTCGGGCACAAAACCGCCGGAACATCGTCTTCAATGCTGACCTCCACCTCTCGCTCGCCGTTGTTGGCTACCCTCAGTTCGACTCGGGAATCGATGTCCAGCGACAGCGGCTCGAGCCAGCGCCGGCTCACAGTGATCTCATTGGGGTTGGGCAAGCGCGCCAGATCGGTGAGCCAGACGATCAGTGCCGCGCAGTCCCAGAGCAGCAGAGCGTACAAGGCGCGCTGGTCCCGCCACGCCGGACCAATCCACGCCAAGCCTAAAAGCAGGGCAAGGAAAAACCGCCACTGGAACGCCACCGGCCAGCGGCGGCTGCTGGTCGCAGCGGCGCTTACGGTCGGAGGAAGCAGACGGCCCGGAGCAACGCCGGATTGAAAGGACCTCGCCGGGCCGGCGCGTGAGGGGAGCAACGCCTGTGGCGGCTCGATCATTTGGGGACCTCAACCGCGGCCAGCACTTCGGCCACCACCTGATCGCTCGTGATGCCTTCCAGTTCCGCTTCGGGCTTGACCATCAGCCTGTGGCGGAGCACGGGTGGCGCCGCGGCTTTGACGTCATCGGGGATCAAGTAATCCCGCCCCTCCATGGCGGCAAGAGCCTTAGCGGCGAACATCAGGGCGACGGTCGAGCGCGGGCTGCCGCCCAGGCTCAGGGCCGGCCAGTCGCGAGTCCGTTGGACAATCGTGGCCATGTAGCGGAAGATTCCCGGCTCAACTGCTAAGGCCGACACCTCGCGTCGCGCGGCGGGCAGCCAATCGGGCTCGACGGGCGCGAGCCCCAAGGCGTCGATGTGGTGCGGGTCAAATCCCCGCTGGTAACGCTCCAGGATTTCCACTTCCTTCTCTGCCGCCGGATAAGGAACGCGAATCTTGAAGAGGAACCGGTCGAGCTGTGCTTCTGGAAGCGGATAAGTCCCCTCGAATTCGATGGGGTTCTGCGTGGCGAATACCGTAAAGAACTGGGAGAGCGGATAACCGGTGCCATCAATCGTCACTTGGCGCTCTTCCATCGCTTCGAGCAGCGCGGATTGCGTTCGCGGCGGCACGCGATTGACCTCGTCAACCAGCAGCAGGTCCGTGAAGACCGGGCCGCGGTGCAGCGAAAACGTGCTGGTCGAGAGGTTAAAGACGTTCGCGCCCAGCACATCGGCGGGCATCAGATCCGGCGTACACTGAACGCGTTGAAACCTCAGCCGGCAAATATGAGCCAGGACTTTCACCGCCAGCGTCTTGGCGATTCCGGGAACTCCTTCCAGCAGCGCATGTCCGCCACAGAGCAAAACGGCCAGCAATTGGCTGATAACTTCCTCCTGGCCGACAATCACTTTGCCAAGTTCGGTCCGCGCGTGGGAGATGAACTTCTGAACTTCCGCCGGCATGGAGTCCTCCTCACCTTCCTGATCGTCTAGCGTCGCATGTCATTCTGAGCGAAGCGAAGAATCTCTGCAGTTCTTTCAAGGTCCGGTCTGTTTCCGGATCGCAATGCAAGTGACCCCTCACCCGGCCCGCTCCGGCTGATGAAAGCGCCGGCAGCGGGCCACCCCATAAGCGTTCACTTAACGCCTCAACTGGTCAAGTGGTGGCAATTTGGGTCTCGTTCGCCACTAAATTCAGGCCCGGAGGGCCGACAGGGAGTAGCCCACGGCGTGAGCCGTGGG
>JBEKLY010000402.1:0-12173 GCA_050010015.1 Terriglobia bacterium
AAAAGAACTAGCCCAAATTCACAGCCTTTCGGCCGCGGGCCGATTCGTAGGCGGCGTAGACCAGTTTCAGTGTCTTCACATTGTCCTCTCCCGTGGTTTCGGCCAGTCCCTCTCCACGCAGCGCCTGCAGAAAATTGGCGTTGGTGAGGACGATGCTGGAATGGATTACGTGGTAGTCCGGGTCCACCCAGGGGTACCAAAGGGGCGGGTAGCGCTTGGCTAGAGTCCCCTCCCGCGTGGTCACGCGCAGCCAATAGTCTCTGGCCACCTCCGCCGTTCCCTGGTTTCCTTCTACATAGATCAGGGTTTGAGGGAAATACTCGTGTTCCACGTGATTTTCCGGATATCCCAGCTCAATCGTCACCGTGGTGCCTTCCCCCATCCTCATCATCACCGTGGCGATATCCTCGCCCTTCACATCCGGATGAACTTGCTGGTTTTGGCAATAGACGCTTTGCGCCTCGCCAAAATAGAAGCGGGCGATATCCAGGATGTGGGTCCCCACGTCGGTTAGAACGAAATCCTCCAAATCTTTGATCTGCGGTTCGTTGCGGTAGACATCAAAAGCCGAAACCATGGAAATTCGCGCCCGAAAGGGCGTACCGATCACCCCGCTGTCCAGTACTTTTTTCAGTTCCCGAAGCTGCGGTTGCCAGCGCCAGTTTTCGTGAATGAAGTAGGGAACACCCGCCTCCCGGCAGGCCTTGATGTTCTCTTCCGCGATGGCCACCGAGGGCGCCATGGGCTTCTGACTGATGACCGGCACTTTGTGTGCGGCCACCAGTTTTACAAAATGACTGAGCGTGAAGGGGTAGGTCACGATATCGACGAAATCCGGCTTCTCACGCTCCAGCAATTGCTCGGCATCGTCGTAAACCGCCGGAACCCCAAACTTGGCGGCGAATCGTTCCCCTTTGGAGCGGGTTCGGTTGTAGATCGCTACGCACTCCGCTCCTTGGAGTTCCTTCCATGCCGCGAGTTGAAAATGTGCCCAGAAACCCGTTCCGAACATGGCGAATCGTAAGCGAGACATCGATTTCCTCCTCCTTCAACCGGTGAAATCACCTACTGCGGCGCTTATTCGTCCGTCGCCGTGAAACTCGAAAATCCACAGGTGTTGTTCACCCCCGTGGTTCCTTCCAGATAGTAACCGACGCCCGGGTTGCCGCCCGTAAACAGATAGTCGGAGGTTTGGCCAATCTCGACGCCGTTGATGTAGACCGTGATCACTTTTCCCTTGATGCTGGCCTTCACCACATCCCCATCCGCAACTCCGTACTGGGAGCCTTTAAGCTCTTTTAACATCATAAAGGCTCCTAAGATTCCATCCCACCTGGCGATACTACAGTAGGCTCTTGGGCTTTTGGAGCAACTGAACATGACCTCATACCCCGTGGCGTTGTGCGGCGCCAGGGCACTGCGCAGGCGCAACTCCACTTCCTCATAAACACCTTCCGGCAGGTCCTTGTTCAATCGGCGCACCGTGGCTTGGGCCGTTTGGTTGGGCCCCCACGTGCCCTTCAGTAAGGCCGTGGAATCGTCGTATTTCTCCAGTTCCGGCCTCACCCCGCCCAGTTCCGTTCCAAAGGCAAACCCGGGAGTTGTCCGGACGTTGGTCCAATCGAGCGCGTCGCTCTGGCCGTTTAACCATTTACCCCCTTCCGAAAGGGGATTCTCCGTGAGGGGAAAGTTGGTGGTGTAGGCTCCGTGCGGTCCCGGGGAAGCGGCAGCCGCCGACAGCCTGTTTACACCCCGAAATCCTGGGGACCAGAGGCCTACCACGACGCCCACTGCGATGGCCAATGGTCCGATTGCGAACTTGATTCTCCGCCCCTTGACCACCGTGAACAAGTACTGACGCATACGCCCTCCCTATTGAGAAGGTCCCTACCCCGGCGAGGCCGGGATCAACCTGGTCCGCGACAACGCGCGCTATGCTCCCTCCGAGGGGGTAGGATCTCCTACGGTCAAAGAATTGAACGCTGCATATTACCACTAAATCGTCTCAGTTAAATATATCGATATAATTGAGTGCGGGCTATGAGCGCCTCGATCTGCGGCATCGATCGCATTCGATGACATACAGCCAGCATCGGAATGAAGCGGCCGGCGCTTGGCCAATAGTCGTGTAATGGCGCTCAGAAGCACCGTAGTTTTATTACAAAAACACATGCGGACATGATAGATATATAACGATTTTGGCCCCAGAACTAACGTATCATCGTGCCACAGGGGTGTAGCCACACCTGAGGGTCGAAAACCCCGGGAGGGATTTCGAATGGGGATCCCAACAGAATTACTTCAGACGGCAGCGCCACGGAAGAGGAGCCTGAATATATGGCAAAAGCACTCAAGGCTTTGGCAATTGTCCTCCTGCTGGTAGGAGGAAGATGCTTCGGGCAAACGATCCGGCTGGATAGCAAAAACCCTCATTATTTTTCCTTTAAGGGAAAGCCGACCCTGCTGATCACTTCGGCCGAGCATTACGGGGCAGTAATCAACAAGGATTTCGATTATGTTCAATACCTGGACGCGCTAAAGGCGTACGGGTTGAATTATACGCGCATATACCCCGGTGCTTTATTCGAGACGGTAGACAAGTATATGCCGGGAAATCCCTTGGGCCCGAAGCCGCGTAGCTTGATCCTTCCGTGGGCGCGGAGTGACCAGCCTGGCTACACGCTTTGCGGCAATAAGTTCGATTTGGACAAATGGAACCCGGAATACTTCGCGAGATTGCGTGACTTCATCGCCAAGGCCGCCGAGCGAGGCATTGTGGTGGAGATATGTCTTTTTAACTCCCAGTACTCTGACACCTGGCCTATCTGCCCATTGAATTCCGAGAACAACATTCAGGGAGTTGGCAAATGTAATTTTGTGGATGCCCAGACCATGAGACACCCCGATCTGGTAGCCCGGCAGGATGATTACGTTCGAAAACTCGTTCAAGAGGCAAATGATTTCGACAATGTCATCCTGGAGATTTGTGATGAGCCGGCGCTGTTCACGCCCATCCCGGACGCCGCTCCGTGGGTCGTCCATTTTGTAGACGTGATCAAGCGTGCGGAAAGCACCCTGCCGAAGCAGCACCTGATTGGCCAGGAAGTCCAAGGACCGCCGGGAGGCCCCATTGACCTCGCCGGCAATCCCGGCGTTTCGGTGGTGATCACCCAGTACCTTTATAACTCCGGAGACGAGGAAATGGGGGGATTGAAGGGCTTGGACACTGAGTATAGTCATAACAAAGCGATTGAGGAAAACGAGACCACGTGGTATCCACCAGATTTTTCACTCATACGACCGGAGTTCTCGTATAAGGGAGACAAGATCGCCGATTCCCGCGTGGAAGCTTGGGAGTTCATGGTGGGAGGCGGCGCCAGTTTCAACCAATTAAACGGCATCTTCACTCCTGCGGACCCGGGCGGAAAGACGGCGGACAATGCTCAACTCCTGGGCGCACTTCGGAACCTAAAAAGATTCCTAGAAAGTTTCGATTTCATCAGCATGCAGCCGGACAAGAAGTTTGTAATAAGCGGCGTACCTGCCGGCGCACACTGCCGTGCCATCAGTGAGCCAGGGTACCAATATGCCGTGTATCTCCATCATAGTGAGGGTGGAAACGGGGGAAATTACGTAGCTACTCCGGGTCACTACAGCGAGAGTCTGCTACTCGACCTGCCGCAGGCGACCTATAAAATGGATTGGATTGATCCGGCAACCGGATCCGTGATTCAGTCGGAAATCGTGACGCACGATGAAGGCCCCAGGGCATTCACCACGCCCACCTATACGGTGGACATAGCTTTGCGCATCAAGAGAATTTGAGGATGCCAAAATTCCCTGCTGTGCGCGGCAGGTTGCGCCAGTTGGGAACGTGTAATCCTGAGCGCATTGTTCATGATCCTGCGGCTCACCACTGGTCATGAAAATGCCCTCTCCCCCTTGGGGGAGAGGGTGGCTCGCGACGGCGCTTTCTCGAGGCGCGCAGGTTGGGTGAGGGGGTCCGGGTTCGCCATTTTCATGGCAGTCGCTCATGCCCGTGTGCTGGCGGGCACCCAGAAACCATGAAAATCACCCGACGGTGGACCGATGTAGCGCTGGCGTCCCGCCCGCGGTCGCGGAAGCGTCCCGCTCCCGCGCACGGGCAGAGCCTGTCCTGAGCGGAGCGAAGGAATGCCCGTGCCACGGCGGGCGAGACGCCCGCCCTACGATTTTCAGAGCAGCAAAGGATCTCTGAAGTTGTTCGTAAATCGATGAACCATAATAAACTGCAGAGATCCTTCGCTGCGCTCAGGATGACACCGTTCGAATTTCTTCACACGTTCCCAGACTGCGGGAATTTATCGTGGGGAATTAGAAGAACACCTCGAGCGATCTGACAGAACGACACACCCAAGGAGGAAAAAGCAAAGTGAAATATAGAACACCACAGAATCATGCCCATCTGAGACAAGCTGCCCTACTTATGGCGGTCACGTTACTAGGATGTATTTGGGCGCTGGCGCAACCGGCTGCGGCGCCCGCCGAAAGTCGCGATGCGACTTCTCCCGCCTATCCACTCAAGGTTAGCGCCAATGGCCGTTATCTGGTCGACCAGAACAACATGCCCTTCCTGATCGCCGGCGACGTTCCTCAACCCATGGTGGGAATGATCTCCACGACGGACGCCGCGGGCTATTTCGACGATCGCCAGGCTCACGGATTTAATGCCATGTGGATCGACGTTCTGGTTGCCGGCCCCTATTACACTGAGAGTCGTGAGGACGGCGGCACCTATGACGGTATTCTCCCCTTCACCGGCCACCTCTCCGGCGGGAATGATTTGGCCCATTATGATCTTACTAAGCCCAACGAAGCGTACTTTGCTCGTGTAGACCAGATGCTCACGCTCGCGGCCAATCATGGCGTGGTGGTTTTCCTCGATCCCATCGAGACCGGCCAGTGGGTTCCGACGTTAGAAAACAATGGCCCCGCTAACGCTCGCACCTATGGCCAGTATCTGGGCAACCGCTACAAGCGCTTCGACAACATCATCTGGTTGAATGGGAATGATTTCAATACCTGGAAAACCGCTGCCGATGACGCTGCGCTCCGAGCCGTGGCAGAGGGTATCAAGTCCACTGACCCCAGGCACCTTCAAACTCTCGAGCTGAACATCTATTCCAGTTCCTCTTTCGATGATCCATCCTGGCGGCCGATTCTCACCCTCAACAGCACTTACACATATTCGCCGACCTATCTTCAAATGTTGCACAGCTACAACCAGACTCCGATTACGCCGACCTACATGGTTGAGGCACATTACGATTTGATAGATTTCGGCAAGCCGTGGGATTACGGGACGCCGGCGGTGCTTAGACGCCAAGAATATTGGACGATGCTGAGCGGGGGTAAAGGACAGCTCTACGGCAACGGTTGGACTTGCTATTTCATGCCCGGATGGAAGGACTATATCGACACCGTCGGAGTGACGCAGTTTATGATTTGGCACGCATTCTTCTCTTCCCTGCCCTGGCAGGATCTCGTTCCGGACCAAGACCATACCGTAGTAACCGGCGGACTTGGAACTCTGGGCAATCTCGACACTCGCGTCAGCAAAAGCGACTATTGCACTGCCTCCAAAACGCCGGACGGCTCTTTTGTAATCGCCTATATGCCCACCGCACGGGAGATCACCGTCAACATGGCAAGTTTGAAGGCGCCGGCAAACGCCAAATGGTATGACCCCACGAACGGAGCTTACACAACAGTCCTAGGGGGGCCATTCGCAAACACAGGAATGCGGCAATTTACCCCGCCCGGAAACAAGCACGGCGACGACGAGACCGATTGGGTCCTGTTGCTGGATGCTTCGCGTTCGACCCAGTAGCGATTTATGTCAAGAATCACAGGAAGTGAATCCCGAGGTCGGGGCCCATAAGCGCTAACTTAACACCCCGAGGTGTGTTAATGTCGGTCCGAATGAGCGCTTGTGCAGGCCCGGAGGGCCGCCAGAGAGTAGCCCACGGCGTGAGCCGTGGGATCGAGGAGCCTTCTGACTATCTCAGCCCCGGAGGGGCGGCAGAGGCTCCCACACCCGATCTGTCGCCCCTTCCGGGGCTGTGAATTTGAACGCCGCATCCGGTCCCACGGCTCACGCCGTGGGCTAGTTTCTGCCGCCGCTCCGCGGCTTCCGAGGTCCTCGGGCCTTAAGTTAACGCTTATGGGGTCGGGGCCTGGGACACGGGCCAACTCCGCTAGCTTACGCACATCGTCACGTTCTTGCCTGGGAATATGCCTGGCATGTACTTGCCCTTCGGCCCTCCCAAGAAGACCGATTTCAAAGTGCAGTATCTTTTTCCGACATTTTGTACTACACTGCTCCCAGCAGGGGTGGGCATCGAGCAGGGGGGCGATCAATGAAACGCAGGACTTTTTTTGGTGGCGCTTTTGCCGGGCTAGCTGCAACCGCTTATGGCTCAAGGTCACCTAAGCCGCGAGTGGGAGATATTCCGCAGCGAACCTTTGGGAAAACGGGGATCTGGGAATCAACTATTTCGACAATTCCGTAGACTATTGGGAAGGAAGGGCCGAGGAGGTGTACGGAGCGGTGCTCCCGCCTTTTCGGAAGCAAATATTTTTGACATCCAAGGCGAACGGCCGGACCCGGGAAGGCGCGGAAGCGGAACTGGCCTTATCCTTGAAGCGCATGCGCACCGACTATCTGGATCTCTGGCAAATGCATATGGTGGGGGAGAAGCGAGATGTCGAACAAATATTCGGTCCCGGCGGCGCAATCGAAGCTTTTGAGGCGGCGAAAAAGGCTGGGAAATGCCGCTTTATTGGCTTCACCGGCCACCACGATCCCTACATTCACCTCGAGATGCTAAAAGCCTACGATAAGTTCGATTCTATCTTGATGCCCCTGAATGTGGCCGATCCGGGCTATTTGAGTTTCGAAAAACTCGTCCTGCCGGTGGTGCTGGAACGTGGCATGGGCATTCAGGGCATGAAAAACTTTGGCAACTCCAAACTCATGCAGGCCTTCAACGCGAGAGAATGCCTGACCTATGTCCTAAGCTTGCCGATAAGCTGTACGGCCATTGGCTGCACAACCATTGGCCAGGTGGAAGACGACGTCCGCTTCGCCCAGCAGTTCAAGCCGCTCTCGCCCGATGAGATGAGTCTCTTGCGCCAACGGGCCCAACACATTGCGGGGCCTTACCTTGAAGATTGGAAGCGGAATACCGAGAAAGCAAGCACAAGCGACTCGAGCGCCGCGAAGCATGGGTGATTATTCCTCGGGCGAAAAGGGCACAAATATACCGTCTATTCCCGCCACCATCGAGGATCGGCTATTCGCCGCCGCCGGGCAAGGAGCGTGCGCCCCAGGGGCATGCTGGCGCGTGCCCCCGGAGCTCTTCTAGTGGAGAACGATTACCGCACTCACCAATACAGCTTTAACGCTCCCTGTGCTTCGCGTGCGAAGTTCACCTGATTCGTGATCACCCCGAAACTCCCCGAATTGAGCGTGGTGTTCGGACCCCCAAATTGGGGATGATTCAAAGCGTTATAGGTTTCGAAGCGAACCTCGATTCTCGCCCCTTCCCTCAACCTAGGTAGGGGAAATTCCTTAAATATGGACAAGTTGGCATTTTTCGCCCCCGGTTGCCGACAACTTCCGTCGGTCCTGGACGCGGTGCCCTCGGTGAAAGGAGCCGGGGTGGTGAGCACTTGGGGGTTGGCAAAGTATTGGTTCAATTTGCTGGCCCAAGAACCGGAGGCGCAATTCAGGGTGCCGATCAAGTCAGGGCGCTGCCCTCCGTAGGTAGGAAAGTTCAGTCCACCTGATTGAAGCATTAAGGCCTCGGGTCGGCCGGAGTTAAAGCGCCAGGTTCCGTTCGTCTGCCACCCACCGATGATGGCGTTAGCGACAGCATTCATCTTGCTACCAAAGGCCTTACCCCGCCCGACGGGCAGTTCGTAAGTGTAGCTGAACTGGAACACATTGGGGAGGTCGAAGCTGGAAAGGCTCCGTTCGAGCTTTAAGTTGTTGGGGTCCTGCAGCGTACTTAAACCTCCCATCCAGGTTTGGGTGCCGGAAGCGTCGTCAATCGACTTAGACCAGGTATAGGTGACCAAGAACTGGAGGCCGTGGGAGAGGCGCTTCTCAAACTTCGTTTGCAGTCCGTTGTATATCGAGTTCGCTACGGGAGGGAAGGCGCGATTGACTGACTCGAACTGCGGATAGGGGAGTTGGAGCTGCCAGGCGGGAGCGGTAGCACCCGCTAGAGGGCTGCTGGGGTCGGTAATAACCCCGTAAAACGGGTTGGGGACATAGCTCAGCAGATTGGCGAGTTGGGTCGAGTTGTAGCCTTCGACCTGTGGTCCGAGAAAGTCTTGATTTTGGAAAGCCGGGAACAACAACTTGGTACCCTTCTTACCCACGTAGCTCACGTCCAGCAGCGCGTTGCCCTTCAATTGCCGCTGCACACCGAAGGTCCAGGTTTGCTCATAAGGGGTTTTGTTATCGAGCGATGAGAAGGGTCCAGCCGCATTAAAGCCCACGTCGTTCAACAAGCCCAGGCTGCTGCCCGGCGGATGGTGCGGTCCGTTGGGAGGATAAGGATTATCGAACCTTCCCCAGGGCGTGGCGTCATCGTGGCTCTTGCTGGTGAGCCAAGGAGTGAACTCATCAAACCCCTGGAATCCGATCCCGTCATTTCCGGACGCGCCCAAGTTGCCGTTCGTGAAATAGACGCCATAACCGCCCCGGACAACGGTTTTGTCATTCATCGCATAGGCGAACCCGATCCGCGGTCCGGGATTTTTCCAAGCAGGATTATACTGGTTGCGATGGGAAGGCGAGACGAATTCCTCCCCGCCGTGAATAGTTCCCAAGCTGGTCTGGAGGGGAGAAACAACGTTCGGATCGAAATAGTTCATTCGGTTGTAGCGCTCGCTCTGGGGGGTGAGCATCTCCCAACGAAAGCCCAGGTTCAAAGTCAGTTTGTGGCTGGCCTTGAAGTTGTCCTGAACGAACGCGGCGTATTGAAACATTTGCGTGGAGACTGCCAGCGGGACCTCAAACTCACCCGATGCGGAAGGGCCGCCTATGCCGGTGACGAAACTCGCCATGGCATCTCCGCCAGTGAGCGAATCACCTCCGTTTTGGGAAGTGGCGCTGAAATCGTAGTAGAACGCGCCGACGGGGTCGCCTACAAGGGTATAGTTCGTGCGGTGCATTCGTCCCTCGCCCCCGAATTTAAAGTTGTGCTTGCCTTTGACCCAGGTGAGGGTTCCTACCAAATCATGTGAGTCCTGTCCCCCGATCGCACAGCAATAGGGTTGGGTTCCCAGGGCGTTTGGCCCAAGCGTAGGGATTCCACTGGCCGCCCCATAGTACCCGCTCATGCCGACATCCGGAAGTCCATGGAACCCCGAGATATCCATGTAAGTGGGCAGCCCCAGCGTGTTCGACGGGGACACATCCTCCTTATCGTACGGTGGATGCCCGCCAATGCCCGTGTATCGGATCGTTCCGCGCGAAAACCCATAGGTAAGGGTCAACAGAAGCGAAGGGCTGAAGGTGTGCGTGTGGTTGAGGGCGAACAAGTACGCCCCGGCACTGTAAGCTCCGAAATCACAATTATCCGCAACGTTGCCGTAGCAGTTCACTGGCGGAGTGCCGTTCTTGCCTTGAGAATACTTGATACTCGTTAAGTCCTTGTCGCCCCAACGTTGGTCAACCTTGACGTCAAACTGGTTGTTATGATCCCCGGCGGCCTCCGTTCTTCTCCAATTGAGGTAAGGGCTATACGCGGGCGACCCCACATTGAAATTGGCAGCGGGGAAATACTGCATGAACTTTATGGCAATCGGGTCGATCAGATTGCCTGGTTGATTTGCAAGTTGATAACCCGTGCCACTCAAATTCGGGTTCCCCGGGCTCGTGTAGGTCATCATGTTGTTAAACGGGATGAACCCTGAGCGGATCGGAGCCCCTAAAGTGGAGTTGTAAGTGCTGGTGTAGGGATCCCACAGTTGTCCGGCAGGAGCAGAGCACATGCCGGCGGAGTTGAACGTGCCGCCCGCGTAACCGCACAGCTCACCGAAATCCGCCGTTTTTTCCGCCGCGCTAGCTACGCCGGCACTGAAGCTATCCAGAATCGATTCGCGCAGGCCATCGTAATCGAAGAAGAAGAATGTCTTATCTTTCCGAATTGGCCCCCCCACCGTCCCGCCGAAGTTATTCTGCTGCAGCGGAGCCACGGGAATGCCAGCCTCGTTCGCGAAGAAATTGTTGGCATCCAAAACCTTGTTGCGCAAAAACTCGTAGCCGCTGCCGTGAAACTTGTTGCTCCCCGAGCGGATCACCAGATTCACGATCGTGGAACCTGAAAAGCCATATTCGGCGCTGAAGTTCGACGACTGCACGTTGAACTCTTCCACCGCATTGAGGGAGGGATTGTACATCGGCATGACAATGTTGCCGTGCGGCTCAAACGTAGACGACGTTACGCCATCAAGCAGGAAATCTGCCGAAGCGCCACGGCTGCCGCTGGAAACGAAGTTGTTAATCGGACACTCTCCACCGCTGTTACCTTGCGGAACATAGTCCGGGGAACAGGAAGGATCCACTTCCGTAATGCCCGGCGTGAGGAATGCCAGATCCGTAATCGAGCGGGTGACCAAGGGAATGTCATTGAGAAATTGCCGGTTGATCACCTGGCCGGTAGCGGCATCCTGAGCCTGAAGCAGCGGAGCATGGCCCGTGACTTCGATAGACTGATTAGTCGCCCCGACTTGGATCGAAACGTTCACCGTCACATGCTGATTCACATCGAGGACGATGTTGCCCTGGTTTTGGCTGCGGAAACCTTTGGCTTCGATGGTAAGCCGGTAGGTTCCCGGAGGGATGCTGTTGAACAAATAAGTCCCGTCGGTGTTGGTGACACCGTTAAAGGTATAGCCCTTCCCCTCATCCACCAATGAGCAGGCAGCACCCGGAACGACTGCGCCGGATTGGTCCGTAACCACCCCAGTGACGCTGCCGCTATAAAGTTGAGCGCGCAGCAAGGAAGTGACGAGCATCGTGAGACAGGGGACGGCTACAAGAAGCGTTCCCCACGAAACCTTCAATCCTCTCATGCCATTCCTCCTGATGGAGGTTCGCAGAATAAACCGAAGATCCTTTGCCGTGGTTTCGCAACGCTCCGTGAGCGCCGAAACGACAGCATGGAGGCGATCTGCGCTATGTTGTGCGAACCTCAACGCGAAGATGTGATGTGTTTACACCCAGACCGAGACGCCTCATGAATCACGCAGCCGGCACCGCAGTGTCGGCTGCCTGCAACCGTGATACCGGGGCTGGAACGAGCGCACACCAGCGCGCCGATCACGATACCTGCCCAACACTGAATTCTCGAAATCCGAACGCCATGCCCGGCAAAGACCGATCCAAATTAATCAGATGATGAACCGATTGTACAACCCAGCCGGTATAATGTCTATCATTCTTTGACATTCTTTGTTGTAAAAACACGGCGGACTCCGTGAGAGCCTCGCGGCCCGTGAAGCCCCGCCCTTCCCTGCTATTACCAGCGCCTCAACGTGGCCCGGGTTCGCGGGCGGCCGCTGCGAAGTTCAGGTTGGGTGGTGTTCTTGAAAGCCGCCGCTTCTTTCGCGGCCTTATCTGCCTCACCTAAGCGGGCGTAGGCCCGCGACAGGACCAGATGAACCGTCGCATCGTGGGGATCAAGAGTGGCTGCCGTTTCGAGCTCACTCACGGCCTGCTCAAGGCGATTGTTCTTTAACTCGAGCCTGCCCAAAAGCAGGTGCGGCTTGGCAAGGCTTTTGTCCAGGGAGACGGCTCTGTGCAAGGCCTCGTAGGCGCGTGCTTCCGCTCCGGCGTCGCCTGCTTCGGCAAGCTGGACCTCGAAAGAAGCATATTCCTGGTAGTGTTGAGCGTCCCCTGGAAACTTCTTGATCCCACGCTCGAGGGTTGCCCGTGCGGCATCGGGCATGCCGGCCGCGAACTGAATCATGGCCAGATTGAAATTCGCTTCGGGCGAATCGGGGTTTAATTCCACTGCCCGCCCGAAGGATTTGAGGGCGTCAGTCAGATAGCCGAAGTTGGATTCCGCTGTTCCCCGCAGCATCTGGGCGCGGTAGGAGTTCGGAAACTTCGCCGT
>JBEKLY010000403.1:0-6478 GCA_050010015.1 Terriglobia bacterium
AACGTGCGTGCGATTGCGGTACGAAAGGCGGGCAGGATGCCCGCGCTCCCGGATATCTTCAGGGCAGTCATAAGCCCCTCTGAGCCGACGCCGGCGAGCCTGAATCAGCTACACGCTGGGACCCCATTTTGCGGTCCCGAGGGGCACTGGTCGGGGCGGCGGTGGATTTCCGCACGATTAACTCAGTCGGAACCAAAACTCTTTCCGTGCGATTCTGCTCCGGATATCGCACTCGTTTGAGAATGATTTTGGCGGCTGCGGCCCCTAACCCTGAGGCAGCCTGGCGGACCATGGTCAGTGGGGGCGCGAGATATGGGCACCACTCGAAGTCGTCGAAGCCTACCAGGGAGAGCTCGCCCGGGCAGGTGACTTCGAGCTCCCGCAGTGCGGTCAGGACTCCCAGCGTCATCAGGTTGTTGCACACGAAGATTGCGGTCGGCCGTTTCGCCATCTCGAGGAGGTCGAGGCCGCACCAATAGCCGGAATCTTCCGTGTTGTCGCCCGCACGGATCAAGCCGGCGTCGACCGGCACATGGAAAGACTCCAAGGCCTGCTTGTAGCCCGTTAATCGCTCCGCAGCATTGAGCAGGTTCAGGGGCTCGGTGATGATGCCGATGCGGCGATGCCCCAGCTCGAGCAGATGACGCGTCGCCTCCTGGGAGGCGCGCACGTTGTCCGCGAGCACAGAATCCACAACGCACTCCGCGGGGCTGCGGTCCACGTAAACCAGCGGCGTTCCGCGCACGATGCCCGGGATCGAAGCGATTTGATCGCTCGTGGCCATCGAAGGTACCAGAATGATCCCCTCCGTGGCCCCGCCTGAAAATGACACCAGGTAGTCTTGCTGGCGCTTCCAGTCCTCGCGCGAATCCGCGACCAGGAGCCGGTACGCCGCCCCCGCCAGGTAGTCCTCGGCGCCGCGCATCAACTGAGAATAGAACGAATTGGCCAGGTCCGGGACAATTACGCCGATCGTCCGCGTCTTCTTCAGACGCAGACTGCGCGCGATTTGGTTGGGACGATACTCAGCCTCCTGGAGCGCCTTCTCGATGCGGGCCCGCAGCGGCGCGCTCACATACCCGCAGTTGTTGATCACCGCCGAGACGGTGGAGACGCTGACATTGAGATCACGGGCAATTTGTCGAATAGTCGGCATCAGGCAGCAGAAAATTCAAGAAACGTTTCGACATACCGTTTTATAGTTCACAGGCCATTCTGTCAACTGTTTTCTTGCCATTCGCCCCCTGCCCGCCGGCTGAAGGTACCCAGAATCACGCAAACGGTTCGGCTCCTCGCCTGTTCGTAGGGGGACGGCTTGCCGTCCCCGCATTTTCGCTGGCCGCGACGACGGTAGGGCAAGCCCTACCCCTACAAGTTTTCGGAACGAAGCGAAATACCCGCGAACGATGACAAGTGTGACGACGGCCAAAGCCCCTTCTGAGCCTCAACGCCTGGGGGCCGAAGCCAGGGACATATTGTCCAAAAAGTGCTTGACAATCAAGCGATGCGGCAGCAAGAATAGCGAAACGTTTCGCTAAATTGTAACGGGCCGGTAATCTCGAAGCAACGAATGGGTGAGACGCTTCCATTCAATGAGCGCAATTCCAAGGAGGGCCAGATGGTTCCGCACACCATGGGCGTCAGAAAGACAGCTAAATCGTTCTTTACTGGCTATTCGGTTTTGGGGAATCGAACCCTTCTCGTGATGGCCGCAGCGTTCCTCCTGGGCCATCAATTGTTGTGGGGCAGCGTCACAGGGAGCATTTCCGGCGTGGTGCGCGATACGAGTGGCGCCGTCATCCCGAGCGCTGAGGTCGTGGCTATCAACGTAGAAACGGGAGTCCAGTGGAAGCTCTCGACCGACACGCATGGATTCTACTCGTTCCAGGCCTTGCCGATCGGAACCTACGATGTGGCTGTCAGCAAGGAGGGTTTCCAAGGGTATCGGCAGACCGGGTTGGTGCTGACGGTCAACGCGGAGTTGGCTGTCGATGTCACGGTCGAGGTGGGTGCAGTCGCGCAGAGCATTACCGTCGGCAGCACTGCGGTACACGTAGACACGACGAGCACGCAGATGGGAGAAGTGATTGGCAGCAACAAAATCACCTCAGTACCGCTGGTGACGCGCGGCTATACGGATCTGCTCGCCCTGCAACCCGGGGTCGTGCCGGTAAGCTCCACCATGGCCGGGGGCCAGGGCGGAGAGTTCACCGCCACGGGATTTGGTATTGCTCCCGTCTCGGGCGACCTCAATGCCGGCAACCTCTCCGTCAACGGAATGCGTGAAGCTGCGAACGGCTTCCTGCTGGACGGCGCGACGGTGCAGGAATCGGGATTCTCCGGTACGGCCATCATTCCCAACCTCGATTCGATCGCGGAGTTCCGCATTCTCACCAACAACTTTGACGCCGAGTACGGCGCCTATGCCGGCGGGCAGATCAACGTGATCACCAAGTCGGGGACCGATCGCTTCCACGGAGACCTGTTTGAGTTTGCGCGCAACACGGACCTGGAAGCGCGCAACTTCTACGACGTGAATCGAGGCGCCTACCAGCAGAACCAGTTTGGCGGCACGCTGGGCGGCCCCATCAAGCGCAACCGCCTCTTCTTCTTCGCCGATTATCAGGGAAACCGCGTGGTCGAGGGACAGAGCACCGGTCAGGTGCTGGTTCCTTCGGCCGCGGAGCGTCAGGGCGACTTCTCGGCTCCAGATCTCGCCAGTCAAATGACCGGACAGGTGGAAGGTCCTGCCTGGGCGGCGAACCTCTCGAGCCTGTTGGGTTACCCCGTCACTCAAAAAGAGCCCTACTACACTCCCGGATGCACCTCCCCGGCGGCGTGCGTCTTTCCCAACGCGCAAATACCCGCCGCGGCTGTCACCACCGTGTCCAAGAACATTCTTCAGTACATTCCTCAAGCCAACAGCGGCCAGTTCTTTGTCAGTTCGGGCGCAGCCAGCAGGCTTCGGGACGACAAGGGCAGCGGGCGGCTGGACGCCTCGACGGGCGTCGGCATGGTGTCGGGTTACTACTACTATGACAAATATTATTCGAGCAATCTAAACCCGACGGCGCCTCTCTTTGGTGGCGGGAGCACGGTGGGGTCCGATGTGGTCAATCTCGGCCTGACGAAGTCGTTCGGCTCGACCGCGGTGAACGAAGCGCGCATTGCCTACACGCGACTCAACATCTTCAACCACCCGACCGGCGGAGAACCTCATGGCTTGAATTTTCTGGCTTCGCTGGGCTTCCCAGTGGGTCCCGGCGCCCTCGGTCCTTATCCAGTGCAATCGGCTTGGGCCACCGTGCCTTCACTGGGATTTAACACCTTCAGCGTGGGTAGCGGGGGCGGCGTGGGCGGGATCGTCGAGGGCACCTACCAGGGCCTCGACAACTTCAGCAAAGTGGTCGGCACGCACACCATCAAATTCGGCGGGATGCTCCGTTTCAACCAACAAGCCCAGTACAACTGGGGATCCAATGGCGCCTACACTTTCAACGGGGCGGAAACTGGGATCGATTTCGCCGACTACCTGATTGGCGCTCCTGTCGGTTTCCAGCAAGGACAGGGCTTTCCTGACTACGGACGCAACCACTACGCGGGCCTTTATGTCCAGGACAGTTGGCGGGCGCGCCCTAACCTTACCCTCAATTACGGCCTGCGGTGGGAAGTCGATACGCCCTGGTCTGAACTGCACAACGAGATTCAAACCCTCGTGCCCGGTTTGCAATCCCAGATCTACCCGGGTTCCCCCACCGGCTGGGTCTTTCCGGGCGATCCCGGGATTCCACACGGCTTGGGCCCGGTGCGCTACAACGACTTTTCGCCCCGGCTGGGTCTTGCCTACTCGCCGACCTTCGATAGCGGGTTCCTGGGGAAACTGACCGGCGGCCCCGGAAAGACCAGCATCCGCGCCGGGTTCGGGCGGTTTTTCACCACGTTTGAAGGCGCCACCAACTTCAACGCCATCGGCGATGCTCCCTTCGGATACTACTATGGGAGCCCCTTGCCGCCGGAGTTTGCCACGCCTTACGTCGATCGGGGCACAGGGCATGTCGAGGGCCAGAAGTTTCCCAGTTCGCCCCCGCCTTTCAATGCCTCTCCTCAACATCCGGACAACAGCATCAATTGGTCGCAGTACACGCCCATCAGCAGTTCACCGGGGTTCTTCTATAAGAACGATGTGCCGTATGCCGAGGACTATGAGCTTTCCGTCGAGCGGCAATTGAACTCCACCACCCTCCTTTCCTTGGCGTACGTAGGCACTCAGGGTCACAAATTGCTCACTACACTCGAGGCCAACCCCGGAAATCAGGCCCTGTGCCTCAGCTTGAGCCAGCCGAGCGGGGTAGCGCCGGGAACATCGACCTGCGGCGCCAATGGCGAAAACGGGACCTACACGACACCGGACGGGACGGTCATCCAGGGCACACGCCAGACCTTCGGGCCGCTGATTCAGAGCAATTCCTGGTTCGCGACGCTGGGGAATTCCGGCTACAACTCTTTTCAGGCCAACGTGCGACATGTCGCCGGGCGGTTGGAATTTCTGGCGGGCTACACCTTCAGCAAGTCCTTGTCGAACGCCTCGGGTTATGGGGAGGCGGTCAATCCCCTGGACCACAATGAACGGTCGCTCTCGGCCTTCGACGTGCCGAACAACTTCGTCGTCAGCTATAACTACGAACTCCCGTTTGACAAGCTCGGTGGCCCACGCCGGCTGACGCAGGGCTGGCGCCTCAGCGGCATCACGCGATTTTCCACGGGCATTCCGGTCACCCTCCTCGCCAGCGACGACCGCTCTCTGTTGGGGACGAACGGCTCAGGACCCAGTGAGTTACCGATCGACACGCCGAACTTCTCCGGCGGGAAACTGACTTTCCACGATCCTCGCACGGGGCAGCCGTATTTCGACACCAGCATGTTCAGCGCGGAAACTCTGGGCGTGCTCGGGACCGCCAGCAGGCGATTCTTCCACGGCCCCGGCATCAATAACTGGGACATGGCCGTCGAGAAGGACACGCGTCTGACGGAAGGCACCAGCCTGGAATTCCGGGGGGAGTTCTTCAACGCCTTCAACCATGCGCAGTTTATCCTGAACTACGCCGACTATGCCGCCGGCCCGACGAACTTCGGATATGTCCGCAGCGCCAACCCGCCCCGGATCATCCAGCTTGGCGTAAAGCTACTTTTCTGAAGCCTGGTAGCGCAGACCTCGTCGGTGCGGGTTATATCACGCCGCGGAGAGACCACTAGGGGAGCAGAGTAGGCGGTCCTGCTTCTCAAGGTGCGCGGTTTTTTCTTCCCGTTTCTTGACGCGTCCGCGGGCATCATTTGGCGGGATTCGGTGCGCACCCGTGTCGCGGTGCTAAACCCAAAAGCCGCAGGCATGGCCGGGAACGTCGCGCTACGACGCTCTGCGGTTTTCGCGTTCAAGTCGTTCGGCGAGAAATATCTTGAGCAAGGACTGATACGGGACATCGCGCTGGTTGGCAAGCAGTTTCAGGCGGTTGATCATCGGAACCGGCAGGCGCACCGAGATAGTCCGCATCGAGGGCTTAAGGTTGGGAAACGCGACACGCCGGGCATTCGGCCAATCCAGATATTCCGTCGAGTCCTCACGCCCCCAGAAATCCCTTTCCTCGCTCTCCGAACGAAATACCGGTAGAGGCTTCAGAACTGGCTTATGCCTTTTCGGCTTCATAGATTCTCCGTTCCTTCCGGGTCACTCCCCGGGCCGAAATGACCCGGATCAGGCTCCGCCGCACGGTGAAGGCCACAAACAAAAGGCGATCCTGGTCAGTGCGCCCGAGGGCGTAATTTCGCGCCTCGCGCCGCGAATGTTTCGGGTCGTGCCGGACTACAATGGGCTGGTTGAAGAATACCTCTTCGCATTCGAAGTCGGCGACCGCGTGCTTCTCCCAGTTTTTTTCCGTATTGCCTTCATCCCATTCGAACCCGACGCAATCAGTCCAGGTTTCCATGTATATGTGGTATATATACGAATTCGGGGAGGGCGTCAAGGGAGAGTATCAGCAAAGGTTGCGCCGACCCGTGCCTAAAGGTCTGCAGCTTGTCGTTCCCGATTGACGCGGGCGCATAGGTTGGTTTCTATGTATGCACCATGGTTGGGGAGCTTAGGGGAAAGGCGCATGCATTAAGGGGAATGTATGTGCCACCCGCGCTACCCCGGTGGTTCTGATCCCTTCCTGGTGCAGCCCGGACACTCGGCGTAAAATGCATTCCCTTTGTAATCGAGTTATTTAAGCCCGCGCTGCGAGGTGTAGAATCCACGGGCGACTTGGTCTTTCAACAGAGCAAAAACGCGTGTCCTCAGCGGTGTAGGGTAGGGCAAGCCGGCATAAGCGTTTACTTAAGGCGCCGGGACTTCGAAAGCCGCGGAGCGGCGCCAGAAAGTAGCCCACGGCGTGAGCCGTGGGACGGAACGTGGCGTTAATATTCACAGCCCCGGAAGGGGCGA
>JBEKLY010000404.1:0-6440 GCA_050010015.1 Terriglobia bacterium
CCCTTCCGGGGCTGTGAATATTAACGCCACGTTCCGTCCCACGGCTCACGCCGTGGGCTACTTTCTGGCGCCGCTCCGCGGCTTTCGAAGTCCCGGCGCCTTAAGTAAACGCTTATGGGGGCCGACCCTCCCAGGGCTCACGCCCTGGGCTACTCTCTTTCGCCCCTGACGGGGCTCCGGCGATATCGCTGGCACGGACTACAATTTCTTAGCGAACTTCTGCGTCAGACCCTTTAGCTCTTCTTCTCTTCTACGCGCTTGAGGCTCATGTCCATTTCGCCCCACGGCCCTTTGACTTTCAACTGAATCGTGTCGCCGGAAACCGCACCCTCGTGTTCGATCGTGTTGTCCTGAAACTGCGTCTTGAACGAGAGCTTGTCGCCCTCGATCTTTCCATCGGTGATGGATTGTTGGTCGCCGTTTGGCGTTTCGACGGTTCCCGTCAGCTTGGCGCCGTCCGCTTTGAATGTGAAACTAATCGTGATGTCGCCGTTCGGCCCGCTGATGGTTCCCTGCCACTTGCCGTCCACCGGATTGGGTGGAGCGGCGATCGCAAACGCCGCCGCCGACAATAAGAGAATTGTAGCCATCATGAAGCGCTGAAACATTTCAGTATCCTCCTTCGGAGTTAACCTGCCTAAACGGGTGGGCTTGTTCTCACCCTAACAAAGGACAGCACCACGATCTCCTCGTTCAGCCGGGAGCGTACACCACGGTCCTCAGCCGGTCAACCACTTTCGCGCGCTTCTCTGCTGTGTATCGCGGGGCAACCCTTGTAATTGCCCCCGGGCGGCCACAAGGGCCACCCCTACGCTGCCTCAGCGTGCAAAATCCGTTGTTTCAATTACGGTCATCAGCGCCTAAAAAGCAGGCAACACCAGCGGGCTCGGGAGTATCATAGCAGCTAGAAACCCCGACACGGAGGTCGTGTATGACCACGCACACACCGGCCCCACCGCGTGCCGCCACCCTGGTGGTGCTGTTCCTCGTCACTCCTGGCATCTTCTCACAAAACTCAGCTACGACCGCAAACGCGCAGGGACCGCAGGTTGGAGCAAAAGCAATTACAGTGTGGAAAGTCGGAGACCCTCATACGGGCGGCACTCCTGACACGGCCGTCCCTCCGAGCCTCGAACTCGCGTCAGAAAAACTGGGGTACGATTTGAAAGTCGAAGCCTTCCCCATCCGAGGATTCGCCAGCCTGTTTTTCCGCGCGTTCGAGAATCATCAACCACCGGACATCCTGGTTTTCAACAATGTCGGAGTTCTCGAGGGCATTTCGACGCCGATCGGGAGCGTCACAGGGATAGGATCCGACCCGGAGATCCACGCGGCATTGCTGCGGGTGACGGAGTCACTGGGGGCTCTCGAAGCGCGAAGCTGGCAATACCTGATCCGCACCTCGCCAAACTTCGAGGCCGCGCGAACCTTGGCGTTAAGGTCGCCGGAATGCACGGCCACTCCCGACGCGGCGTTGCCCCCGGAGCTTAGTGATATCGCCATGCAGTCCGCCCGCGCCTATCTTGAGAACAGCCCTTCCCTCAAGAACCTCGAAGATTCCGATCGTTTGCACACTAGCGTGAGAGAGCCAAAGGAACGCCGTGTGGAGACGGTCAAAGCTTGCAGCTACTGGGGAACCGACCATCTAGCCTTCGTGCCAGCCATAGCGAGCTACACTTCTCCTGGAACCATGGGTTGGGTTAGCACCCTGATGGTGTTCAGAAAACTCAGCGACCAGTGGCGCCTCCTGGCCGCCAGCACCGACCCGGTGTCCAATAAGGCATTCGTGAGCGAAATACCAGCTATTGTTAGTCTGATCACGAGACCCTGGACTCCCGGCAACGCCCCCGAACCTCCCAACCTCCTCTCTCCTCCGGACGGACAATACCCCGCTGCCGCTCCGGGGAATCGATTCGGCGATTTCAGTTGGCACCCCAGCCCATCAGGCGGCGAGGTGGCGGAAGTTATCGAGTTCGCTTACAACGACGATGCACGACTGATCACAGTTTTCTTTTCCGGGCCTGCTCCGTCCACGGAGCACTGCTCGGCCGGCATACTGTGGACCGTCCCAGGCACGTGGAGGTGGCGGGTTTGGTCGGTCTCGGAATCGGGCAGCGTTTCATTCTCGCAGCCGCGCTCATTCACTGAGTAACCGTGGACCTGGTGAGCGTCGCATGGGTACCTGAGACGCGGCTGGCGCAGAGCGAAGCTCAGCGGTCTCGGCCCATTGTGATACTCCCGGCCGCAGAGCGTCGGTCGGCCCCTGCCGCGGGACCGGGAGGAGTTCTGCTCAGCCCTGATCAATTACAGGTGAGTTTGAATATTGCGGTAGCAGGATAAGCAACACAGCCGCCAGTGCTGTCGCCACTGCGAGGGCCCCGAGGACCGGGGCGTAAGAGCCAGTCAGATCAAATGCACGGCCCAGGAGTATCGGGCCGATGGCTCCCGCGACGGCGTAGAACGTCCAGGTGAGACCGTAAAGGGTGGAAAAGGCGCGCAGCCCAAAATAACGAGTTAACAAGTAAGGTGTGATATCCGCTTCGCCGCCCGCTCCAAAGCCGATGAGTGCTGCGGCCAGGCAGCCCGCTACAAAGCTGTTCGCCCGGGCGAGCAGAAAAATCCCGGCCGCATTGAACAGGTAAACCAACATGGCAACACGGCCGCCGAAATAGCGGTCCAGCAGCGAGCCCACCCCCAGCCTGGCCAGCACACTCACGCCGCCCAGCATGGACGCGCACAGCGCCGCAGTGCCGGGCGTGACGCCTCGATCCGTCAGCAAGGCCGCCATGTGAGTGATCGCCCCGTTCATGGTGATCGAGCCCACAAAAAGTGCGACGACGATGATCCAGAAAGGGTAAGTCCGCACACCTTGCTGCCATGTCATACCGGTGAGTGCGACAGGAGCGGGATCATCCTCTTTTTGCGGACGTTCGCGAACGAATGCCCAGGTGGGCACGAGGCCGAGCACCAATGCAATCCCCCCGAGTAGCAAGTAGGCGGCACGCCATCCGGACCGGCTAATGACGGTTTGGGCCACAAGCGGCAGGATCATGGCGCCCATGCCGGCGCCGAGCATGACGAATGCCAGCGCCATTCCGAGCCGCCGTCGAAACCATGTGGAAATGGCACGCGCGTAGGAGAGGTGAGCGGCGCCGTTTCCCACCGTTCCCAGCAGAATGCACGTGGCGTAGAACTGCCACAAGTGCGATCGCAGCAACGCGAGGGATGCAATGCCGCAGCCAAATACGGCGACGCAAGGAAGTATGACTCGCCGTGGGCCGTAACGGTCAAGCCAATGGCCGAGCGCAGGGGAGCAGAAGGCCACACTCAGGGCCGCGAGACCGAAGCCGCGCGAGATCCCCTCGCGACTCCAGCCAAATTGAGCGCTGAGGGGCCTGACGAACACGCCAAACGTGTATACGAAAAGCGAGCCGAAGCCCACCATGACGCCCAGGCATGCCGCGAACGCCACACGCCAGCCGTAGTAGCGGGAATCGGTTTCGCCGAGACCGGGGGCCGCGGTCGCACTCTGGGTTGTGACCATGCTTCGT
This sequence comes from Terriglobia bacterium, assembly GCA_050010015.1. GTDB lineage: Bacteria > Acidobacteriota > Terriglobia > UBA7540 > UBA7540 > CAVROP01. The sequence continues at coordinate 3,552 of JBEKLY010000404.1, forward strand.
GGTTTCCCCGGCGGCACTTACCCTTCCCGGCCCACGCCGAGCGAGTCTGCAACGCGGTTGATGTAATTGAACCAGGATGCGATGAGGGTAATCTGGAGAATGGCCTTGTCATCGAATCCGGCCTGGCGCAGCTGCTCGTGGTGGGCGCGGCTGATTTTTGTAGCATCCTCGGTAAGCTGGACCACGTAGTCCACCATCACGCGCTCCGCCGGCGTGAGCGGCGCCGTCGTGTAATCCAACTCGAGCGCTTTAACCAATGTTTCATCCAGTGTGACGCGACGCAGAAACTCTGCGTGAGACTCGATTCAATAAACACACCGATTGGTCACCGAGACCATGGTGGTGATGATCTCATGCTGGCGGCGGCTGAGCGGAAGCTCGGGCGACATGAGCGCGCCAAAGGTCGCGAAGGCGTGGTAGAGCGCATCCGGGATCAGGCTGTGTGACTCGACGATCTGTGCGCCGCCTCCGTCGGACGCATGGACAGGCGTCGCGTACTCGATCGGATAGAGCGACCTCTGGCCCTCCGCCGCGCGGCGCAAAGCCTCGTCAGCTTCGGCCATGGGAATGGTTTTGATCCATGCCATAATTAGTATATCTCCACTTGGTATTGTCGATATTACAAATAACAGTGTGGCCGGTCCCATTCCAATCGTCAGGCCCGTCGGCTGTCAGCGGGACAGCGCGTTGTTCACTTGCCGTCCGGCGCCTTTTCTATGTTCGCAATCACGATGGCGCGCGATCCGCCCTTGGAGTACACCTGCCCCGTGGCAATTACCCTCTTGCCGGCGAATTCCATGAGCCGATCGTTCTGACCCGTGGCAGGCATCGCAGCGGAGATCGGCCAATAGATAATGCCGCTGTCGCTGAGGATTACCAGCGGCGAGCCGGCTTTGGCGCAGTTCACAGCGCATTCGGGACTGATGGGCTTTTTGAGATTCTTAACAAATGCACACGACGAGTCGATGACGTAGCCTTTCACTTTCGTGGCCGGTCCTTCCGCTCGACTGCTTTTGATCGCCAGCATCATCGACATGCAAACGAGCATACCGACTTGGAGCTTTCTCATGGTTTGGTCCCCCTGCCCGTCGAAAGTCTGTCATTCTGAGTGTTCATCGGCCTTCGGCTCACCCTCTGAGACGAAAGTCACTGTCATTCTGAGCGAAGCGAAGAATCCCAGTAGTTGCAGTCTCAACCAGCTACAGCGATCCTTCCTCGTCACGCAGGGCGGGAGTCCTCAGGATGACACCGTGAAGCGTTTTGCAGCCTCCTGCCCGTGCCGCCTCTACAACATCAAAACAGAAACTTCACTACGAACTGAATCAGCCGCGGCGAGAGGGCCTGCTGAATCTCGCCGAACCGGCGCGCCTGCCAGCGCCAGAACCGGCGACGCATAGAAACTCCACCGAGCGACTCTCTTCATAGTTTAGATTCACCCTAATCCCTGAGATTGATCTAGGCTAAGGCGGGTTGGATAAATGGTCAATAATGCCGGGCTGGTATTCCCTTGAAATAAAACAGTTATCGAACTCTAAGTTTCACGGAATGACCAGCCCTCTCCCTTGGGGGGAGCGTGTGAGGGGTCTCTTCCCCCCGGCGAACCACAAAGCCCCGCAGAGTCCTTTTCTCGTGTTATAAGGCCAGAGTCAAAGGTCTGCTGCTACGCTCCCCTGAACGACCGGGTCCGCAGAGTCCCATTGGGTTCGCGTAGCAATGCTTGCCACAGAACCTGTAGAACCGAGTGATTCACGGAACGAGTCAAGAGACCCCTCACCCGTCGCGCTCCGGCTGATGACGACGCCGGCAGCGCGACACCCTCTCCCCACGGGAGAGGGCCAATGCTCCGTCGGTACCCGCAGCCGGCCGTAAGCTCGTGCTACACCCCCCCACCGCCGGAACGAGTGTATAATGGGTGGTTCAGCACCTTCTAACGAGAACTGCATGGATACCTCGCCCGCTACAGCGGCGGGCTCGAAATCACTGGCGAGTTGGAGGCGAAATGAGGCAAAGGGTTTTAAGGACCAGGTTGCTTTTGAGTGTCGTGTTGCTCTCGGCATTCGCGGTCGCATCTCGGGGGCAGGACCTGGCATCGTTCGAGAAGCGGGTGACGGTAAAGGTTCTGCCTAACGGCCTGACCGTTTTGGTAGTCGAGCGGCCGGAGGCTCCGGTTTTTTCCTTCTTCACGCACGTGGATGTCGGCGCGGATCGGGAGTACCCCGGGATCACAGGCTTGGCGCACATGTTCGAGCATATGGCCTTCAAGGGTACGGATAAGATCGGAACCACGAATTATCCCGCGGAGAAGGTGGCGCTCGAGAAGGTGGAGCAGGCCTACCTGGCTTATGACCGTGAGCGGCGCAAAGAGGTGGGGCGAGACGACAAGAAGGTCGCGGAACTCGAGAAGGCCTGGAAGGACGCCATGGCCGCGGCGCAGAAGTTCGTAGTGGAAAACCAATTTGGAGAGATCGTGGAGCAGAAAGGTGGCGAAGGCCTGAATGCTTTCACCACCAACGAGGAGACGGCTTACCACTATTCGTTTCCGTCCAATGATTTTGAGCTCTGGGCTTATCTGGAATCGGATCGGTTTCTGCATCCGGTCTTTCGCGAGTTCTACAAGGAGCGCGAGGTTGTGCACGAGGAACGGCGCCTGAGTGAAAGCCAGCCATTCGGCAGGCTGTCCGAGCAGTTTCTCGGGGCGGCCTTCATCGCGCATCCGTACGGCAGGCCGGTGGTGGGCTGGCCTTCGGACCTGGAATCGTTCTCCGAGACGGACGCCGAGAACTACTACCGCAAATATTACGTCCCCGCGAACATGGTGGTGACCGTAGTAGGGGACGTAAAGGCCAGCGAGGCCTTGCCCGTCATGGAGAAGTATTTCGGCCAGTTGCC
>JBEKLY010000405.1:0-6437 GCA_050010015.1 Terriglobia bacterium
CCGGTCCCGCTCTTTCCCACTCAACATCAGCATCTCCTGTTTTTCCATCCGTCAAGTTTGACGGAGTTCAACAGGACATTTCTACTTTGCTGAAACCGGACATTATCACTTTGCCGTGACAGGTGTTGCCCTACCCCTTGACAGCTCCGTCGCATTCCGATATATCGTATTCCGACTATGACGCTCTCCACCGCTGCTCAACACATCGTCCTCGCCCTCTCCGCCGAAGACCGCCACGGCTACGGCATGATGCAGGAAGTCACGCGCCAATCCGGGGGGCTCCTACAAACTTGGTCCCGGCACCCTGTACGACAATCTGGAAAAGCTCATGGAGCAGGGACTCGTCGCCGAAGCCCCTCGCCGCCCCTCCAAAGAAGATCCGCGCCGCCGCTAATACCGCATCACTGCTCATGGCCGCCGCGTCTTCGCCCTGGAAATCGAGCGCCTCGAATCCATCGTCCGTGCCGCAAGACTCAGTCTTCGCGGCGCCAAACCCCGTGGGGCCTTATGATCCGCATCCTCTATCCCTCGCTCCTCCAGTTCCACCCGCGCGCTTTTCACGAACGCTTCTCCGACGAGATGCTCTGCATTTTCGACGAAGTGCCCTCCACCCGAGAACGCGCCTTCCTCCCTTTACGACGCGTCACGTTCCTTCGCTTTCCAATGGCTCTTTCGTTCCAACCTATGGATTTTCGCCCTCGCGTTTTTCATCGCCCTGATTCAGGCGTACATCGCCCTGCATCCGTACAGCGGACGCCATAGGAGTTTCGCATGCCGCTAACTCTCCGCCGCTCTATCCGACTCGGACTCACCTCGGTCGCAGCCTTCATAGCGCTCCTCGCCATCGTTGGCTTCGCCTACGAGCAACTCGGCCGCAACCGTGAGGCTCAGCATCGCTTTCGCGTCGGCCGTGCCGTCGATATTGGCGGCCGTACTCTCAACATCGATTGCTCCGGGGAAGGTTCTCCCGCCGTTATCATCATACCTGGTGCTGGTAGTCGTTTCGGTGGTTATGGCGGCTACAACTGGCGCAAAGTCCAGCCCGAGATTGCCAAGCTCACTCGCTTGTGCTGGTACGACCGCGCCGGCGAAGGTTGGAGCGATCCTCCGCCCGCTCCGCCCACCAGCGCCTCCATCACACACGACCTCCACGAACTCCTTCAGCGCGCTCCGGTCCCCGGCCCCTACATTCTCGTCGGCCATTCCATCGGCGGTGATTTCGCACGCATTTACGCCGGCCGATTCCCTGCCGAAGTCGCCGGTCTTGTCCTCGTCGATTCCGCCAATCCCGATCAGAATGAGCCCCCGATAATGCTCGCTCCGATCAACCGCATGCCGACCTTCGTTCGCCAACTTCTCTGCTGGGGTTCCCCCATCGCCTCTCGGTTCGGCCTTCTGCGCTTCTCCACGCACAACGAGCACGTCGACGTGCCACCTCAGTTCGCCTCGGACGCCGCTGTTACACAGGCCCTCCGTGACCGACTGGTAAAATCTACCGAAACCGAAAACGCTCAGGCATGTGCCGCCACCCACAATGGCTCCATTAAGCCCCATGGTGGCAGCGGCAATCCGGAAATCGACGACGCCGCTCGTCGCGTCACCAACCTAGGCAACATCCCCATCATCGTTCTCACCGCACTCCAATACTGGAAGCCCGACGATGATCCCGTCACTGCCCAACAAACCGACCAGTTCCACGAAACATGGGTACACCAACTTCAGCCCGCCCTCGCTCATCTTTCCTCGCAAGGCCGGCAAATCATGGTCCCCAACAGCGATCACGGCATCCCCGATCAAGCCCCAGAAGCCGTCATCGACGCCATCCGCTCCATCGTCGACCAAACCCGCCGCACCGCACCCTCCGCAAGTGCCGGCCGATCTGGCCGCGCAGTTCAGCCGTCTGATCGTTGATGGAATCGGAACATAACTCACAACCGAGTCGTACAGACTCGGAGTTAGCCAGCGATTCAGGAGCAATGGACCGCCCCGCTTCACCTTGCGTTCGGTTGGCGCGCGTTCCTTTCGGTAGCCACCGCAGCAGCTTATGACTTGGAAGCTCGACGAGGTCAAGCTGACGTAAAACGCCCGACGCCTGGATGTGCCATTCCGGGTGGATGGTGCCCACTCGGAAGTAATACACCCGCTGATTTGTCGGCCAACCGCTCGGAGGTGCCAGCCTGACGCCCGAGAAACGGGGTTCGAGGAAATAGGTCCTTGTCGATTACTGTTTGCTAATCGCGAGTGGCTGTGCAAGCCGGGCACTTTGACGGGAAACGCTTGGTCTCTAATGGGAAGTGCCCCGACAGATGAATTGTGATCACAGCGGAGAGGTGGGTTCGGGGCATTTTCGGTAGAGCCGTTAGAAGCAAGCCGCTGGCGTGGCGGATGCTATGGGTCCGCGAGTACCGGCTCGTTTATCGCGGGCATCTATGCGACATCCCTGTTGAGGTCGAGCCAATCGTTGAGGTTGCTTAGTAGGGATTCAAGAGATTCAAAATAGCCAATTGCCGAGGACCAGCAAACCCTATGCAGCAACTGCCCGCTGGCACGTAGCCCGTGCGACTCCCGTTTGAGCCGAGACGGCGGACCAGGAGAGACCTATTGCCCTGAGTCCCCGAATCTCCTCGGCGTTGACCCTGACCTTTGGCCTGCCGAGGGTCTTGCCTTCCCGGCGTGCGCGTTCAAGGCCAGCCCTTGTGCGCTCGGAAATCCGAACTCGCTCCTGCTTGGCAAGCGTCGCCATAATTGAAATCACTGCATCCCGGAAAATGCCGCAGGAGTCGAACCACTGCTCAGTGAAACTCCGGTAGTGGACACCATAGCCGGTGAGCCGGTTCAGGTGGGTGAGGGTCTCAAAGACTCCCTCGCGGGAAAACCGGTCCAGCGACCAGAAAAGCAGGACATCGAATTGCCGCCGGCTGGCGGCCTGAAACATTGCCCGGAATTGGTCCCGGTCATCGGTTGACCCGCTCTCGTAGTCCACAAACTCACTGACGATGAGCCAACCCTGCCTCGCTGCAAATCCGCGAAGCTGGTGCAATTGGTTTTGGGTGTCTTGGCCTCGTTCGCGGGTGCTGACGCGGGCATAAATCGCAGTGCGGGTGTTCATCGCTGTGGCCTCCATTTGGTCGTTGCCGCCGCCGTGTGCTTTGCTGGGTATGACAACGCCAGTTCCAGAACCTTGTGGGTGCCGCCCAAAAACGTCTCGTCGCGAGTTGTTGCAAGTCTTTGATTACACGTGGGGCGAATTCCCTGGAAATTGCCGCCCAAAATCGAACCATTTTGAGCTGATAGTCGCAGCTTCCACGGCACATGCGGGGCTTGGTATTGGGAGGAATACCTCACACCTATAGAATACATGCCAGACATGGACTTACTGAGGCAAAGTGGGTCTTCAATCCAAATAACGGCCAAAACCGCAGGATTTCAGCCGGGGGGACGGCCATCGGATTCGCCGTTCGCCAAAGACAGCCCGGCGTTGGCGGGAAACCTAGCAGCAGTGACCGCATGTGAGGGCAGTCGCTTCCAATAAGATTTTGTGTGTCCAACCGGACTCGGACAGACCCGCCGAGCTGTCGCGGCTGGCCGCAGGCGTCATGGTTGAGGAAGGAGTCGTTGCCTAAAACAAGGCGAGTCTTGTTCGTGATGCCAGGAGCGCATGGGAATCTGGGCTGCTTTCAAAGTGCAGTGATCCCATTTTCCGGGAAGGGCGTTTCATTCCCAATCCCCCTCCGCGGACGCGTTCATTGCTATGGCCGTCCTCGCGCTATAGGGCTCTTCTCCGAGTAGCCCATTTCCACCTCAAGGGTCGCTTCGGCGAGCGCACGTGACCGCCGACTGATTCCGGCGGCTACGGATAGCGAAAGAAAAACATACGCAAGAGGAAGTTCCCGCGTCCTAAGAATGGGTTTGTCTAATATTGCCCACAAGATAGAGCGCTTTTGAACAGACGGCCCAATCCTGATCTGGTAATTTTGATTCGGAGTGGATGATGGATATCCTGGCTTGGCACGGGACGCTGCTTTGTAGGCCTGCCATAGCAAGCGGAGCCGTGCAGGTTTTTGAGTGGACGAGATTTTGGAGGTGAAAGCGTGGACGATAAAGTGGGGAAGGATATGTCAAAGTTCGACTGGGTAACTGAGCGTTCCTTATGCTCCCTACCGAAGGTATTCAAGGACCTCAGATTGCAAGTTGAGGAGGACGTTAAGACTCGCAACGCCCTACGCCCTGATAATTCCCCTTATGAGTTTTCGGTTGCAGGGAATGGCAGCGGCTTTACGGTTCTTCTAGAGAGCAAAGATGTGCACAGGTCAGTATTATTCAGCCTTGCCGACCACGCAATTTTAGTCCGGGATGATAAAGGCAATCAGATGTTTGAGGTGACCCTGACCTTTAATGACGAGGGCGAGTGCAGGCTGAATGTTAATGCGGAGGAGCACGATTTGTGGCAGGTGCGACGAATGGCTCTTGAAGAGCTATTGTTTCGAGGCTAATAGGCTGTGGTTCTCTCTCGGTAGAGTTGAAGAGCTGAAAGAATGAAAATGCAGAAACCTCTTAGCCGCTGATCGATATTTCTAATTGACGGGGCCGATGACTCCCCCTACCGCCTCTGTGCCAAATCGGGCTCAGAACGAATTGCAGCTTGAATCATAGAGGATAAAAGCTGCCATGTGAACGCTGCGTGGGAGGAGCGATACAGATTGAACGGCGACACGGAAAATGACGGATCATATGAATGGGAGTCCCGTGACAGGCGCCTGACCTGGCGGAGCGGGAGAGCTGATGACCACCTATTCGAATACGCCGGCCCATGAAGGAGAAAAGCCACCCTCGTTCGGGATTGGAAAGTTCCTGTTTGTAATCGTCCTGGCAGTCATCTTTTTTCTCCTTGTTCATAGCATGGTGCATCACCGCTTCTTTAGAGGCGGCCGGGTCAACCGGAACGGCTCCATCGCACCATAGCAGGAACTGAAAAAGTCTTGGTCGCGGCTCCGAGTGATGCCATCCATCTAGAGGCGGTCGGGTGTATGTTATCGGTCGGCCGGGAAGTCAAAATGGAAATCCTGGCTAATTCCATGGGGTTTCCTCTTCCCTGATCAAGACTGCACAGATTCCGCATCGCTGCGGGCAGATACTAACTGCGAGACCGGCCGTGAAGTGGCGGGCGCGATGCCAATTCCGCCTAGCATGCTCAAACCAGGAGCGGCCCGGCGAGGCGCGGCGTGAGTAGAAATCAGCGGTCGAACACTTTCGCGTGTGAACCGAGGCCAGTGTGGATTGCAGATGAGAAATGACTCACCCTCTTCGAATCGCGGCGCGGTCGTTTCGGTGCGCGGCAGCGTCGTCGATGTGCGGTTTGACCGGCGCTTGCCACCCATTTTTTCGGTGCTGCGCGCGGGAGCGAAAGGAGAGGTCGTCGTCGAAGTAATGACACAGCTTGATGCGTCTCGCGTGCGGGGCATTGCCTTGACGCCCACGCAAGGTTTGGCCCGAGGAATGCCGGTCGAGGACACGGGTGCCCCCCTGCAGGCACCGGTTGGTAAGAAGATCATTTCGCGGATGTTCGACGTGTTCGGTCGCGCCATCGACCGCCAGCCGGCGCCGCCGGATGTGAAGTGGCGAACCGTCCATCGCGCGCCGCCGCCGTTGTCTGAACGTTCCACCAAGTCCGAGATTTTCGAGACGGGCATCAAGGCCATCGATGTGCTCGTGCCGTTGGAGCGCGGGGGCAAGGCGGGCTTATTCGGTGGCGCGGGTGTCGGCAAGACGGTGCTGCTGACGGAGATGATCCACAACATGATTCGGCATCAGAAAGGGATGAGCATTTTCTGCGGGATCGGGGAACGCTGCCGCGAAGGGGAAGAGCTCTACAGCGCCATGAAAGCAGCCGGCGTGCTGCCGAACATGGTGATGGTTTACGGCCAGATGAATGAGCCGCCGGGCAGCCGGTTTCGTGTGGGGGATGTGGCGCTGACGATGGCCGAGTATTTCCGCGATGACGAGCATCGGGACGTTCTCTTGCTGATCGATAATATTTTCCGTTTCATCCAGGCGGGCATGGAAGTATCCGGCTTGATGGGCCAGATGCCATCGCGCCTCGGTTATCAGCCCACGATGAGCACGGAGCTGTCGGGGCTGGAGGAGCGCATCGCGAACACAAGTGCCGGCGCCATCACGTCCATCCAGGCGGTGTATGTACCGGCGGACGATTTGACCGACCCGGCAGCGGCGCATGTGTTTTCGCATCTCTCCGCTTCGATTGTGCTCTCGCGCAAGCGGGCGAGCGAAGGGCTTTATCCGGCGATTGACCTGCTGCAATCCAGCTCGAAAATGGCGACGCCCGGCATCGTCGGCGACCGGCATTACAAACTGGCGCAGGAAATCCGGAAGACTTTGGCGCAGTACGAAGCGCTCAAGGATATCGTCGCGATGCTCGG
>JBEKLY010000406.1:0-6434 GCA_050010015.1 Terriglobia bacterium
TCGGTTTTACGCGTGGTTTCCACACCGGTCAGCACATTCGTGGCAGTGACCGTTGCGCCAGGAATGGCCGCCCCGCTCTGATCCGTAACGAAGCCACTAATCGTCCCGGATACTTGTTGGCTAAAGGCTGGGTTTGGCGAGGCAATGGCAATCATGGTGACCAGAAGTGCGAGAAGGCAAATGCGCCATCGCCGGCTAGTTTCGGTATGGCTGCGGCTAACATCTGACATTGTCTGCTTTCCTCCTTTGGCTAAATTAGCTGATTCAAGCGATGTGACGAAGGGTCGCACCGCGGCCGAACCGGTGGTTTATCCGACTTTCTCCTGGAGAGACTTCCTCGTACAGCTAATTACACCCTCTGAGATCGTTGACTACCCTGGGAAAGGCGACCAATACTGTGTGACCAATGATTATCCGGTTAAACGCGAGCAATCCTGTTGCCAGATTACTACCCGTTCAACCCACTCATAATAAAGCGCCAGCCCCGTCCCTATCGATTTCTTGAATACAAATAATCATAATATACTATTCCTCGTATATGAAAATCCATACGGCCGCCTCGGAGTGCAACAGCGGGCCTGGGGAGCCGCCAACTTCTGGTACGCAATTTCGTGCTTAGAGATAAACGGCGGCGGCTCCGCGAGGTAGGCCGCCACGCCTCGAGGCTTGCCCTCAAGCTCCTTCATGCGCCGCCAATGATTCGGATTCTCGTTTGACAGTTCACCAGGTGCGTGTTAGGTTTTGGCCGGATGTGGATTAATCTCTGCAGTTAGCCGACGGGGAAATGAATTCCTATGAAACACACCATGACAGGTTTGCTTGTCTTATGCTGTTTTGTTTTTCAACTTTCGGGGATGGCTGCCGGGGGCGATGCGAGTTTCGATCTCACGGCGACTGAAAAAGACTTCAGCCTCTATTTTCCGGCGTATCTTGCCAACGGCTTTTTCACCACCAGCACGTCGTTGCGTGGCACGGACGCGACATTAAGTTTCATGGTCGGGGTGATGGACTACACGCCGGGTGACGTCTCGCGCCCTGCCGCGCTTCCAAGTTGGGCGGAGGTCGATTATTTCGACGGCGCTCGATGGTTGAATTCAACGCCGGTGACCGCGAGCGCTTTCCGCAATTATCGTCAGACCTTGCGCATGTACGACGGGCTGCTCCACACACAGTACGATTTCGCGAGTGGCGGTCGTTCGACGCGGGTTGAGGTGACTACGCTCGTGAGTGAGGATGCCACACATCTCGGCTTAATCAGCCTGAGCCTTACGCCTGATTTTACCAGCACGGTGCGTCTGCGGTTCACTTTGCGGCCTTACCCCGCGCCCGCGCATCGCTTTGCAGTGGCCCGGCTCACCGCCCCGGAACTCGAGAAGTCCATTGCTGATGCGGGCGAGAGCCTTCGGCTGACCGATCCCACCGCGGTGGATCAAAAAGGCCGAGCGGGTGCGCTGGCGCGTCCTCCAGACCCCACGGCGCCGGACCGCGCGGCGATGTGGTATCCGGGATACGTCCAGAACCTGGCGTTTGGGGGAAGCGAGGCCCAGCGGATTCTCTGGATTACTGGCCGTGCCGTCGATGGCCCGCAGATTGCCGAGGCCGCTGCCATCAGCTTGCCGCCGGGCGTGACGCCATCGGCTGTCAAGCTCCAGCAGTCCCCCCAAGTGGTTTCCCTGGAGATCGCGTTAGCGGCAGAACGCGGCCGAACATATACATTCACTAAGTATGTGGCTGCCTCAGGGGAAAACTGGGGAGGTTTGAAGGATGCGGCCCTGAACTGGGCGGAAGGGGCGCGCAAGCAAGGTTATGACTCGCTCTTAGCAAAGCACCAGGCGGCGTGGCACGCGCTCTGGAAATCAGACATCCAGGTGGAAGGCGATCCCGAAGTGCAGAGGGTGATTCACTCTGACCTCTTCAGCCTGCTCGAGAATTCCACCGTGAACACGGGCTGGGGAATGAGCGGCTGCGGTTTGACCCCCTGTTACATGGGCCACCAATTCTGGGATAACGACGCCTGGGATTTCCCCGTTCTCGTCCTGCTTCAGCCGCAAAGGGCGAAGTCGCTCGAGATGTTCCGCTACCGCACCCTAGCTCCTGCCGAGGCGCGTGCCCGTGAGCGGCACTACATCGGAGCCATGTACCCGTGGGAGTCGGACCCGCTGAAGGGAACCGATGTGACGCCTTACATTGCGGTGGGATTCGCCGAACGAGAGATCCATGTTAACGCGGACATCGCCATCGCCAATTGGGAGTATTATTTAACGACGGGTGATGAGGCCTGGTTGCGTGATTACGGCTACCGCGTGCTGCGCGAGACGGCGGACTTCTGGGCCAGCCGCGCCAATTATAATCGCGAAAAGGACCGCTACGAAATTCTGCATGTAACTTCGCCGGACGAGGCTTACAACGATGTCCCCAACGACGCGTTCACCAACGCTGTGGCCCAAAAAGCGCTGCGGTGTGCGGTAGCCGCCGCGGGCGTGCTCGGTCAGACTCCGAACCCGAAGTGGTCGGAAGTCGCACAGAGGATGTACATCCCCTTCTCAGTGAAAGAGCAGCGCCACCTGGATTTCGACGAGACGGTTCCCCACAACAAGAAGACCTGGATGGGAAGTTCAATTTCCTGGCTGGCCTATCCCCCCCTCGATCTCGCCATGAGCAAGGAAATCCGCCGGAACGACTTTAATTTCGCCACCAAATCCCTAAGTGAACTTACGCCGGATGCCAACGATATGGTTCCCGTGATGCTGGGCATCGAAGCGGCGGAACTTGGGGATGGGGCAACGGCTTACAAGTGGATGAAGTTCAGCATGGGGGGATTCCTGAAGCCGCCCTTTAATATGAGGAGCGAGACTGCAAAAAACAACGCCATCTACAATCTCTCAATCTCCGCCGGCTTCTTGGAGAACTTCATCTACGGCTTTACCGGCCTGCGCTTTACCGACCAGGGCTTGTCGTCCGTTTATCCGCCCGTTCTGCCGCCCGGATGGAAGCGCGTTACATTAAGAGGCATCACGGTGCACAACCAGTGGTTCGATTTCATTGTCAGCCGCGACGAGGCGGGCAAGGTTCACCTCGAGAAGCGCCCTGCGGCACCGTGACGGGCACTGGCGCCAGAGCTGTCATTCTGAGGGCCCGTTTGTTGGGGCGGAAGAATCTCCGTAGTTTGCCGCGTCTCCTGCGGACTGCGGAGATTCTTCGCTCCGCTCAGAATGACAGCGTGTGAGGTGCGCTGTCGATCTCTCGAAGCTCCCTGCCGCAGTCGCCATCATGATGTGCTCAGCCCGGCCGGGAATTCCTTCGGCGGGCTCTTGCGGACGCGGATCTTCACGGGCCGGTTCGTGCGTACCTCAAATCGCACCTGGGAGCCAGCGAACTCCACGTGCCGGATCTCGGCCGGCCCATTGGCGTCAAACAGCAATTCGCCATCCTTCTTCACCTCCAGTCCATCGGAGGATTGAGTGACATCATAAAGGGAACCGCTGACGAAATAGCGCTGGATGCCGGCGGGCGCCACAGGTTCCAGATTGCCAAAGCGCAACCCGTGCCACGGGTTGATGTCGATAAGGTCTTCGATGGCCAGCAAAGCCATCAGTGCCCCCCACGTGTAATGAGGATCGCTTTGCCCTGTGCCCTGACCCGTGATGGCGCTGAAGTTTTCATGACATTCGCCCTTTTCGCGCCACGCCGTCAAGAACATCTTGCCGGAAGACTCAGCCAGCAATCTGGCCTCGTGGTCCCATTCATACATCTTCAGTCCCTGATAGAACAGCCAGTTGTGGGGCGGCCAGACTTTGCCGCGCCAGTAATCTTGCTGTGGAAACAAAGGATCGTCGCGACTGATGGTTGGCAATATCCATTCTCCGGCAAACTTCTTGGGATCATGGAAGATCTTGCGCAGGGACTCGGCCTGCTGCGGAGTCGCCACCTTTCCGAGCAAGGAGAAAAAGATGTCGGGCCCCACCTGAGGAAAGAAGCGATCTCCAGAGAAGTTGTCCCAATGGCGGTTGTAGTAGCAGCGGCGGGAAGAGTCCCAGAGCAGACGGTTGATGGTGTCCACCATTCGCCGATGCTCAGCCGTCAGAGCGACGGCATCTTGCGGTCTGCCCAACTCATGGGCCATCCACGCCAGAATCCAACAATCCAGGGCGTAGAGGCAGTTACGCTCAACCGTGTCCTGCTCCAGGGTCTGGGTTTGGTTGTTGTAGCGAGCGACATGCCACCATTGGGGGCTGTCGTCGTTGGACTCGAAGTAAGCGGTCTGCTGCCGGTCATCGTAGGGGATCTCTTCCGGGTAATTTGAGCCCAGTTCCAATAGGCCGTTCTTGTTGCCGTCCCGCCAAGGCTGCCCGTCTCCACGGTCCGCGAACCACCAACGCTGGTTCTTCAGCAGCCGCGGGTAGATCTCTTCGAGCCAGGCACGATTTGGTCGCCGAAGATAGATTTTGGCAGTCAGAAGGCTCCCGATGGGATATTGTGTGTGTCCCCAGGCGACAGGGAAGATCCAGCGATCCGGATGGACCGGCCACTGGCCGTACTGGCAGAACATGCCTTGGTCATTTTGCCACGAAGTGATGTCGCGAATCAGGTCGTACGCTTTCTTTTCATCCTCCTGGCAAACCAGCAGCGCGCTGAAGAAACTGTCCCAAAGAAAATCCGGAGCCGAGTTGTTCGCCTGCGCCCATTTACGGCTTACGGAAACGTAGGTCCTCCGGCGCGAGGGGGTATAGACCTCACTCCATTCCAGGTTGTCGTTGATGGCCGAGGGCGCGTCGGCCAGCCAACCGGTCGCCTGCGGTCTGGATTTCAGGTAGCGCTCGCGATTGTCGTCCAGCAATGCATCGATCTTCCCGGATTCGAGCCATGCCTTGGTTCCCGTCTCGAGCGCTTCATAGCTCTGGCCCTGCCGGCCGCAGAAATAGAGCTTTTCAATTCTGTGGAAGTACCCGTGCCAGCGGACGGCGCCCGTGCCGTCAATGTCGTCGGGAGCTGCACTCAAGGCCAGCACCCAGCGCATCCCGTCCCGCGTTCCGGGAACCCAGGAGCGGCCACGCAGATAGCGCCGTTCCGGACCTTCCGAGTAAAGCACCGAAAACTGCGGGGGCGCTGAATCCCAGGGAACGTATCCCTGCAACACAAGAGCGGCGGGCTGAGAGTGAGTGAGACGCCCAATCACTTCGTTCTTCGCCGTCTGTGCCCACTCATAAGTAACTTCAGGTCCTCCATCGGGCATCTGCCAAACCAGCCGAGCGTAAGAGTTGTCCCACGCTTTCGGTCCCACGAACTTCCACCATCCGGGCATTCCGTGGGTTCCGGGCTGTTCCCGGCCTGCCCAACCTGACCACCATTCGTCGAAATGCTTGCCACAGTATTTGGCCTGCTCTGCGTGCGGAGAGTCCTTCAGCCAGGCATGAGGGAGCGATAGAGTTCGAAAAGCGAAGATGTCGGCGTCATCGGCCACGAAGACGGAGCCGGACCAGCTGTCGGGTGACAGGGGGCCGACCCTCCAAGCCTCCGTGTTCTTGAGCCTTGCCCAAAGCTTGAGTGGGTCTTCCCCACTCATGGTGGCAAAGCCTAGCAATCGGTAGATTTCCTGATGGTCAAGCGAAGCCTCGGGAACTGACGCGCTAGCATGTACGGCTTCCGCTTCACCCTTGGTGCTAGTCCCGGTGAATCGTGCCGCGAGCCGATTCACCCTTCCCAAGATCAGTGCAGTTGCGGCTGCAGCCGACTTCACAAAGCCACGCCTGTTTGAGCCTAGCATTTCATCCCCCTAATATCCACACAGGAGCAGGCCTCGTGCTTGCTTCGTACGACCACAAGGGCGACTCCTAAGATTACTTCCTAATATCGCAAACCTGCACCGATGTCAATCTTAACGGCGTACCCGTTGTACAGCCCGTTCTCCGGTCCACGACATCTTGACCAGATGCTGGCTCGGCCCTGCCATGTCTCCGTCGCAGCTTTTAGCCAGTTTTGGGTTGTCCGCTTCTTACGTTCTGGCTTCGGTCGCCCACGAGAAAATGGCCGCGGGCCGATGTCTACTGGGGAGGGATGGCATTTATCCTGTGGTATCAACCGGCGAACTGGTGGGAAATTCCCAAGCAAGTTGCTAATGTCAATCGGACGGTCGCGCAATTCCTGCCACTCTCCGCAGCCTCTTGCAGCGCTCGGCTCAATGGGTTAATGTTGGGTGCGGCGAGGGAAACTATGGACGAATATTCGAAGGATTTGGGTTTAGGTGTAAAGAGCGCGGCGGAGGTCCAATCGCGGGAGACGCTTTCCCGGCGTGACTTTGTGCCGCGCGCCGCCTCGGCACTTGCGGGCATCGTGCTGCTACCGCGGCACGTGCTGGGTGGCCGCGGCTATACCGCTCCCAGTGAAAAGCTGAATATCGCGGGCGTCGGCGTCGGCGGCATGGGGGCTGATTACCT
>JBEKLY010000407.1:0-6402 GCA_050010015.1 Terriglobia bacterium
GACGACGGCACGATGGTGGTGGTGGATAACGCCAAGCGGATGATTTCCAAGACCATCGATATCGCCGTGACCAGCGTGCTGCAAACCACCGCGGGCAAGATGATTTTTGGTAAGTTCGAGGACCGCAAACCGGTAGTCGTGGAACCGGTTCATCAGTAGGCCGTAGCAAAGGCACTCTTGCCGGTGGTAGTTAGGTTGTGTTTCTTCGCGGCGCGCGAAGAAAAGCAGATCCTTCGCTTCGCTCAGGATGACAGGTCATTCTGAGCCCGTTCGCTTCGCTCAGGGTAAACTCCGCGAAGAATCTGCATTTGGTTGCGGCTTTGCCTCCTTGTGCAACTACTCTTATGAGCGTTGTGGCCATTATTCCCGCCGCGGGGTGGGGAGTAAGAATGGCAAGCCCCATACCCAAGCAATTCCTCTCGCTCGAGGGCGTTCCGATCTTCGTTCACACGCTGCGGAAATTCGTCGCCTGCGAAGCGGTCGACGAGATTTATCTTGGCCTGCGGGCGGAAGATAGAGAGCGCGCTCAGAACGAAATCGACCGCGGGTGCCTGTCGAGGCCGGTGCGCATGGTGGAGGGAGGACCTTCGCGGCAGGAGACCGTGGCGCGATGCCTGGACGAGGCTCCTCCGGACACGGAAGTGGTGCTGGTCCACGACGCGGTGCGGCCCTTCATCGAGCTCGAGATGATCCCCCGCGTGATCGACGCAGCGCGCGAGGACGGCGCAGCGATCCTCGGCATTCCCAGCGTGGATACGGTGAAGAAAGTGCGGCGCAACAAGATCCTGGGGTCCGTGCCTCGTGAAGGGATCGTGCTTGCGCAAACCCCCCAGGCCTTCAAGTATCAGATAATCCGTGAAGCTTACGACCGTGCGGCAGCGGACGGCTTTCACGGGACCGACGACTCGAGCCTCGCAGAGCGGCTGGGCTACAACGTCACCGTTATAATGGGCTCGGACCGCAACATCAAGATTACTAAACCCTCGGATTTGCCCCTTGCCCGCCTTTACCTTGCACAAGAACGCGAACGGCAGGAAGCAGCAGCAGGATGAGGAGCTCGAAGCAGGCGGTGAAGCCTCAAGTGGCGACTTCTCTTCGTACTGGCCTGGGGAATGACCTGCACCGCCTGGTCGCGGGCCGCAAGCTCATTCTGGGCGGCGTGCACATTCCCTTCGCGAAAGGTCCGGCGGGCCACTCGGACGGCGACGCGCTGGCGCATGCGATCTGCGATGCACTGCTCGGCGCCGCCGCGCTGGGCGACATCGGCCGGCATTTTCCCAATACCTCCCCTGAATGGCGCGGGACTTCCAGCCTTCTCTTCCTGCGGCATGTCCGCGATCTTCTGCGAAACGCCGGCTATGCAATTGTGAATGTTGACGCGACAGTTGGCCTGGAACGTCCCAAGCTTTCTGCTCACATCCCTCGAATGCAGGAGAAGTTGGCTCGAGCGCTGGGGCTCGACGCCGGCCAAGTCAGCGTGAAGGCCAAGACCGGCGAGGGCGTGGACGCGGTTGGGCGGGGTGAAGCCGTGCGGGCTGACGCGGTGGCGCTGGTAGCGAGGATCGGAAACCTGTCATCCTGAGCGCATCTGGGCTTGTAGCCTGCCCATCGGCGTAGGGCGGGCGTCTCGCCCGCCGCCTGCGCGGGCATCCTGCCCGCGCCTGCGGGAGCGAGACGCTCCCGCGACCGCGGGCGAGACGCCCGCGCCACAAACATCATGCGACGCGGCGGGAGTCCTTCTCTTTGCTCGGGATAACAATCTCTAATATGCTCACGCACTCTCGGATCGCTACTGAGGCCGAGGCCGGTCGGCGGCTGGTCTGGCCGCCGCTGAACATCGCTCACCGCGGGGCGAGCGGAGAAGCGCCGGAGAATACTCTGGCGGCTTTCGATCTGGCGCTGCGGCAGGGCGCAAAAGGAATCGAGTTCGACGTCCACCTTTCTTCCGACGGGATTCCCGTGGTCATTCACGACCCGCGCCTCGACCGCACCACCTCCGGCGGAGGCTGGGTCAGCGAGCATCGCGCATCTGCCCTGCGCAAATTGGACGCCGGCTCCTGGTTCAACCGGCGTTTTCCTGAAAAGGCGCGCCAACTCTATCTTGCCGCCAAGATCCCGCTTCTTTCCGAGGTGCTGGCGTGGGTCCGCCAGCACAAGTTGCTGGCCTTTATCGAAATCAAGCGAAGTAGGAGAGCCTATCCGGGGATCGAGGCTAAGGTGGTGGGGGAAATCGAACAACAAGGAGTCCGCAGGCTGGTGACCATAGTCTCGTTTGACCTCGCGAGCCTCCGACGGGTACGACAGCTCAACAGACGCGTTTTCCTGGGGCTTGACGTTTCCCGGTCTCTCCTTGCCGTCCGCCGCGTAAAATCGCTGGCAGGCAATGCCGTCCTTCCCCACTGGGCGATTGCGTCGCGAGGGTTTATCCGCCGCGCGCACCAGCACTCGATTCGCGTTATCCCTTGGGCCATCGACCAGCCGGCGCGCATGGAACGGAAGATAGCCGAGGGCGTTGACGGCATCATCACCAACTATCCGGCGAGACTGGCGGAAGTCCTTCGAAGGCAGGAGTCAGAAGACAGGAGTCAGTAGGCGGGAGAAAAGAAGCTAGTGCCCGGAGTCAGAGGTTCGTCAATAAGGCTTTCTCATGTGCGCCGGTTTTTCCGGGCCCCGTCAGGGGCGTCATAGAGTAGCCCAGGGCGTAAGAAGGCGTGAAGATATTCGGAAAGTGTCATCCTGAGCGCAGCGAAGGATCTCGGCAGTTCGTCGTGTGTCATTGAGCCATAGCAAACTGCGGAGATCCTTCGCTGCGCTCAGGATGACAGGCGGCTGATTTGTTCACACGTGCTAAGCCGTGGGTTGGATTGCCCTCACCCCGCCTTCGGCACCCCTCTCCCGCCGGGTGGGAGAGGGGACGGGGGTGAGGGTCGGGTCTCGCGACCCACGGCTTGCGCCGTGGGCTACACGCTGCCGCCCGCTGCGCGGGCTGAGTTCTACAATGAATTCCTGACTCGTGACACTAGGCATGGGCGGCGGCAGATGGGTTTCAACCACCCCCTACCCCCTCCTTTCCAAGGAGGGGAATCAACTCCCCTCCTCTCTGAGGAGGGGTCAGGGGGTGGTGGCCGCCATGCAGGCAGAATGGTGAAGGTTATTTGTGAAAAGCGAAAAAACGAAGAGATTAGCTAAGAAGTACGTGGTTTCCGGACGAGTGCAAGGAGTCGGTTTCCGGTTCTTTGTCGAGCGATGGGCAGGACAGTTGGGCATCTGCGGCTACGTCAAGAACCTCTGGGACGGGACCGTAGAGGTCTATGCCATCGGAGACGGCGACTCCCACGAGCAACTCAAGCTTCGGTTGGCGGAGGGGCCAGGCGCCGCGCGCATCTCCGGCGTCAGTGAATCCGATGAGGCTGTAGACAAGCGCTACACGCGCTTCGTGATCGAAGGCTGAGGGGGGCAGAGTCGACAGTCAAGAGTCGAGAGTCAACAGTCAAGAGTCCAGAGTTGACAGATAACCCTACTCTCTCGTATTTTCGGCGATGTGCTTTTGCTGTCGACTGTAAACTGTCGACTGTCGACTTCTTTCAGGAGAAACTCTGGTGGACCTAAAGAGCTTGATTCGCGAAGTTCCGGACTTTCCCAAGCCCGGCATTCTTTTTTACGACATCACGACGTTGCTGAAAGACCCCATAGGGCTTCATTCCGCCGTGGATGCGCTGGCCAACTGTTTTGTCGGGCGCAGGGTTGACAGCGTGGTGGGGATTGAGGCTCGCGGTTTCATCTTCGCGCCGATGGTGGCCTACCGCCTTAACGCCGGATTCGTTCCGGTGCGGAAGCCCAAAAAACTTCCGGCAGCCACGGCGTCTGCTACCTACAACCTCGAGTACGGCGCCGACTCGCTTGAGATCCACCGCGATGCTATTAGCCAGGGACAAGAGGTGTTGATCATCGACGATCTGCTGGCCACCGGCGGCACGGCGGCGGCCGTGGCGCAGCTTATCGAATCGCTCGGCGGGACGGTTGTGGGTCTGGGATTTCTAATTGAGCTCGGCTTCCTCAAGGGTCGCGCCAAGCTGGGCAAATACGAGCTGCACGCCGTCCTCGAGTATTAGCTACCTGCCAATCTGAGGCTTCCGATCATCAGGGGACGGCAAGCCGTCCCCCTACAAGAGAGCTGGGTAGCGCGGCCCCCCCGGTGTTGGGGTCCGCGGCTCGCCAATGTTCCCACGGAAAAGCCGCGGACCCCAACACCGGGGGTCCGCGCTACCAGACGCCGGCAGCGACTTTTTCATGGTCTCTGGGCGCCCGCCAGCGCATGGGCATGGGCGACTGCGCTGAAAATGACTCCCCTCCTCAGCGGGAGGAGGGGCAGGGGTGGTGGGTGGCATGGTCAGCGAACGGCGACCACCCCTAACCCCTCCTTACCAAGGAGGGGAATCATTCCCATTACGCTTGATGGTCCGGGGGCTCAATGGTTTTCAGGATTTCATCCAGGAAACGCTCTTCGGGCAGGGACCCATCGATTGAGAAACTCCCGTTGACCACGGTTTTGGGAACGGCGTGGACTCGATATTTGCCGGTGCATTCGGGAAACTCCGTCGCCTCGATGGCGTCGGCGCGGACGTTGTCATTCTCGATAGCGAACTGATACGCGAGGCGCACGGCCCGCGGACAGTGGGGTCAGGTGGGGGTAACGAAAACTTCCAGGTGGAGGGGTTGAGCCAATTGAGCGAGCTTTTCCCGGCTCGCGGGAAGCAATCCCGAATCCCCCTTCGAAACCGCAAGAATAGCATCGAGCACCGTAGAAAACTCGTACCCGGCAGGTAAGCCGTAAAAGCGAATGCCGTAATCCTTGCTGTTCTGAATGACGGTCGCGGGAACCTTGTCTATTGCGTACTGCGCCACTTTTTCTTTGTCGAGCAGAAAGTTGAAGACTTGAAGCGAAAGCTTATCGGAAAGCGGCGCGAGTTCCTTCATAAGCTGTAAGGTTTCGGCGCCGAACTCAAGGTTCAAGTCCTGCGTGAAATGGATGATGGTTACGGGATTTACGACCTCTTGAAGTCGTTTGCGGATTTCGACGGCATCCGCGTCCTGAATCAGTCCCATGGTTCTCGATCCTCTAAGGTTCGTTATCGGCGTCAAAGCCGAACTTCTTCATCTTGTAGCGAAGCGCGTCGCGGGAAATATCCAGGAGTTTGGCAGCGTGCGTTTGGTTTCCCCCCGTTTGCTTCAG
The DNA here is from genome assembly GCA_050010015.1 of Terriglobia bacterium. GTDB lineage: Bacteria > Acidobacteriota > Terriglobia > UBA7540 > UBA7540 > CAVROP01. The sequence goes on from JBEKLY010000407.1 coordinate 5,234, forward strand.
CGCCAGGCCGACCAACTCCCGCTCCACCTCTTCGAGCGAGGTCCCCTGTCTCGGCAATTCCAGGACAGGAATCATCCGTCCGGAGGCGAGCGGGCGCCAGGAGGTCGTGGTGGAGGTCACAACGGGTGGCGGGTCCGCGGACACGCAGTCGGCGACCACCGCGGGCGGAAGATTTTCAAAACTCTGCGAATGGCCCGTGACTTGAATGGGAAGGTAATTGGGGCGGATGTAATCGGCGTCCTCGAGAATCATGGCCCGCTCCACGGCGTTCTTCAATTCCCGAACGTTCCCGGGCCAGTCGTAAGCCAGCAGCAGGTTACGAGTTTCCTGCGCGATGCCCCGAATGCTCTTTCGAAACCGGAAGTTATAACGCTCGATGAAGAAGTCAACGAGCGGAAGCACGTCTTCCTTCCGGTGTCGCAGGGGGGGCATGAAGATCGGAATGATGCTGAGACGGTAGAAGAGGTCCTGGCGGAAGCCGCCCTCCTTGACGGCTTGTTCGAGATCGCGGTTCGAGGCCGCGATGACCCGCACATCCACGCCGAGGTCCTTCACTCCGCCGATGCGCCGGATGGTCTGATCCTCCAGAACTCGCAGCAGCTTCGCCTGGAGATAGGTAGACATTTCCCCGATTTCATCGAGAAACAACGTCCCGCCGTCGGCGACCTCAAAGAGCCCCTTCTTTAGCGCTTTGGCGTCGGTGAACGCCCCGCGTTCATGGCCGAACAGTTCGGCTTCCATCAAGGTTTCCGGGATGGCCGAGCAGTTGATGGGCACAAACGGCTTGTCGGCGCGCACGCTGTCGTAATGGATCGCCTTGGCCACCAGGTCCTTGCCGGTGCCGCTCTCGCCCTGAATCAGCACCGTGGAGGCTTCGCTCGCCGCTACCTTGCGCACGAAGTTCATGAGCTCGAGCATGGGCGGCGATTTGCCCACCACCTCGTGGTAACCGGAACGCTTGCGGACCTCCTCGCGCAAGCCGTCGCGCTCGGAGCGCAACATCGAGCGGTCGATGGCGTTGGCGAGGGTAATCTGCAGTTCGTCGAAGTCCAGCGGCTTCTTGATGAAATCCAAGGCGCCCAGCTTGATCGCCGTCTTGATATCATCAAGCTGGGGATCGCCGGTGATCATAATAACCGGGATGGAAAGGTTGTTCTGTTTGATCTCGC
>JBEKLY010000408.1:0-6402 GCA_050010015.1 Terriglobia bacterium
AACTCCAGGAATTGCGTCACGCTTTCTTTCCAAAGCTTGGCGTTCCAGGCTATGGGCTTCATGCCCCCATGCTAAGTCATGCGAAGGAGAATTGCAAGGACTACTTAACATAGTCATACTAGGAGGGGGGAGCTTTCTTCTTCGGTGGGCCGCCCGCCAGAACCACAATGCGCGTGATGGTTCTGCGGTCACCCTTCTGGTCGAAATAAACGAGAACGTTCGTACCTGGCTTCAGTTCTGCCAGCTTGAGTTTGTCGCCATCCGCGGTAACCACATGAACTTTCTTCTTGAGCGGAAAGAACTCGGTCGACTTTCCAGTGATGTTGTCGACGTTTAAAACTTCGCTCTCGAAATCGACAGACTTCACGACGCCCATGAAGGCCTGCTGCGACGGTCCGCCGGAAGTAATCTTATCGATAACAGGAACCTTCTTGTGGTCTTCCTGAGCCTGGAGCGAGGAGTGGAGAGGCCAGCCCCACGAAGCCAGGGCCAGAAAAAGAAGGAAGAGAAATCTCCCCTGCACCACCCTCTGCAAGGATCGTTCCGGTGAATAGCAGAAAGAAACAGGATTTGGCGTTGCGGCTGTCGAGTGCTTCGAGGTTGGTCGATGAATCACTGTTTGTGCTCGCGATCCGTATTTACGGCGCAGGTCTATCCTATGCGCGGAAGGCTACACTGTCAAGCACACCGCGGAAGGAACAGTGTCCTAGTTTCGGCGTAGCGCCCCGACCTGTCGGGGCATCTGCCGACCTGAAGGTCGGCGCTACTTCAACTATCTGCCGACCCTTCGCTCCGCTCAGGGCAGGCTCTAAAGGTCGGCGCTACCCTTCAAATCAGGACACTACCGTAGATTGACAAATCCGCAATCGACAGTCGCGTCATTCCCGCGCAAGCAGGAATCCATTGGCTCTGGATTGGTGATGGACCCCCCGCTTCTGCGGGGTGACGAGCGTGGATTCTCGTTTCGGCGGGCAAGCCGCTGTTCCACAGCCGCTCAAGACGGCAGCGTGCGAGTGTGTTGTTGCAGCCTGCTCAGGTGAGCGGTCTGAACCTGTAGTGCCGGCCTTCAGACTAGCCGGGGCTGGCCTAGAGCTCGGCACAACAATTGCACTAGCTTGGTAAGTACTCGTCCTGGCCGTTATCGGGAATACGATTGCCATCCCCGCCCCCCGCGTGCTTGTTTTCATTCTCTTTGTAGATATAGCGGATGGCGGACTTCATGATGAGCAGATTCGGTTCATTCGGCCGGTGCACCTTGATGCAGTTCTTGTCGTACCACTCGATGACGCCGCGGATGATTTCGTCACCACTGAGGACGACCACCATCGGCGTTCGCGACTGCATTTGTTTCAGGTAATAAAAACTCTCGGCACTGGTTTGTTCTGGAGGAGCAGGCTTTTTGCGCTGCATCCGTGCGCCCATTTGGTCCTGCACCTCCGATAACGTTGGGCGGATAAGTCTTCGGTTCATGATGTAATGCTCCTTCGGCCTGGTCTCCTCGAGGCACGCTCAGAGTTGCCCATACGCCTTTCCGGTAGACGCTCGCTCGGGCACCCGGGTTTCTTCCCGGTCGCTAAAAGCCTTTCGAGGGAGAAAGCCGTGAATATATTAGATGCTATCACGAAGCATCGTGAGTGGCAATAAAGTTAAGTCGAAAGTCAAGAGTCGAAAGTTGAAAGTCGAGGGTAGAGAGTCAAAGACCCGAGCAACCGCCGGCTGGCGCAGAGCGAAACTCTGTGTCCTCGCGACATTTCAAGCGAGGGAAAACCGCATAGCTTCGCTCTGGGGCAGCCCGCAGTATCTACGCAGTTGACCTTACACCTGACACCTGGCACCCGAGGCCTAACGCGCTCTGGTGCTGACTTCCAGGCCCAACGTCTCGAAGCCGAGCTGTTGATTGATGTTACGAACCTGCAGGCGGTATGCCTGGTCAAGGCCGGACTTAAGCAGTTCAATTCCCTCGAGCCCCAGACTGGCGGCCCAAGCCTGAAGGCGCGGCAGGATATCCACGTTGGTCACTTCGTTTTCAGGTCCATGCAGGAGCACCAGAAGTAGATCGCGCAGAAGGGAGTAGCCGATGTCGAGCGTGGCTTCGAAATCGTCCCGCCTTTCTGCCAGCGCTTTGGCGGAATCCAAAAGCGGGCGCCAGTCCATGCGGGCAGACGCTGAGGCCGGACGCTGCGACACCGCAGCCAGGAATTCCAACCAGGGTTTGCGGCGCAGTTCATAGGCCGCAAGATCAAAGTTTTTGGCTTTGGCCACGCTGCCCGCGGCCACGCGAGACGCGAGAGCCATTTGTGCGTTGCTCAAGCCTGCCTGCCGGGACAGCAGTTCCCTGATCGCAGGCTCCCCCACGGGCTGAAAGAGAATCTGCAGACAACGCGAGCGGATAGTGGGACGCAACTCGTAAGGGTTAGAGCAGATGAGAATAAAGGAGGTTGTTTCGGGCGGTTCTTCGAGCACTTTGAGCAGCAGGTCTGCAGCTTGCCAGTGAATCGTCTGCGCGTCATCGATAATAAATACCCGGCGCGGGAACTCGAAGGGCCGCGTATAAGCGATCTGGCGCAGTTGGCGAATCTGGTCCGTCAGAATGAACCGCGTCAGCGGCGCGATGATCTGGAAATCAAAATAAACCAGTCCTTCCACGCGCCTTGCCGCCTCTTTGATGTCTCTGCGGCGCTGCTGGTCCTCTTCCGCCAGGGTGAACATCTCTTCAGCTTTGCGGCAACGCGCGCAGGCGTCACAGAAGTCGTTTCCGCCGCGCTCGCACACCAATGCTTTGGCCAGCATCCGTGCCAGAGTCTTCTTGCCCACTCCTTCAGGGCCTGCAAACAGCAAGCTCCCCGGCAGACGGCTTCCCGCCGCCATCTCGCGCACGCACGCCAAGGCTTTGGAGTTTCCGATGAATGATTCGAAGGGCATTTTAGATTTCGGATTTCAGATTCTGGGTTGCGGCCTCCCGGCGCATGATGCATTTAGGATATTAATCCAAAATCTAAAATCCAAAATCTAAAATCGGTTAGTCCGCTTTGTGCCATGTTGAGTCGCAGTCATAGGCGGTCATGGCTTTCGCAATTTTAGCGGAATTGTGGCCCAGGTCCTTTTCGTACACGGTACCGTCTTGATCCACAATGAAGGTCATCACTCCTGTTGACCGGTACTCGGCGGGGTAGGCCAGGAAGGCGAACCCTCCGGTCATTTTACCGTCCACGATGTAGCTCCGAGCGCCACCTGGGGCCTTCCCGTCTTGCCTCGTGAGAATTCGAAAGTAATAGCCCTGGAAGGGTTGCGGCCCTTGGTCCGGTTCATGGGTATAACCCTCAGCCGCCGCGGACGCCAGCAGAGGGCCGATGGGGCTCTCGGGCTCGCCTGGACCTGCCTCCCAGTAGAGGCCGTCGTGCTTGTGGGAATCGCTGAAGAGCTTCGACGCATATTCCTTGCCCGGGTGGCCGTCATGGGGCTGCGCGTAGTATTCATTCTCCGCGTCGACCAGTTCATGGCATACCCGGATCACCGCCAACTCGTTTCTTCCCACTCTGCGGTACAGGATTTCTTTCTTGCCGGCGGCCGTATCGAAATACCATGAGCCGCCATTGTGGACTAGTGGAATAGGCGTGGGCCAGTTCTCAGCGCCGATGTAAAGCGTGGTGGTTCCGTCCGGCTCCATAACCAGACGGTGCATTTTCTGGTATTTCTCGACGAATTGTGCCCGGTTGGTTTTGTCTTCCACTAGGTCGCCCGAGGAAATAATCTCTTTTCCTTCAGGACCTAGGATCCTCAGCAGTGTAGTTTCGTCGTTGGCCTTCAGGGCCTCGATCAATGCCTTACTCCCTTCTTCCGCAGATGGAAACGTCTGCTGTCCGGGCTGCTGCACGGCGGCGGAAGGCAAGGAGCAGGCCAGCGCTGCGGTGAGGATGGCGATGACTGGCGACTTCCTGACCACGCTCCCCCACAATTCTTCGACGTGCCTCTTTTCGGCGAGCATCGCGTTGACCTCCAATCTTGCGTCATAATTTAACTCGTAGCGCCGACCTTTAGGTCGGCATCTTTTAGGGCGGCAGATGCTGGCCTAAAGGCCAGCGCTACGGCGATACCAGGACACTACCAACCACGCCGGGACCGCGACGGAGCCGCAAAAAAGCTAACGACGGCCGCCGCCGTGAAACCCTCCACCGTGGAAGCCTCCGCCACCGAATCCACCTCCAAAGCTAGAATGGCCACGCGAAGAAAAGGTTCGCGCGTCGCCTCCGTGGGTGATTCCGCCAAAGGCGCCGAAGCGTCCGGAGTGTACGGATGGCGCGGAGCGGCCTCTGAATTCCTGCGATGGAGCAACTCTCCCGCCGCCACGCGCCCCAGGAGCAAACCCGCGCAATCCGCGGTCACCTCGTCCGAAAGGCGCATAGCCGCGGTAGTTCCGATGAAAGTACGCATTGCGATCGTAAAACGCATGGCTGTGGAAAGCGTAACGCCCGCCGTGAAACCAGAGCCCCCCTCCATAGCCCCAGTGATAGCCCCACGCGGGCCATCCCCAGCCAAATCCAAAGAACGGGAAAAGGTTGAACCCGATGCCGAACGAAATGAACGGCCCGCCAACAGCCCACCAGGGGTAGAATCCGGGCCAGTAGGGAACGGGATATCCGTAGACCAACCCGGGATCATACTCGGGCACGTAAACCACCTGTGGATTTGCAGGTTGAATGTCTACGGTGTTTTCCTGGTCGGTCACCGTCTGCTGCGGCGTGCTTTGAAGATGTCCGGCCTGTTGCGCCTGGCGGCGCATGTACTGGATGGCGTCCATTAGAGCCTGGGACTCATTGTAATTCGCGTCGCCCAACTCGGAAGTCCACCCCAGGTCCTTGTCCATGTTCGAAAGCACGGACGGAAACTGTGTGAGCGCCTTGACGCTGGGGTCCCAATCTTGCTTGTCGACTGCCGTTCCCAAATCTTTCCCCTTTAGATTCGGGTTGTCCTGAAGGAATCGGTCGGCTTCAACGATCTGCGTTGGATACGCGGAAGCAGCCAGAATCTGCGCCACCAGCGCATCCGGGTAGAGAGCGATGGGCGCCACCAACTCCTGCAATTGCTGGGGCGTCAATTGAGCGGGGGGCGGCTGCTCGGGCGCGGGTAGTGGCGGCGGCTGAGTCTGACCTCCCAAGGCCGCCATGGTAAACGCGTGCGCCTTCAACAGACCTGGCGGGCTTAACGCCCATGCTATCGCGCACGAAACAACGCACGCTAGAGTCCTGTTGCCCGCAAGACTTACTCTCATCGCAAACCTCCCACTCGCGCAGCTTGTGGCAGTTGCGCCCTTTCCGTCAGCCCGGCCCTATAAAGTTAGATGCAAGCGGAGGCGTCTAGAGTGGCCGAACAGATTCGCATGACAGAGCAGGGGCGGCCCTTGTGGCCGCCCTGGGCCACCACAATGCGCCCCTTATGAAGATCGTTTGGAAGAGTTCTAGTTCTATTTGGTGAGTCGCTGGGCCAGAAACCCGTCGATGAGTTTACGAATCTTCGTTTGGACTTCCGCCACCGGCCCCGCTGCCGACACGACCTTGACCCGGTGGGAATCCTTCCGGGCGATGGCCAGGTAGCCGCGGCGCACTCTTGTGTGAAAGTCCAAGCCCTGTGCTTCGAACCTTCCCTGGTTTGATTTCCGCCGTGATTGGCGGCCTTCGGCCCGGCCGAGTGACAGGCGGGGAGCAAGATCCAGAAGAATCGTCAAGTCGGGTTGAGTGCGGCCGCAGACAATGTGGTCGAAGGCCCGAACGGTTCGCGCACCCAACTTCCGCCCGTATCCTTGGTAAGCGAGCGAAGCATCGTTGTAACGGTCGCTGACCACAATTTCGCCCTTTGCCAAGGCCGGCCGGATGACCTCCTCGAGGTGTTGGGCGCGCGCCGCGTACATTAGAGCCAGCTCCGCCAGGGACGAAAGATGAGTGGTCTTAGAATCCAGGAGAATCTTGCGAATGCGCTCGCCCAGCTTCGTTCCGCCGGGCTCGCGCGTCACCCGCACAGGAAGCCCGCGCTTCTTCAGGTATTGAACGAGAAGACGGAGTTGCGTGCTCTTTCCCGTCCCGTCGATTCCTTCCAGCGTGATGAATAGGCCGTGTCTCATTTTGGTGCATCTCGAGCGTGCGGAGAATGAATGTGAAAGGCATCGTACCATCCGTAGTTACCTGTGTACAAGGGAGCCCTGGGGCCACGATAGCCTCCACGAAGTCACTGCCCTCTCCCTTGGGGTCCGTGTGGGAATACCTCAACTCTGTCATTCCGAGCCCGCCGCTGTCATCCTGAGTGGGGATGGGCCGGGGCCCACCCAAAGAGATGAAAATCGGCTCGAGTGCGCGTAGAGTAGGGGCGGCGTGGAGCGGTGAAGGCCGGCGGGGCTCTGGATTTGTCGAA
>JBEKLY010000409.1:0-6397 GCA_050010015.1 Terriglobia bacterium
AGGAGGACAACTGGGCGTCGGAAAGGCCGTCAAAAGCGCTGTTGACGGATCGGGCAGACCGGTTGACACACCGACCGCGGGTCAGCTGCCCAGCCTGGTTTCTTACTGTCTGAATCGCAGAGGCAGGGGCGTCCTGCGATCACGCCGCCGGAGGGAAAAAACGCAGCTTCGGGCGAGGCTGAGAGCCGCATTCCGGAGATGTTCCGGGCGCTCCGGTACCGGAATTTCCGGCTCTTCTTCAGCGGCCAGATCATTTCCCTGGTCGGCACCTGGATGCAGTCCGTGGCGCAGTCGTGGTTGGTTTACCGTCTTACAGGTTCCTCGCTGCTGCTGGGCTTGGTGGGTTTTGCGGGACAAATCCCGGTTTTCCTCCTGGCCTCGATCGGCGGCATGGTGGCGGACCGCCGCAGCCGCCATCGCATTGTCATCGGCACCCAGACCAGCGCCATGTTGCTGGCGTTTATCCTCGCCGCGCTGACGCTCTTGGGCCACATCAAGGTGTGGGAGATCATGGTGCTGGCCTCGTGCGGCGGCCTGGTGAACGCACTCGACATTCCCACGCGTCAGGCATTCATAGTCGAGATGGTAAACCCGAAGGATATTGTCAACGCCATCGCTCTTAATTCCGCCATGGTGAACGGGGCGCGCGTTCTGGGGCCAGCCGTGGCGGGCGTGACAGTGGCGGCGATCGGCGAAGGCTGGTGCTTCTTTGCCAACGGGGTCAGCTACATTGCGGTGATCGTCGGGCTGTTGCTGATGGTCGTAACCCCACGCCCGCGGGACAAGCAGCGCTCCGGACTGCGCAGTGTTGTGGAGGGATTCCACTGGGCGGCCCGCAACGCGCCCATTCGCGCCCTGCTGCTTCTCCTGGGCCTGGTCAGCCTGACCGGCATGCCTTACATGGTGCTGATGCCGATTTTCGCGGACCGAATCCTGCACAGCGGCGCGCGCGGCCTGGGGCTGCTGATGGGCGCTGCGGGAATCGGGGCGCTAGTGGGAACCATGGCGCTGGCCGCGCGCCACGGCGTGCGCGGACTGGGAAGATGGGTCATGTACGCGGCCATGGGATTTGGCGCCTCACTTTTTCTCTTTTCCTTTTCGCACTGGTTCTGGCTTTCCGTGCTTCTGGTCATGCCGGCCGGGTTCTCGATGATTCTGCAAATGGCTTCCTCCAACACCTTGATACAAACCATGGTCCCCGATGAATTGCGCGGCCGCATCATGGCCGTCTACTCGATGATGTTCATGGGCATGGCGCCCTTTGGCGCGTTGCTTTCGGGAGCGATCGCGCAGCGTGTGGGCGCGCCCTTAACCATCAGGCTGGGCGGGATCGTCAGCCTGGTGGGAGGCGCGATCTTCGCGCTGACTTGGCCGGGAATGCGTGGCGAAGCCCGCCGGCTTATCCTGGCCCAGTCGATGGCGGGAGGCGACCCGCCGGAAGAAATGACCGGACAGGCAGTTCCGGTCAACCCTAACGAGGAAGGAGACGTGAATGACGGAAATTAAGAGGGACTGGATTAACCTCGAGATTGCAGACGGGACAACGATGCGAGCCTACGTGGCCCGCCCTGACGACGCGAACCCGCACCCCGGCTTGCTGGTTTATCAAGAAGCCTTCGGGGTCAACGCGCACATCCGGGATGTGACAGAGCGCTTTGCACGCGAAGGTTACGTCGCGCTCGCGCCCGAGCTATTTCATCGCACCGCGCCAGGCTTCGAAGGAACATACGATAAGTTCGAGGTGGCGAGGGCCCATGTGATCGCATTGACCCATGAAAACCTCGAAGCGGACGTCCGCTCTGCGTACGAGTGGCTGCGAGCGGAGCCGGCAACACAGGGCCAGCGAATCGCCTGTGTCGGCTTCTGCATGGGCGGGCGCGTGGCGTTTCTCACCAATGTGGCTTTTCCCGTGAGCGCCTCCGTTTCATTTTATGGCGGCGGGATCGCTCCTAACCCCTTCAGCCCCGGATTGCTTGACCGTGCCGGGGACCTGCATGCGCCGCAGATGCTCCTTTGGGGCGGCTTGGATAAGCACCTCGGCCCCGAGGTGACCCTTGCGGTGAGTCAGGCCATTCGCGCCGCGGGCAAGCCATTCGTGAACGCCGAGTTCTCGGACGCCGACCACGGGTTTTTCTGCGACGCCCGCTCGAGCTACAACCCCCAGGCCGCCCGGCAAGCCTGGGCGCTCGTGCTGGCGTTCTTGAATACTTACGCCGTAGCTTAGCGCCTTTAGATGAAACGCACTCTCCCCTGGGAGAGGAGTGGGACAGGCACTCTTGCCTGTCTCTAAGGCTGGCGGATGGCGCGCCTTCATGCAGGCAAGAGTGCCTGCGCCACATCATCAGCCGGAGCGTGACGGGTGAGGGGTCACTCCGTAAGGGCAGGACCAGAACATTTCAAATGGCAAATGGCAAACGGCAAAGGTCAAATGGCAAACGGTTTAGGATTTGAAGAATTGGGAAATTGTGAACCATTTGAATTTTGCCGTTTGCCATTTGCCATTTGAATTCGCTCTTTCTGAAACGCCGGGAAGTGACCCCTCACCCGTCCAGCGACGGCTGATGACTGCGCCGTCGCCGGACACCCTCTCCCCACGGGAGAGGGCATCGCTTTCGGTGGGAGAGGGCTGTGCACGCCCGCTTGGAGTCGCGCGATTTGGCGAGACGGGGTGGCTGGAAAAAGGTTAAGATACGTATATTGGGCACTTAAAGAACACAAATCAAACAGGAGGCACTGCCACGCATGCGACGCATCATCGACAGCCATCCGCCCGGAGCTTTCTGCTGGATCGACCTTGCCACCACCGATCAGAATTCCGCCAAGAGCTTTTACACCTCTCTATTTGGCTGGACATCCAACGACTTTCCGATGGGTCCTAACGATTTCTACACGAAGTTTCAACTCGAGGGACGCGACACCGGCGCAGCTTACACCCTGCAACCTGAACAGCGATCTCAGGGTGTACCGCCGCACTGGAAAATCTACATTGCCGTCGCCAACGTCGACGAGTCCGCCAAGCGCGCCACAGAGCTTACCGGCAAGGTCGTCGTGCCGCCGTTTGACGTATTCGACGCCGGGCGGATGGCCGTGGTGCAGGATCCCACGGGCGCTTTCTTCAACCTCTGGCAGAAAAAGACCGACAGCGGTCTCGGAATCGCCGGCGTGCCTGGAACCCTGTGCTGGGCGGATCTGATGACGCCCGATACCGGGAGCGCCAAGTCATTCTACGAGGGGCTTCTGGGCTGGCAGATTTCGAAGAGCGAGAATGATCCCTCCGGCTACCTGCACATCAAAAACGGCGAGGAGTTCATCGGCGGGATACCGCCCTCGAGTTTTGCCCCTCCGAACACTCCGCCGCACTGGATGTCCTACATTTATGTCGCGAACTGTGATGAGACCACGGCCAAGTGCAGTCAGCTGGGCGGGAAGACGCTGATGCCGCCAATGAATATCGAGAAGGTCGGCCGCATGTCCATCCTGGCCGATCCGCAGGGCGCTGTGTTCTCCGCCTTCACCCCCGAGGGCCCACCCGCGTGAAGGGTCTTTGTGAAAGCCTCCTTTGGACTGTCATTCCGAGCCAAGGCTTCATGGTCCTCTGGCTCACCACTCGTCATGAAAATGCCCTCTCCCTCTTGGCGGAGAGGGTGGCTCGCGACGGCGCTTTCACCAGCCAGAGCGGGTCGGGTGAGGGGGTCCCGGTTCGGTATCTTCATGGATCGAGGAATCTCGCCCTGAGTATTCTCAAAGCACTGCGAGATTCCTCGTCGCTTGCGGCTCCTCGGAATGACAGCAAAAGCGAGTTCTCACCGAGATTCGTGAAGCCCCCGGAGGAATGGTGATCGGCGATCTGCTTGGCCACTACCGCATCGTCTCGAAGATCGGCCAGGGAGGCATGGGTGTGGTCTATCGCGCCCATGACGAGGTTCTGGAGCGGGACGTCGCGTTGAAGGTGTTGCGCCAAGGCACGCCGACTGAAGAATCCTCCCGCCAGCATCTTCTCCACGAAGCCCGGGCCGCCTCCGCCCTCAGCCACCCCAACATCTGCACCATCCACGAAGTGGGGGAGTTCGGCGGCGAACTCTACATGGTGATGGAGTTGATCGAGGGCCAAACCCTGAGCGCGCTGATTGGCGCCACGGGGCTGGCGGTCGAATCCATCTTGCGGTACGGCGTGCAGATTGCCCGCGGCCTCGCGCACGCCCACGGTCGCAACATCGTGCATCGCGACCTGAAGAGCGCCAACATCGTGGTGACCCCTGACGGTCTGGTCAAAGTCTTTGACTTCGGCCTGGCGCGCCGCTTACCTAAACTGGAAGTGGATCAGTTAACCCAGACCGCGCCTATCGAAGGCACAGGGACCATTTCCGGCACGCTGGCTTACATGGCGCCCGAAATCCTGCGCGGCGAGCCAGGCGATTCCCGGAGCGATTTGTGGGCGCTGGGAGTGGTGCTTTACGAAGCTTCGTGCGGACAGCAGCCCTTCCGCGGAGGCACCAGCCTCGAGGTAGTCTCCGCGGTTCTGCACCAGCAGCCGGCGCTGCTTCCCGACCACATTCCACCCGGCCTCGCGGCGGTCATACAGCGCTGCCTGGCCAAGGAGCTGGGCCAGAGATACCAGCAGGCGGCGGAGGTGCAGGCGGCTCTCGAGGCCTTGCAATCCGCGTCGGCCGTCGGGGCTGCGCGCCCCAGCGAGCAGCGAGGTCCGCTGACCACGCTGCACCGCGGCATCCGCCACTTGCACGTCAAAGACGGCGACATTCTCCTGCTGGTGGGCACCATCAAGGGAGCGTTCCTGCTGCGCTCGAACCGCGCCCGAGCGCGCTGGGAGGTGGCCGGGCCTTATTTTCACGGGCAGGCCATCTATTCGCTGGCCTACGACAGCCGCGACGGCCGTCGGCGTCTCTGGGCATCGACGAGCAGCTATTGGGGAACCTATCTCCGGTCGAGCGACGATTTCGGCAGGGTTTGGACCAATCCGCTCGAAGCCCAGATCAAATTTCCAGCGGATTCAGGCGCGACGCTCAAGAATATCTGGCAGATTTGCCTGGGGCGGCCGCACCAGCCGAACGTGTTCTATTGCGGCGTCGAGCCCGCGGCGCTCTTCCTGTCCACCGACGCGGGTGAAACGTGGTCCATGAACTGCGGCTTGTTTAATCATCCGCATCGCCCGCGCTGGGTGCCGGGAAACGGCGGGCTTTGCCTGCACACGATTCTGCTGCACCCCTCGGACGAAAACCGGATGCTCATTGCCATTTCATCCGGCGGCGTCTATGGCACAGACGATGGCGGGCACACCTGGCGCGCTATGAACCGCGGAATTCGCTCGGTGACTCAACCCGACCGGTATCCGGAGTTCGGCCAGTGCGTGCACAAGGTGGCGATGCACCCGGCGCGCCCCGAACGGTACTTCCTGCAGAACCATTGGGGCCTGTATCGTTCTGATGACGGCGCCCAAAGCTGGAAGGACATCGCGAACGGAGTGCCTTCGGACTTCGGCTTCGCGATGGTCGTGCATCCTCACAATCCCGACTGCGTGTATGTCCAACCGGTCGACTCTGACGAGTTTCGCTGCGCCATCGACGGGCGGCTGCGTATCTACCGGACGCGCAACGCCGGCGCTTCCTGGGAGCCACTGATGCGCGGCTTGCCTCAGAAGCGAGCCTACGAAACCGTGCTGCGCGACGCCATGGCTGCCGATACCCTCGACCCGCACGGCCTTTACTTCGGCACCCGCAGCGGGCACTTGTATGGCTCCGCCGACGAAGGAAAGAATTGGAGTCGGATCATGGAGGGCCTGCCGGCCGTGCTCTGCGTGAGAGCCGCTGTCATCGGCGAACCGCGGACGAGCCGGAAAGCAAAACCCTCGGGTGGCGCAGACGTGCCGTCAACTGGCATGTCTGCGCCTGGCACAAAGGCGCATACATCCCGACAAAAGGCGTCGGGACGTATGCGCCACCCGCGTCTCTCTTAAGCCCCGAAGGGGCGATCTATCACAGCCCAGGCCAACGGCCTGGGTCGACGTCGCGCCTTCAATCTCGAAGCCCTGCAGGGGCGAAATACAGCTCCGGCGGGTGGGTTCGCGATTCTGGGTGCCGAGGGCGAGATGGACGTGCAGTTGGGGACAAAGATTGCGGTATGGGAACTGCGCTATTCCGCCCTTTCAGGGCTGACCCAATCTAAGCGGGCCGGCATCGCTGACCCAGGCCGTTGGCCCGGGCTTTGTTAGAGAGCCCCTTTGGGGCTCAGCAGTATTTGAGGTCCTCACCGGAAAGGCGAAGAAGCTGTGAAATTTTCGCATTTTGTACTTGACTAGCGTTATCGCTAGTTGCATACTTTCCCCATGGGATACCTTTCCAAAGTGCAAGTGATCGAGAGGGCGAGGGGCAGCCGCCAGTTT
>JBEKLY010000410.1:0-6389 GCA_050010015.1 Terriglobia bacterium
ACGCGCCAGCGAGACGATCTGGTATCAGCAACGATTCGCAGCAATCATCAAGGAACCCGATCTAGCGCCCGCACCCCAGTCTCCCCAAGCCGTGGAACTCGTAGCCCCTGACTTCAGCATCTAGCCGCAATCCTCGTAGCGCTGGCGAGACGTCGGTGCCGTACCACCGCAAGGGATGGACCCAGCCCCATACGCGTTGCGGTGCTCTTCTCTATTCAATGTCGGAGCCGTTCCAAGATTTCCTTGTCGACAAGCGAGCGCGAGGCACGATAAGCCCAGTAATAAGGGTTTTCACGCCACACGTATTGGCGGTCCGCCAAGAAGAATCGCCGCATGGCGAGGGTGAAACGGCGGCGTTGAAGTCTTTGCATGTCCGAGTTCACCGCTTGGGAATTGCCGCAGTCGTTCAGAAATAGTAATGCCGCATCGCCGTCCGTCACGCTCGGCTTGCCGCTGCCGGGAGGCCGGACAGTCTTAGGCCGCGGCACCAGTCCGATTCCCGCCACGCAGCCGGCGCTCGTAAGGTCATTCACAACCATACTGCGCTCCCGATCGACATACTTGTCGATGCGATGCGTCAGGGTCAAATGCCTTTCGTCCAAAGTGATGGTCGTGTCGTGCGTGGCCGCCGCAAGCCACACCTGAGATTCTTCTCCCGGAACGGAAGCCGGCCAAATGCGGATGTGATGCCGCTTGGCAACGGTGTTGAGCGTCTTCTGAAAAGAGAGAGAGTCGGTGTTTCCGCGGTAAACGAGTGGTGCGATGGGGGCGGTGGGGTCCGCCTTCATCGCCAGGAATGCCAAGTACATATGTGCAAAAGAGCGTCGCGTCAGCGGCTGAACCGTTGTCCATCCGGCGGCCAGAAATGCCTGCTCCACCTGCGCGCGTGAACCAATAAAAACCAAGTGGATAAGATCGCCTGCTAAGCTCTTATCGGGGCGATAAACATCCTCAGGCTGCTCCGCCACCCAATCGGAGAGCTCTGCGGGCAGCGGCACCAACTTCTCGGGCGAAGGCGCGAGGTCGCCCTGCACCTCGACCCGTACCTGCAGGTCAGTCCCAGCAGGAAGCTCGATTTCCGGGTCAGGCAAACGGTAGAGCAGCATCTCCGAGGTTATAAGCGCCACCGCTCCCAAAGGAGTGGTCGCCAAATGTGTGTAGATCTCCCCACCGGCTCCCGTCAACCCGAAGGCGGAGCGTGTGACCAGTAAAGCTCCCGGCCGGTACCAGAGGCCATTGAGCCAACTATACATGTGGCCGGCCGCGAGCACCCCTTGGATTCGATTCTCGCGGACCTTCTCGCGCGCGTTGTCCACGCCTTCGAGCGCGACGTCGCACTCAATGACGGTCCCATCGGGCAGTTGACACTCGTCAAACTCCACTTCGAGCATCGCTCGTTCGCGCAGGACGCCAAAGCGCACCGCTGCCGATTTTGTGATTTTGCCGCTGATGACGCTGCCAGTCGGAAGGAGATCGATACCACCTCGAACCACAGGCCCGATGACCTTGGCCTCGAGGCGCGTGCCGGCGGGCGAATAGCTCGCGATCGGCGTCGACAGGCGGACTACCATCTCCTGGCTGCGCTCCCTTGCCAGCGCGCATCTTATCCCCAGTAGTGCCAAGACCAGGCACACCGTCGCTGAGACACGTCCGCCTCGCGGCTTGAAATTTGTCGGCCGCGTCGATGCTGCGCTTCGCTCCGAGCGACGTCTCTGCTTTGCTCCAGAGGGAGAAATGAAATCGCCGGGTTTTGGGGCCGAGACTGGCTGCGCTCTCACAGGTCTAGGGGACGATAGGTCCGGGACACGATGCGGCAGACCGCGCATACTACCACAATACTGATCAGGCCATCAACAGCATAATGATAGCGGCAGTAAATGGTGGCCACGTAAACCAGGGCGGCCAAACCTGACGCGCACCACCCGAAGATGGGCCGGTGCGGCAAGGCGGCAAACATTCCCAGGGCGGAAGAAAGCGCCACGGCAACGTGCCCGCTGGGAAGAACGCTGGTCGAGATATCAAGGCGGTCCAGCAGCCAAATCGTGAAGCGCCTTGAGATTCCGCTGTAGTGGGGCAGATCCGCGCCTGGGAATGCGAGCCGCGGCGAAATCACGGGGACGTAAGCCAGCAGAGCGTAGGTAGCGAAGGTGCCTGCAAACAGCAGCAACAGGAAGCGCGGAGCCCGCGAGTGCGCTCCGCAAGCGTACAGTATGCCAAGGCATACTGGCGGGATCGCGTACAACAGCAGATAGACCGTTTCCAGGATTGCCGGCCCCAATGCCCCGGCTGCTTCAATCAGGGCTTGCAGGTGCAAGCGATACAAGAGCACCCGGTCGATTCTGACTAGTTCGATTTGCAGAACTTGCCGCGGTGGGGCCGCGAACCATCCCATCGACCAGTACCCGGCCAGGATCAAGCCCAGCGGCCACCAATCGCGTATGATCTCGACGGGACGCCACGCCGATCGCGACTCAGCATGCCAAATCGCCCACAGCGCCAGGGGAACAGTTGCCAGGAGCAACACCGGCCCGATGCTTAGCTGTCTTATTAAGCCCAAGCAGGGCAGGTAGATGAAATAAGCAAGAGCGACCTTCTCGCAACTGCGCAGGAGGGAGGGCTGTTTCGTTCGACGGATCGCCGCATTCGGCGTTGCCACAACAGAATCCATTTTTGTTCAAGGCCGAGCGGGTCCCGCTTCGGCGGGAGCTTCCCGATGTCGTCGGCCATGACGCTTACCCAGTGCCGCACCGAGCCTCCGCCGCAACTGCTCGTCATAGGCCAAACCAGGGCTCAGTCTCTCCTTGATGGCCGCCGCACATTATACACGTAACTCTGGCCAACAAGTCAGAGTTGGATCTTCTGAAGGTAAGCCGCTACGGCCACATCGTTGTGATTGAATGCTCGAAGCAAGAATCGGCGGGGGGTTCCAGTTGCGCAGGTGAAGCTCTTTTTCGCCCTGGAAGAACCCGCAGTCAATCAGCAGTCGCTCGCCGCCCGCCTCCACGAGCCGGTCATCGTGCCGGTAGCGCCCAGAAAGGTCAGGATAGACATCACCGACTGGCAGTCTGCGGTAGATCCAGGAACCTCAAATCAGGCATAGGGAAATCCTTCCGATTATCCGTGGCCAGCGTGAGATCGAAGGCGAGGGCCACTGCCGCAATGATCACATCAGGGAGGTCGATGGTCCTTCCTTTTCGTGCCCACTCATTCTTCAGGGCCCCCGTCCGTAGAGCTACTTCCCAGTCGATTTCTATACACTCCAGGCCTTGAAAGAATTTGAGGGTGTCACGCTCCTCGTCGGGCCTCACCCCTGCATACACTTCCGCCACATTGATAGCACAGCAGGCTAAAATGCAGCCATTTTCAGAAAGTTTCAGAAGTAAATTATGCCGGTCCATCCTGCCACGGAGTGCGTCAATGATTACGGTGGTGTCCAAGAGAACGGTCATTCGCGGTTCCTGGTGTGGGTGCGTTTCGCGGACGCACGCTCCGCCTCGCGCCTAATTCTCTTAACCCAAGCCGCGGCGCCACCTTCCGCGTCAAGCTCCGGGTGTTGGGCGGGATTCCAAATTGGGTCGGGTCTTCCCAGGATTTCAAGTAAACACCGGCGCTTTGCCTCCTGGCGGCTAGTATCAGCCAGTCGAGCCCGAGCGCCTCGTAACGATTCCGCAGTCATCTCCCGTCCAGACCATTCATTTAGGCGCTGTACGGCCTCTTCTGGTGTACGTATCAAAAAGGCGTGGTCAGCCATCATAACTTGGGAACCCATGAGAACTCCTGTAAACGCGGGGTCAAAAACTTCGAATCCATTCCGTATTGCGCCGCGGTGCTCCAAGTCACCCGGGCCTTGCAATTTGACTCACCCTCCACTCGCTCTGCCGTTCGACGACAAATACCATACTTGCTAACGAGAGCGGGTCCGAACCTTCGACTTCCTGCCTCAACTCAAGCACGTGGGGCCCTGGCACCTCAAAAAGGCCCGTGTGAAGCGCCCAAATCGATTGCACAGGACCAACCTGGGTGATTGAATCCCGCCAATTTCCTCGAATTTCGCGCCGCCGAGGGTCAATCACTCTCAACGTCACCGCACACGGCTCCTCTACAACAATCTTGTAGTAGGCGAAGAATAGTTCAGGCTCCTCCGGAGTCGGAGGGACTATGATCCTGTCGAACAGACGGTGCAGGGTCACTTTCCTACCCGGTTCCGTGGCCACAGTGGCCTTTTCGCAGAGCAGAAACGCAAGTAACTTGCACTTCCCCATGGCAGAACATTAGCAGAAACAGGGCGTGGCATCAAATCACCACCGACTCCTGATATTCCCCAAACACCCGCCGCATTGCGTCGGAGATTTCGCCTACCGTGGCATACGCCTTAACGGCCTCGAGGATGGCGGGCATCAGGTTTTGTTCGGAGCGCGCGGTCTCCTCGACGCGGCGCAAAGCGGCGTTGACGCGCGCGGCGTCCCGGCGGGCGCGAAGGTTCCGCAATCGCTCCACCTGGGCGCGTTCCACATCCGGATCGATGCGAAGGGTGGCCAGCGGCGCGGCTCTCTCGCTCTGGTAGCGGTTCACGCCCACCACCACGCGTGCCTCGCTCTCGATGGATTTCTGATACTCGTAGGCGGCTTGTTGAATTTCCCTCTGCACGTAGCCATTGGCGACGGCGCGCAGCATGCCTCCCATGGCATCGATCTTTCGCAGGTATTCTTGGGCGCCTGCTTCGATCTCGGAAGTGAGCTTCTCGACGGCGTAAGAGCCGGCCAGCGGATCGACGGTATTCGTCACTCCGCTCTCAGCGGCGATGATCTGCTGGGTGCGCAGAGCGATGAGCACCGAAGCCTCGGTCGGCAACGCCAGAGCCTCGTCGCGAGCGTTGGTATGAAGCGATTGCGTCCCGCCCAGCACCGCCGCCAGCGCCTGCAGCGTGACGCGCACGATATTAACGTCGGGCTGCTGTGCGGTCAACGTGGCGCCGGCCGTTTGAGTGTGGAAACGGAATACCCAGGAGCGCGGATTCTGCGCCTTGAAACGCTCACGCATCAGGCGCGCCCAGAGGCGGCGCGCGGCGCGGAATTTGGCGACTTCCTCGAGCAGATCGTTGTGCGCGTTCAGGAAGAAGGAAAGGCGCGGTGCGAATTCATCCACGGCCAGGCCGCGCCGGACGGCGGCCTCAACGTAGGTCACAGCGTTGGCCAGCGTGAACGCCACTTCCTGGACCGCCGTCGAGCCCGCCTCCCTCATGTGATAACCGCTGATCGAGATGGTATTCCATTCCGGGGCGCAGTCATGGCAGAAGGCGAAGATATCGGTCACAATCCGCAGGGCGGGTTCAAGGGGGTAGATGTACGTCCCGCGGGCGATATATTCCTTCAGGATATCGTTCTGGACGGTCCCCGACAGCTTGTCGAGCCCCACGCCCTGCTTTTCCGCTACCGCGAAGTAGAGCGCCAGGAGGATTGCCGCGGTGGCGTTGATCGTCATCGAGGTCGAGACTCGCTCCACAGGAATACGCGTGAAAAGAGCTTCCATGTCCTCGAGCGAATCGATGGCGACGCCCACGCGCCCCACTTCGCCACTCGAAAGCGGATGATCCGAATCCAAGCCGATTTGCGTGGGAAGATCGAAGGCTACGGAAAGTCCCGTCTGCCCCTGACTCAATAGATACCGGAAGCGGGTGTTCGACTCCGAGGCCGTCCCGAAGCCGGCGTACTGACGCATCGTCCACATCCGGCTGCGGTAGAGACTGGGATGAATTCCGCGCGTATAGGGATACTGTCCCGGGTAACCGGCAGCGCGTTCATAATCCCAGTCAGCGAGGTCCGCCGGCGTGTAGGCGCTCTTCAGCTTCACTCCGGACGCGGTGGTGAACTTTCCTTTCAGTTCATGATCGTCGCTGGAACCCATGGTGGCCTCGCCTCGGCAATGGGAAAATCGAAAGTCGAAAATCGAAATTGGATGTCGAGCCTGATTTCGAGATTCGATCCAGTCAGTTTCTAAAGCGAATCTTCGAATTTCAAGCTTCGACTTTCGATTTTCGGTTCTACCGGATGTTTCGCGCCTTCACAAACGAGTAAAGGCAGAGAATAACCAGGAACACCGTAAAGCTTGCATACAGAACGAAACCAATCAACCCCTGGGCGGGGGTCTTGAGGTAGTTCTGCCATTCCGCGAAGGAAACGGTCGCCCCAGCGGCCGCCAGCACCAAAAACGTCAGGCCCACCAGCAAGTGGAAGAGCCGCTGCGCATTGCGAAACAACTGTGTAAATAGATATCCGAGTTTACTCAATGTACTATCCTGCAACCTCCCAAGGCAGCGCGACAATCACACTGGCTATGGTACCTCAATTTTTGCGCCTTGACACAGTTTTGGAGTGAATCATACAATGGGG
>JBEKLY010000411.1:0-6376 GCA_050010015.1 Terriglobia bacterium
GATCCAACGCCATTATCGCCCTTCGCTGCTGCAAATTAAGTGGACGATTTCAGGATTTCTGGGAGCGCCGAGCCACACCAAGGAGTGCCTGATGGATTCCATCACTTTTCTGACGTGCACCCTGTCTAAACTAGCACTGGTACAATGGTACTGCGTACATTGTCTATGGGATATAACTTAGACTAAAAATCCGTTTTTTGTTCACTTGTAAGTTACCCCAGGCGGTTTGCTTTCTGCCAAGTTCGTGCAGCCGTTCCAGCCAGGGCGCCAAGAATGTTCGGGTCGTTACTCAACAGAAGATATCCCTTCCAGGTTGCGGGATTAGCCTAGCTTTCTCATCAAGGTTGGAAGGGCGGGGCTGAAGCGTCTGCGTGAAAACCTCATCTACGCTGTCATTCCGAGCCCTTCGCTTGTCATTCTGAGCGGAGCGAAGAATCTCGCTCTGCCGCTCAGGGTAAACTCCGCGAAGAGCCTGTCCTGAACGAAGTGAAGGAATCTTGCACTGGGTGCTCAGGGTAAACTCCGCGAGGAATCTCGCTCTGAGTGTTTTCAACTCACTGCGAGATTCCTCGTCGCCCGCGGCTCCTCGGAATGACAGACTAATCGAGTTTTCACACAGACTCTGAAGCCCCGCCCTTCCAACGGTCGCCACAAGGGTGGCGAGAAATGCAGGTCAGCTTGACAGTGATCGCCAAGTTTTCGCGGGCGCGAGATTCTGCGCGCGGATGCGGGACTGTAGCGACAAGATTCAACCGCGATTAATGGGCTTTCGCCAGCAGCGCGTCGCCGATGATTTTGTCCCAGGCCGATTCGGTTTGAAGTCCGACGATGACCTTGCCATTAACGAACGAGGTGGGTGTTCTGTTCACCGCGAGATCGTTACCCTCCCGGCGACCGGCCTCAACCCGCGGCAGCGCGGCGTTGGAGTCTATGCAGCTAGTCAGTTTTACCGCGTCAATTCCGGCCTGGTCCCCGAGGCTCAGGAGGCGCTCCCGGACGTTGGAAGCGTTGATGTGGGTCTGATCGGCAAAAATCAGAGTCCGATAGCTTGCAAATGCCGATGGGTTGATCTCATACGCGCATTCATTGGCGACTGCGGCGGTGGGAGACCAGTCGTGGCCGGGGATCGGAAACTCCTTGAAGATCACTCGAACCTTGTCGCCATACTTAGGCAGGAGCTGTTTTTCCAGAAACTCTTGCAGCCGGGCGCACGTGGGGCACTGAAGGTCGGCGTATTCGACCACGGTGACGGGAGCACTCGCGGGGCCTTGGCTCGGCATGTTCTTTGTATTAATTATGCTGCGAACCACGTCTTCCCGAAAGGGCAGGACGATGCCCAGGATGCCGATTCGACGGTCTTTGGTAATGAAGATCTCCCCTGACTGTGAGTTTTTTCCGTCATTCGCCGTAACCACGGACTTGTAAAACTCCGGGTAAGCAGTCTTGTCGAAGGCGCCGACTTTCACATCCGTTTGAGGAGGGATCTTGGCGGCTTCGTGCAGGCAGCGGATGAGGTCCGCCGTCGAGCCGTCGTGCAGGGCAAAGACGTTGCCCAGCACAAGACACCGGCCGTCCTTGGTGATAAAGACGTTGTTGGTTCGTTTCTGCTTGCCGTCATCTGAGGTAACGACCGTCTGAAAAAATATGGGGAACTGAGACTCGTTCAGCGGTTCCACCGTCAACTTGACATTCTCCGGCACCTCGAAGCGGTCGCGCACAAACTGGGCGATCTTCTCTGGACTCGCAACCTGCGCGGGCGAGGCGGCGTGGGAGTCGACTTTCGTTTTTCCAGGCATCGACCCTGCGTTAATGAGGAGCACGCAAACGCCGCACGCCAGAAGACCATTACGAAGCGAAGTGCTTGCCATGGAAGACCCCTTTGTCGCGTTTTGCCACTAGTCCGTTGTCCGTTGTCAGTGGCTCGCAGGCTGAGGATAAACCTTCTTGGCCTGTCATTCCGAGAGGCCGCAGGCGGCGAGGAATCTTGCAGTGCCCTGAAAACAAGGCGGAGCGAGATTCCTCGCTGCGCTCGGAAAGACAAGTGTACCGGTTCTTTCGTAGCTTGCGAATGTTCCGCTCGATGGCGGGCGAAGCATCCGCCGCCGCGCGCGGCAGAACATCAACACCGTGACCCTTACTGCTTGCCCTCGCTAACGCTGGATCGGCCGGCCGGCTTTTTGCCATCCTGCCAGCCCATCTTGATAGACTTTTACTTTCTCAAACGAGAACCCGTTCTCGAGCAGGACGCGTCCTGCGGCGCGGCTGGCAGCGCAGACATCCCCGCCGGAGGATTGTCCTCCCTCGTACAGCACGATGGTCTTGTCTTTGGGTAGCTTGCTCATCTCCTGCACGAAGTTGTCGGCAGGCATGTTGATCGCGCCCGGAATTCGCCCTGCGGCGTATTCCTTAGGCGGCCTGACGTCCACCACCAGAGGTTTCGGCGCAGCTTCAAGCAGTTGCCGAGTTTCCGCAGTCCCAATCAGCGCGGGCTGCTTCTTGTTGGCCTCGGCTTCGCTACAGCCGCCTAGCGACGTCTGCGAGCCGCCAAGGAATCCCGCCGCTGGATTTGAGCCAAACGGATCGCCGGCCCCTGCGCTGGCTTCCGTGGCTGTTCCCCCCTGGGGCTGCGAGGAAGGAGACTGGGAACTTGAAGAAGAGAGCTGTGCGGGGGCCGTCTGTGACGGCGTCGAGGCGCTGGCCGCAGCGGGAGTCGGGGCAGACAACTCCTGATTGACCAGCCGTGCAAACGTGTCGAAGTCCAAAGGACGAAAGACCATCTTCCGGCCAATGAAGTAGGTCGGCGTCCCGACCACCTTCAGGGCATGACCATCCGCCAGGTCCCGCTTGACTCGCGATACGGTTTCGCCGCTGTCAAGGCACTGGTTGAAGCGGTTCTGATCCAGGCCAAGCTCTCCCGCGTAACGCTTGAGTGCGTCCACACTCAAATCGTTCTGCCCGGAATAGAGCTTTTCGACCCCCTCCCAAAATTTGCCCTGCTCTGCCATGCATTCGGAAGCTTGCGCGGCTTTTTCCGCGAAGGGATGAATCTTGGTAAGAGGGAACTGCCGGAATACGAAACGAACCCGGTCCCCGTATTGGGCGCGGATCTGCCTTGCAGCATCTTCCGAGAGGCCGCAGGCGGGGCACTCGAAATCTCCGAATTCGACGACGGTAAGGGGCGCGTGCAAGTTCCCCGTAATGTGGCTGTCGGGGCGGATCAGGTGCTCAGCGAGCGCCTTCTCTGAAGCCGCCGGGGCGTCTGGGAGTTCGCCGTGTTTGGCGAGGAGAATAAAAGCGGGAGTGCCGAAGACCAAGCCCAGCACGCAGAGAACTAAGTGTGTCCTGACTCTTCCTCTTGCCGCGGCAGGGTCCGGTGCGGCGAGTGGGCGCGGCAGGTCAAACAGCGATAAGAGGAATATGCAGGTCACGACAATCGCCGACGTGACGCACCACGCGCACCAGGCATGAATGGCGAACGCCTCCAGCCCGGTGAGGTAAAGAGAAAACAGGAAGCCGAAGCCGGAAAGGCACGTGACAGCGTATGAAAGCATTTGCCGCAAGTTTTCCGGGAACAAGTCTTCGCCAATGATCAGTAGTCCCAAGACCAGGTAAGCGGCAACTCCAAATACCGGCATCGGCACGCCGAAAGGGTGCGCGTAGGAACTGGCGCGCACTGCGTCGCAGCCCGTTCCCAGGCAGACGATGGGCCGGGACGGTGAGGTATAAACCCAGAGGAGATAGAGGGCGTCGAAGAGTCCGAGGAGGGAGAGCGCCAGCAGCAGGTGTTTTCGCATACGAAAGTATTCTAACAGAACAGATATTTGAAATTTGAGATTCGAAATTTGAAAATCACAACGCGAAATTGGAAACTGGAAAATCGAAATCGGAAACTGGAAACTCGGAACTGGATTATCAAAATTACACTGTAGGACTCGAATAATTGGATAACTGAGACTCAAATAGAGTCTAGCTGCACGGGTGTTGAACTCTCCTTTTCCAGTTTCTATTTTCCAGTTTCCATTTTCTATTTTCCATTTTCCAGTTTCTTCTTTCAAAGGTGCCAGGGCTCGCCAAACGTCATGTCCCATTCCGCTGGGGTGAACGGCTCAAGTCCCGCATTAGGATAGAAGGTAACTTCGCCAAATAAGATGCCTTGGGGGGATGAATAGAGATCTACGCGGACAAAGTCGAATTGGGCGCCGATCTTCTCCGCCATCTCGATCATCTGGGCCAGGTTCGCTGGCCTGGGGATGGGCGCCGATGTGCGCGGATATCTCAATTTGGCCGGTAGAAGATTCCATGCACGATCGTAAAAGTTGAGCTTGAGCCCTCGAGGCCGGTCGCAATCGAATTGAATGAAATGGACTCGCCCGTGATAAACAAAGAATTTGTAGTCTTCCGGGAGGTCGCCGCTGGGAGTTTCGACCATGCGCTCAATCAGCACCCTGGGCTGAATTCCCAAATAGCCCCATTCGCGTAACCGCCGCCCATGCGACAACCGAAGTTGCCGGCGCATTGACGACACAATCATCTCTTGCTTGACGTCTTGCGGCGTCCGGACGAACAGGATTCCGCCGGTGCTGTGATTGACCTTGACGACGTAGGGCGGCGCGAGGTCGTCAAAAGGAATAGCCTCCGGAGTGTCCCCGGTCCAGAGAGTTTCAATGATGTGCTGCTCGCCGATCAGATGTGCGATTTCGGCCTTTACCGCTATCTTATCGGAAAAGAGCGGAAACAGCGGATTATGCTGGTAGAGTTTTCGCCAGGCGATCTTTTCGTTGAAAGTCTTCGGGTGTTTCAGGTCCGGCAATCTTCGAAAGGCGCCATAGTACAACAGACGAACCGCGACGTAGTCGGGAAGGAGGTTGCGAAGGCCTTCGCGCACCCGATGTGTGACAGATCCGGTCATCATTCCAGTGTCCTGGGTCAGGTGTTCGTAAACAAAGTCTTACTCATGCTCGACCGTTCTTTCGAGCCCTGTTAGGGGCGGCATAGAGTAGCCCAGGGCGTAAGCCCTGGGTTTAGATGGCCCTCACCCCGCCTTCAGCGCCCCTCTCCCGCAGGGCGGGAGAGGGGCCGGGGGTGAGGGCGGGCTCCCACGATCCGTCGGTTGACGGACTACTCGCTGCCGCCCGTCGGCTGACCGGCTGAATTATTCAACGAACTTCTGACCCAGAAAACTAATTCTTCGCTCGGCCCAAATAGAATCTGTCAAACCTTCGAACCATCTTCCCGAACGCCCATCGATAGCGTTCCACGCCAAGGGTCGAAAGCGCCAAGGCAGCTAACAGAGCAGGCTGAAGAGGCCGGAGCCGGAGCCCTTCCCAAGCCAGGGCGCGGGCGCGTCGGGGTTCGTAGTTGAGGAGCAGGATGGCGACGCGGGAAATGTGCATTGTCAGGGTGCGCGGCTTCATGTCGGCGCGAAACTTCGTCAGGATATGCTCCCAGCCCTCGCAGATATTCCGCAGGCTCCCGGACATCTGATCGGAGAGCAGGTACCGCTTTACCAGACAGTGCGGCACCGTAGCGATCTTGGAGATCTTTGCCACTCTCAACCACAGGTCATAGTCCTGGCAGTTTGTAAACGTCTCGTCAAATCCTGCCACCCGGTCGAGCACTTGCTTCCTTACCGTCACACGGGAGGGCGAACCGATGAAGTGCCGGTCCAGCATGGCTTCGTACACCCACCCGGATTGGGTGGGCATACGCACCTGGAGGGCCCGGCCGTGTTCGTCGAAGACCGTTTTGCCGGTGTAAACCAGCCCTACCTCAGGATCCGAGTTGCGAAAGACCTCCACCTCCATAGCGAGCTTTTCCGGCAGCCATTCATCATCATCATCCAGGAATGAAACGTACTCGCCTTGAGCAGAACGAATGCCCGTATTGCGAGCCGCGCTCACTCGCCGGTTTCGCTCATGGCGAATGTATCTGATCCGTCTATCTTGGAAACTCCTGACCACCCGCTCCGTGTCATCCGTGGACGCGTCATCCACCACTAGGAGTTCCCAATCCTGGAAAGTCTGGCCCAGGACACTCCGAATTGCGCGGCCCACGATCGAGGCGCGGTTGAAGGTGGGGATTATCACAGTCACCAGCGGCTGATAGGGCCTGGATACTAGGGTTTCGCTCATCGGTTCACTGCAGTCAGCGCCGTTCTTTGGCCCGCAGCCAAGGAATAGAGATTGCTACACGCGCACGCTTGACCAAATTCTGGTCCATCTGCCGAGCAGGGATTTGCGGCTCTGCCGCTCCGCCTTGCGGAAAGGCTTTGAAGCTGTGAAATTTTTGTTGTTTTCAATCTCATGCAACACGCTCGGGACCGATTCGAGTCGGTGGCGGAGGCCGAGTTGAGACTTACTCACGGTGCCGGCACGGT
>JBEKLY010000412.1:0-6283 GCA_050010015.1 Terriglobia bacterium
GGTGCTCATCCCGCTTGGCTAGGCCTGAACGCGACGGGGTGGCTCTGGATATCCGCTTGGAACTCAGTCCACCAAGCCTCGCCCCGATTATCGGGAGTGGCGAGCCAGGAATCGAGCCATCGTAGCAACTTCTTATTCTGCGGGCGCAGGCGCGAGGCTCCTCGACGTCGACGTGAGGCCGTCGATTTGGGCTTCCGAAGAGTCATCGTAGTCGCCACCGTTTGCTCTCCAACGTACCTCGTTGCTTCCGATTGTAAGTATAGCACTGACTTCCAACCGGGCGGGTAGCGCAGAGTCCCTGTAGTTGGGACTCTGCGGCTTGCCGGTGTGACGAGTTAGCTTAGGAGTATTAATCGGAAACAAATTATTCAAAATCAAAAGCCGCAGAGTCGCAGAGGCGGCGACTCTGCGCTACCCACTGCCACCCGCCTGATCGCAGGGCAAGGGTCTGTGCGAGCCCGCGTCATTAAGTGTGTTAATGCGACTGCCCCAAGATGTGCTTAAGGCGGGAAGCCCACTGCGCGTCCCGATCCGAGGTTTCTTCCCAGGAATCGCGCTGCGCCCAGATTTTGCGGAGCTTTTGCCAGTAATGATCTCTGGTTTCGGAAGGCGTTTTCGCACCTCCCGATGGGAGATAGTTATTTGCGGCATCAAACTCGCTGGGAGGCTCGGTGGGCAGTTCGCTGCCGAAGGGGTATTTTCCCTGCAAGTTTGTTACGGCCACCTGCCAATAGGCTCGGGCCATCTCGTGTTCCCGGAGGCGTCGCGCGGGGCTCCAGTTGGGGCTCTCATCAATGAACTCGGCGGGCGGCTGCGCCTGAAGTTGCATCACCGTAGCCGGCCAAAGATAGACGGCCAAGACAGGAACAGTAACTGCCAAAAGGATGCCTGTCGCCATCGCTAGTTTCGGCACAATCCATCGCCGCCTGGGGCGATATTCGCGCTTCGAGGGCAGGGGGAGCGCGGCGGGCGGACGCTTTGACACGAGGTGCTCGAATTCTCTTCGAGAGGTCTCGTATTCACTCTTCAACTGCTTGTGCTCCGCTTCAAGACCGGCCGAAATGCCCACCGCAAACTGACTGAGGGACTCGACTTTCGCCTGGACGACGCTGCTCAACTGCCGTCGGCTCTCCTCCAGCCACTTTTTTTGCTCCGCTTCGAGACCCGCCGCGGCGCTCGCTACGGCCTGGTTGAGGCGTTCCAGATTCGGCTCGACGATGCGGGCCGGCTGGCGCTGGCTCTCCTCCGCAGCCCGCCGTGCCTGGTTCGCTTCTTCTCGAAGCTTCTCGAGGGTTGCCTCAGCCTGATTCTGAAACTGCTCCGACCACCGCCCTCCCATCTCCTGGGCAAGTTTCTCCAAATCCTCCGCCTGCTTCGCGGCCTTCCCCCGCAAAGCCTGGAGACTACTTTCGACCCGTCCCTCGAAGCCCTCCACCAGGCTTCTTAAGCGCCCCTCCACCGTCTCCAGCGCAACGGAGACTCCCGCCAAGCGTTCTTCCGCCTCTCGGGCTCGAGCTGCCAAACCGGCTTCCCTCTTTTCCTCCTCCGCCTCGATTTGCGCCACCGCCTCTGAGGCAGCTTTCTTAATGAACTCCAACTCCGCCATCGTTGCCTGGTTCGTCTCTCGCGCGTGCTCCTGCAAAGCCAGCGCCGTTTGCGTGCTGAATTCCTGCCGCGTAGCATCCCGAAGTGAGGCCATCTTCGCTTCCGCCAGGCCGGCCAGGCGCTGCTCGCTCTCCTCGAGGGCTTTACTCGAATTCTTGATTTCTTCCCGCAGCCTCGCCATTGCTGCCAAGGCTTCCGTTGTGAGCTGCCGCGACAACTGCTCCACCGGTTCCCGGCTGACTCTTTCCGCATCCTCCGCTTGCGTCGCCGCAGCATGGACGGCGGTCTTGACCGGCGAATCTTCTTCCGGGTGCACGCTGTTGGGCGGCGAAAGTGCCGGCTCGCTCGAACTGTCGGGTGGAACCAGCTCCGGCGATCGAAGGTCAAGTTTGCACGGTTCCTGTTGCCGCCGAACTTTGAAGAGAGTCCCCGCTAGAAGGACAATCGAGGCGATGACTGCCCAACCCAGCCAACCTGCCTTCTTCTGTACTTGCGCGGGTGCGGTAGTGTCGGGCAACGCCTCGGGCGATTGTGCGGCCAAGCTGGTGTCCGTGGAGTCCACGTAGACGTAGAATGTCTGGCTCTGGCCGTTTTCATCCTGCACCACCAGCGAGACGCCGCCCTGCGCCTTGCCCTCGATTCGGAGTTGACTGGGATTCTCCAGCTCGGCATCGATAACGCCTGGGCTGGACACTGAGAAGCGCTTGATAGGCGACGGCGAGCTTACCTCCAGCGGCTGTCCCATAAGCACGTGCAGGAGCTCCGCCTGGCCCGGTTCCGGCTGGGGCTGGGATTCGTGCCCCGGCGGCGGCTGGCTCGGGGCCGGCAGCGCTTCGGGCGTTGGTTGTGGCTGCTCGGCTTGGAGCGCCTGCGCCGGCGCGCCTCTCAGCATGAGCATCAAACCCATGCCCGTGAGTAATCCGTAGTACCGCTTGCCGGTCATCACTCTTCTCACATGCAACCGTCCAGAGAGGAATTATGGACCTCGAAACCTCCGGCTTTCGTGCTTGTCCCCGAAATCACCGCGATGCAGCCAACCACCGCTGCCAGGGGTTTGAAGCAAAGGCTGCCACGACGAGTCAGGGTTAAAGTGGCCGGGGGCGGCAGAGTTCGTGCCTTTGCCATGACGGACACGGGTGGCGTTCACCTCCCGCTCTTCCGCTTGAAGCTCTGAATTCTATCGACCAGAGGTACTAGTACTCAACAGTACTTAAGTAAGGGGTTTATGGATCAGCCAACCCTCTTGCCCGAGTGGGTTAATTGGCTTGATCTGATCTGACGCCCTGAGTCGGAAGTTCGTTAACAGAGTCTTTCTCGTCCGCGCCGGTTTTTCGGAGCGTCGTCAGGGGTGGCAAAGAGTAGCCGAGGGCGCAAGCAGGTGTGAAGAAGCTCGTAATGTGTCATCCTGAGCGCAGCGAAGGATCTCTGTAGTTGCTCTTAAATCGTTGGACCATAAAAAACTGCGGAGATCCTTAAACGAACATATGACTCAGCACAGGAGTTGAGTCAGCAGGCCGTTTGCATCCTTCAGGAGCAGTTGAGGCGCCGCGCCGGAGATATGTTTTCCTGTCTGGGCGTTAACCTCGTCGATAAAAGCCTTTAAGATTTTTTCGGCCCTTTCCTTGTCTCCGCCGAGGGCAGCATTCGAAGCGGCCGTAATCTTGTTTGAAAGGAGCCTCGCCACGCCCTTGCCGTCGATCAAGTCCAGGACGAGCATGTACCTGATGTCGTCGATCGTGCCCTCAAACGTCGTATCCGTCGCCACGGTTCCTGACGACTCCAGGGCCGCAGCGGCTAGGAGTTGGTCTGTCGGTGTTGCGTCGCTGGGAGTGGACGGCCCAGCAGGTTCAGGTGCAGGTCCGCCTGAGGCCTCGGGACCACCCGGGTCCGTGACCGCTTCGACACCCGCGACAGGCGGGGCCGGAGAAGGCGTGTCAGCCGTCAGGCCGATGGGGGCTGAGGTCTCTTCTCCGTCAGAGTCCTCCACCGGATCTTCAATGCCGCCAGCAGGGACGGCCTCTTCCGCCCTCGTCTCTTGGGCGGCGGGTTCTTCCTTTGGCCCCGCCGCAGTCGCCGGTTGGTTAACCGGTACGGGGGCGGGTTCTTCTTTTGGCCCCGCTGCAGTGGCCGCTTGGTTAACAGCTACGGGAGCTTGGGGGAGCGGAGGGGCAGATGCGGACATGGAGAGTTTTCCACGCGAAGCGGCTAGCCCCATAGGCTTGCCCAAGCTGCTGCTTACGAGGGTTTGCAGGCGTTCCCACTCCTCATCGTCCAGTTCGTCGTGGAGGCTGATGAACTTCACTAACTCCGAAAAGATGTGCTTCCCCTGAACAAGGGCCTCGGTATCCGGATGTTGGACAGGCCAAGCTGTTTCCGCAATTCGGTCGCGTAGTCTTCGCGCTTCTTCCTGGCACTGAAATAGCGGGGCAAACTCAGTGCCGTCGACGTGGGCGATCGTGAGGACCTTGTCCAAAACGGCGCACGCTGCTTGCTGGTTGATGCGGTGTGCAGTTTGTGCTTCGAGAATATCCGATACAGACTCCATGAACGACCGGAGGTCCCTGATCGAGCCAATCTCGGGTGTCGGAGGAAGTCCGGAAACGGACTCCGAGAGCTTCACCACCACCCGCTTGATCTCATCAAACTGTTGGGCAGAACTCGCAACTTCGCGAAGGAACCCTTGAGGCACGGGACGCCCCACGCTCTCCAGCGATTCAGCGGCCTCTCGAAGGCGATGAGCCAGGGCCTTGAAGCTCATCTCTAAATCACTTAACTGATTAATAAGAACCTCGGAAAAGGGTGTCATGATTACCTCTCGCAGCATTCTAGCGGGTCAGAAAGAATGGAAATGTTACGTGACTGTTGAGCGAACCGCATTGGAGATCAGGGATGTTAAATCATGCCTCCAAAATCGCTGGAGCCGTTGCGCTCGAAAGAACCCGCGTCTGACCGCGCGGCTGCTCCGACAGTGGCCGCGTTCAGCGGTATCTCTGTTAATTTCCCAGCACAGCGGACGCCTCAGTAGTCCATCACGCCATCCCGCAGTGGCGATTGCGACCCCTATATTCGCTCTGAAATTACCAATGCGGCAACAGTACCAAAGTGCTGGTCGCCTTAACGTCAGTCGTTGAGGGATCCCTTTGAACCTAAGCGAAAAAAAGGTCTGGCGTTCTGCTTGACATATTCTGATATGGGAATGTATTATGCGATTCATGGCGAGGGCAGCGACTAATTCCGATGCGTTCAACGCGGTGGCTGAGCCACGCCGGCGCGACATTCTGGTGTTCCTCGCCGGCCAGGAGCGGCCCGTGAGCGAGATCGTGGCGGCGCTGGAAATGGAGCAGCCGTCCGTCTCGAAGCACTTGCGGGTGCTGCGCGACGTGGGGCTGGTGCGGATGCGGCGGGAGGGGCGGCGAAAGCTCTACCAAACCAATGCGTCGGCGATTCGTCCGCTGCACGATTGGGCCGGCGAATTCGAGCGCTTCTGGCGGCACACTCTCGGCCGGGTGAAAGAGCGGGCCGAAGCTAAGATGGCGGAGGCGGGCGCGCGCACGGGCCGCTCTGTGCCTTAGTCAATGCTTTGCCTGGCGCGGTAGTGTCCTGGCTCGACAGTAGCGCCGACCTTCAGGTCGGCAAATGCTGGCCTAAAGGCCAGCGCTACGAGTCAAATTAAGACGTTGCCGGCGGCGCCAAGGACGAAGCATCTAACAGGGCGTACGAAGTATTCAATTCGAGGCTTTACAGGCTACGGAGAATCGCCTGAATACTGTCATTCTGAGCGAAGCGAAGAATCGCGCTCTGCATTAGGCCGACTGAGGAGCAAAGATCAGGGCGAGATTCTTCGCTTCGCTCAGAATGACAACGGGCTTTCCGAACAGAAAGTTAAATCTGTCAACGAGAGGAGCAGAGGTATGTCATTGGCACAGACTCTGATTATGGAGTTAGAGGAGCAGGGACCGCTCACACGGAAGTTCCTGGAGAGGTTGCCGGAGGACAAGCTCGCGTGGAAGCCGCACGAGAAATCGATGACGGCGGGGCAGTTGGCGCTGCACATCGCGCAGGTGCCCGGTGGGATCACGAGACTCGTGCAGCAGAATCCGGCCCAGGCGCCGGACTTCGGCAGGCTCAGGGCGCAACCGGCGACCTTGCAGGAGGTCCTGGTGGCGCATGACGAAAGCCTGGCGACGGCGCGAAGGGAACTCGCGAAATTCGACGACGGCGGCATGCAGGAGTTGTGGCATCTCCGGCAGGGGGACCGGGAACTGTTCGCCTGCCCACGCGCCAAGTTCGTGCGCGACGTCATGCTGAGCCACTGGTATCAGCACCGCGGTCAACTCAGCGTTTACCTGCGGATGCTGAATGTCGCGGTTCCGGCGACTTGGGGGCCCAGCGCCGATGAGCCGCCGGTATTCTTGCAGAAGGCACAAGGGGCTTAGCAGGGCGCGGCAAACCCCAATCCGCATGTCATCCTGAGCGCAGCGGAGGATCCCTGCAGTTTGTCGCCGCGGCTAGGCTCGAGCAACTGCCGGAATCCTTGCTTCACTGCCCTGAAAAGATGTAGGGGTAGGGCTTGCCCCATAAGCGTTTACTTAAGGCGCCGGGACTTCGAAAGCCGCGGAGCGGCGCCAGAAAGTAGCCCACGGCGTGAGCCGTGGGACGGAACGTGGCGTTAATATTC
>JBEKLY010000413.1:0-6281 GCA_050010015.1 Terriglobia bacterium
TCGGGGCTCAGGGTGATCACTTCGCGGATATTGCCAGGCCCCTGCAAAGTCTCGTCGGGGTTCCAACTTATCGTAAAATGGTTGAGCTTGTACTGGGATGGCCTGGTTCTCTCCCACACTCCCAGGCAGAAATTTCCGATGGCTGGTGGCCGCGATGAATTGAGGATTTCTGTTCCGTCGCTGTGCCACTGGGTAAATCCCGCATCGAGCACCGTACCGTCGGGTATGCCTGAATTACCCTCGGAGATGAGGTCCACCCTCCAGAAACCCACGATGGGGTCCCGGTCGGCGTCTGGTGATGCTTCCGTATCGCCGTAGGAAGCTAACTTGAACAACGCTGGACTAAACTTGCCGGTCCAAGACTGGTGTTGCAGCGTAGATGCGCTCCGTTTGGACGCGCCCACATTCATGCATTGGGCATTCGCCAACGAGGCGAAGACTGTCGCGAGTAAGGCTACTCCGAGTGTCGTTTTCAACGCTCCGAACATTGTTTTCATAAGATTCTCCTTTTTTGTTGGCATGGGATTTCACTCCTTTTTCTTTTTGTCCTGCAAAATGCTCCGGTGTGCGACCCTACCGGACGGTCAGCGCGGTCCCGTGAGCGGAGTTCCGAATCGACCGAAGCCCCGTCGCTGCAGAAGCAGGTTTTGAACGTTTTCTAGGAGGACTACCCTCGGCCCTTCGGTGGTCTCGTCTCCTGTGGCGGCAACGCCCTCTTGTGAAACGTCGGGATCGCCGCCATCATGAAGCGCGATCTTGAACACCACCCCGCAGCCGTACGGGGGGCTGCATGACGACGTGTCGCCGCCGCCTATTGTCGTGCTGTAAAGGCTGCCCTCCTCGTCCTGGAGCAGACCTGCGCCTGGATTCACTCCGTCCGCACCCCCGGTGAAGGTGTAGAGGACGGTCTCTTTGCCCGTTGGATTCAGCTTGAACGCCACCCCGCAGCCGGTGCCGGCGCAAAGGGAGCCGCTGAAGTCGCCCCCGTAGGCTGTAGTGCCGTAGAGGTTGCCCGCCGCGTCCCGGACCACACCAGCGAACGTCTCTGCTCCGTCTGCGCCTCCCCTGAAGCGGTAGAGCACGGTCCCTTTGCCTGTCTTATCCACCTTGAAGACCACCCCGCACCCCAAGCCGGAGCATCCGCTTAAGTCGCCACCGTTGCCGGTCATGCCGTAAAGGTTGCCCGCGTTATCCTGAACCAGCCATCCGTCAGGAACCGCCCCGTCCGCTCCGTTGAAGGTGTGCAGCACGGTGAACTTTCCGGTCCGGTCCAGCTTAAACACCGTTCCGCAGCCGAGGAAGCCGGTAGCGGGCTCAAGCACGTCGCTGCAAAATCCGCTTAAGTCGCCCCCGTACCCTGCGGCGCCGTAGAGGTCGCCCGCCGCGTCCAGGAGCAGGTCTCCGTATGGACCGTACCCGTCCGCACCCCCGGTAAAGGTGTGGAGGACGGTCTCTTTGCCCTTTGGATCCAGCTTGAACACCACACCACACCCGGGGATGGGTTCGCCGGGGCAGTCTCCGCTAAAGCCGCCGCCGACGGTGGTGCCGTAAAGGTTGCCCGCTTCGTCGGGAACGAGGCCCGAGGAAGGACCTAATCCGTCCGCGCCCCCGGTGAAGGCGTAGACGACGGTCTCTTTGCCGGTTAGATCCAGCTTGAACACCACCCCGCACCCGGGGAATCCGAGTGCTGCCGTGCAGCTTGCGTCGCCGCTTAAGTCGCCGCCGCCGTGGGTGGAGCTGTAGAGGTTGCCCTCCTCGTCCGGAATTAGACCCATGGCAGGATAAGCTCCGTCCGCTCCTCCCATGAAGTTGTAAAGGACGGTCTCTTTGCCCCACCTATCCACCTTGAACACCGCTCCGCAGCCGGCGCCGAAGCATTCGCTGAGGTTGCCGCCGTTGAAAGCGGTACCGTAGAGGTTGCCCGCACGGTCGCGAATTACGTTCCCTCGGGGGTATTCCCCGTCCGCGCCGGAACCGGCAAACGTGTTGATTACCGTATAACTCGGCGCTTCCTGCGCTCGGACCGCAATGGCCGCCGAGAGAAGCACTGCCCCCACCGCTAGCGCGCCGCTTACGGCTCGCCAGCCCCTGACAGAAATCCGGCCGTGATATCCCATTCTGCTCGTCATAAGGTTCTCCTTTTCGCCCCGCGAAGATTTTGTTTCCCAAGCACTGCACCGGCTTCGATTGCCTGTCCCGTCATCGCCGGCCCACTGATAGTTGATCCTGCCCTCAGACCTGGAAGTCCCGGGCGGGCTCAAACTCCTGTCGCCTGGCTCGCTCGCGTGGGGTGGACTATGGGCCGGTTGAGAAAGCGCTTCAATGGACAGCAAGTCCTCTACAGCGGAATTGAAAGTCCCCGGGCAATTTCCTCTAAACAAGTGAGTTAGGGCCAGATATCCCCGGGCAGGATTTCGGATTGATTCGGAAATCAAGGAGTGTTAGATTTAATTCGAATGGGTGGTCGCCCCTCCGTGAAACAAGTCAGCAGCCCGGCCGAGGTCATCCGGTTCGGTGTCTTTGAGGTGGATACTGTCACGGGTGAGCTGCGCAAGCATGGCCTGCGAATCAAGCTTCAGGAACAGCCGTTTCAGGTTCTGTCCCTGCTGCTCGCGAGGCAGGGCGAGTTGGTCACGCGCGAGGAGTTGCATCAGAAGCTCTGGCCCGCAGATACCTTCGTGGACTTCGAGCACGGGCTGAACAAAACCATCAATAAATTGCGGGAAGCCCTCAGCGACGACAGGGAGACGCCGCGCTATATCGAAACCTTGCCGCGACGTGGCTATCGCTTTATCGCTCCAGCTATCAGCGCCCCGCCGCCATCGGAGCCCAGTGGAACCCCAGTGGTGTTGGGGGCTCAGCCTGATCCCGTTGTAACCGGCAACCCACGGAAGACCCGCTGGATGACACCCACCATGATTCTTTGGCTGGGGGTGCTCGCCCTGCTGGCTTTGGCGCTTTGGTATAAGTTGGCCCGCAGGCAAGTTTTTCCTGCGGTGGCTTCGCTCTCCGCTACGCCGGCCCGGTCGCTGGCAGTCCTGCCACTCCAGAATCTTTCCGGCGATAATAACCAGGAGTATTTCGCTGAAGGAATGACCGATGAGCTGATCACCGACCTTGGACAGATGGGCGCATTACGTGTGATCTCCCGTACCTCCGTCATGCAGTACAAGGCAACCGCCAAGACGCTGCCGCAAATCGGGCGGGAACTGGGCGTCGACGTCATCGTGGAGGGCACCGTTTTCCGCTCGGGCAGCCGGGTGCGCATCACCGCCCAACTGATCGACGCCAGAACTGACCACCACCTCTGGGCGCACGCGTACGAGCGTGACCTAAAGGATGTGCTGGTTTTGCAGGACGAAGTGGCGCGCGATATCGCGAATGGGATCAGAGTTGAGCTGACGCCTCAGGAGCGTGCCCGGCTGGCCGGTTCCCACTCTGTCGACCCGGAGGCGCACGAAGCATATCTCAAGGGCCGCTATTACTGGAATCAGTTCACCGAGGCAGATGGGAGGAAGAGTCTCGGATTCTTCCAGGAAGCGATCGGAAAGGACCCGAACTATGCCCTGGGCTATTCCGGCTTGGCCGATTACTACGGCATGATGTACTCCGGCATAGGCGCTTTGCCTCGTAATGAAGCGTGTCCGAAAGCGGAGCCTGCCGCGCTCAAAGCCGTGGAGCTTGACGATTCGCTTGCCGAAACTCACCTCTCGCTTGGTGCCATCCGATTGTTCTGCGACTGGGACTGGCAGGGCGCCGAGAGCGAATTCAAACGGGCCATCCAGCTCAATCCGAGCTATTCTCAGGCGCACCGCGTTTACGCCGACCTTTTGACGTTTAGCGGAGGAGGAGGGAAAGCTGTGGCCGAAATGGGGCGGGCGGTGGAAAACGATCCGATGTCGGCCGACGATAACTATGCGCTCGGATTTACCTATTACGAGACGCGGCAATACGACCAAGCCCTCAAGCAATACCGGAAGGCGCTCGAAATGGACCCGAAGCGGGCTAATCCGCACTACGGTTTTGGCGATGTATACGCACAGCAGGGGCGGTATGACTTGGCGATCCGCGAGTTTCGGAAGGGCCTCGAGCTTTCCGGAGGGCAGCCCGCGGCGTCACCCGACCTCGCCTATGTGTATGCCCTCGCCGGAAGGCGACCGGAGGCGCTGGAGATCTTAAAGCAATTGAACGAGAGGTCTAAACATCGGCCGGTCTCGGCACTCGATCGGGCGGTTGTTTACGTAGCTCTGGGCAATAAAGAGCAGGCCCTCGCGTTGCTCGACGAGGCGTATGAGCAGCACGAGTGGCGGATGCTCCTGCTGAAGGCGGAGCCGCTATACGATCCCCTCCGCTCCGACCCGCGCTTCCAGGACCTCCTGCGCCGCATGAATTTCCCGCCGTAAGGTCTTCCGCGGCCTTTGGCTCCCCCGTTTCTTATGTGCGCCTCCGATGCGATTCCGTTCTGTATGTGCGCGGTTGCGGAATCGACTGGCCTACACGACAACAGGGGAGAACAGCCCTTCCGACCACCTCTGCCAGATTCTGCCTGATAAACGCCCTCCCCGTCAGCAATTATGCAAACTCCCCAGAAACGGGGTTCTGGGAAGTCTGACTCTGCGCTCCTCTTCACTGGACGTACAATGGCCTAAACGTGCCCTCAGACGTCGTTGCCAGTTGACGATGGATTACAGTCCCCCGTAACGAGGCTCCGCGGCGCTCACAGCAGTGGGCGTTCCGCTAATGACGCCTGCGTTGGGGCTCAGGGCCAGGCCCGCAGGAAGCGCCGGGCTCACACCATACCCGCTCACCGCGCCTCCGCCGCTTGTGGGGCTGTTGGGGGCGATCGCTGTGCCCTGGGTGTAGACGGCCGCACTGCTCGTGTAGGTGAGGCCGGAGGGTGGCGGGACGGGTGCGGTGCCCGAACCTCCCCCGCAACCGCTAAGAAGAAAAACTGCAGTTGGGAAAAGAGCAATTAATCTAATAGTGCGCATGTCCTCTTTCTCATGTGTCCCGCGCGCCGTGGCATCCCACGGGCTTTGGCAAAGGCCTTCGGGCAGGGTTCAGTTGAAACGGAACGGGACGGATGATCCTGCCGCCCTTCCCGTCTTCCGGTCTTTTGTCGGCGGGTACGAGAAAAAAACTGAAAGAAGTAGCGACGACCTGCGCTCGCAGCTACTCCAGCCACTCGCGCCTTGCCCGTCGCTTCACGGCAATTACAGTAGATGGAGATATAGCCGGCAAGCCACTCTTGTGACCTGGGGTTCGACGCACGCGGGCCAAGAGAACGGTTGCTCCGTTCTTCGAACGAGCGGATTACTTACAAATCGCGCACTCGGGATGAGTCCGGTGCAGGTTTTCCGCTGTCAAGAAGAGTCTGGCGCTTCTCTTGGGGCGAAGATCCTCTTTAGACGCACTTACTGCCAGCCTCCGCCGAGTGCGACGTACAGAGTGATGAAGTTCGTCATTTCTTGTCGACGAATTTGCACCAGCAGGAGTTGCGCGTCAAGCAACTGGCGTTCTGAATCCAGATATTCCAGGTAACTGTCGACGCCGCCCTGGTAGCGGAGATCGGCGAGTTCTGCCGCTGAGCGGAGGCTCTCCACAAGCTGCTCCTGCTGAATCCTCAAGTCGGCAAGCTTGCGACTGGCGACCAGTGCGTCGGCAACTTCGCGAAAAGCCTGCTGTACGGTGCTCTCGTAGGAAAGCAAGGCTTGCTCCTGGAGCGCCTGGGCGCTTCGCACCCCCGCGCGTATGCTGCCGGCGTGGAAAAGCGGCTGGGCAACCGCTGGACCAATGGACCAGACGCTGCTGGTGCCGCTTAACAGGTTGTGGAGTGCGGAACTCTCAAAGCCGGCAGACGAGGTCAGCGCGAGCGCCGGGAAGTATGCCGCCTTGGCCACGGCCACCTGGGCGTGACTGGCAATAAGCTGCTGCTCCGCCTCGCCGATATCGGGCCGGCGGTCAAGAAGTGCCGAGGGCAAACCGGGGGCAAGCTTGGGGGGCAGCCCCTGCTCGAGCGGGGATCGGCCACGGGCGATCGGTCCGGGATTTCGGCCCAGCAGGACGTCAACCTGGTCCTCCGTCTGCTCAATCTGCAGCTCGATGTTGGTAATATCCGTGCGGGCACTTTCGACCAGCACTTCGGCTTGACGGAGGTCGGGCTGACCTTCACCAGCCTTTGCACTGCGAGGATGACGGCGACAAAGGCGGGAACGCGCGACATGTCATCTTCGACGGCCATCCCGATAATCTTCATTGGGTGTGGGACACGGGGCTGCTCC
>JBEKLY010000414.1:0-6280 GCA_050010015.1 Terriglobia bacterium
GCCGGAACGTGGGCCGTGTAGTTACTCGAACTATGATCCTCGACCATGTTTGGCATATGCAATTTGATCCGGCCACCAATGTGGTGGACGTTCACATTTACCGTTTGCGCAGCAAGGTTGACTGCGACGGTTGCAAGCCCTTGATTCACACAATCCGGGGTGTGGGGTACCTCTTGAAGTATGCCTGAAAATTCACGCACAACCGCTGCCTGGCGTATCGCCTTGTGGACAACGCTGGCGTTCTCCGTGGGAACGTTCGTTGCGTTCTTCATTGTCTACTTGCTAATGGCGCGAGAGTTCCGGGCTCGGTCCGACGCGTGGCTCACCGGAGAAGCCCAGGTGCTAGCGCAGATTGCGCAGCATACTCCGCGCGACGGCTTGTATGACCAGATCGTGGAGGAAGTTGCCGAACTGGCGATGCAGGAAGTCCCGGACGAACGCGGTTCTGAAGGGCAGCGGTTGAATTACGTTTTTTTCCTCCGGGCCAACCCCAGCGGAAACGGGGACATCCTGTTTGTGGGCCCTGGATCGAGAGACGCGTTTTGGCGCGCCATCCAACAGGCGCATTTTGTGGTTGGCATTCCGAAGTCGATAAGAGTGGAAGGATGGCAACCTGATTTTAGAGTAGTTGTGCAAGTACACGAGGGCGGAAATCCGACTTATTTGGGCCTTTCCGAACGGGGCGCCAGGCACGTCTTGCACACGCTCATGGAGCGCTTTCTGTGGGGGTGGACCGGAACAGTCTTTCTAGGGTTCCTGATCTCTTACCTCAGCACGCGCCGGACCCTGCGGCGAGTGGAGCGCATTACGGAGACAGTCGCACGAATCGGCAGCGAGGAACTCGACGAGCGACTGCCGGAACCCGCCGGATCCGACGAAATCTCCCGATTGGCGAAGACGTTCAACCACATGCTGGAGAGGATTCAGGCGTCGGTCAAACAATTGCGATCCGTAACCGACGCGGTTGCTCACGACCTGAAAAGTCCCGTGACCTCGATCCGGGGAACTCTTGAATCGGCGCTCTCGTCTGAGAACGGCGAGCCATGGCGAGATTCAGTCGCGCAGGCTATCGAAGGACTGGACCGCATGTCTGCTTTACTCAACACGACGCTGGATGTCGCCGAAGCCAAAGCCGGAGCCCTTCCCCTGAAGCGTGCGGCGGTGGATTTGCCCGCGGTTCTGACTCAATTGCTCCACCTATACATGCCGGCCATGGCCGACAGGTGTCATGAGGTAAGAACTGACCTGCAAAGCGGCGTTATAGTTGAGGCAGACCTCGGGCTTATCAATCGCAGTCTGAGCAATCTGTTTGAAAATGAACTTGTGCACTTGCCCCCGGGCTGCCAGATCGATATTCGGCTCCGATCGCACCAGGGTTATGCTGAACTGGTGATCGAGGATAATGGGCCGGGTTTTCCTCCCGAGATCGGCAGCCGCGTATTCGAGCGTTTTGTGAAAGGAATGCATTCGCCCGGACATGGACTCGGGTTGGCATTTGTTGACGCCGTGGCTCAGGCCCATGGCGGGACAGTGAAGATCTCCGATCACCCGGGCGGGGGCGCCACGGTTTCGCTGCTGCTGCCAGTTAACAAGATGACGTTGCCTGCCGCTGTCTTGAAAGCGCCCGTTTGCATTTGATCGATACCGCACACCCTGTTTGGAAACCGACGCTTCTGGCATGGAGGTGATGCTGTTGGACCTCCGCCACTACCCACCTTTCGGGCCAGTTTCTGCGCGCACGTATTCACGGCACCGGCGAGCATGAACTGTAAATATCCTGAGAATTACATTTTGTTCATATTCGAAAATGCGAGCCTAAACCTGAGAGAAGCTGCGTTATTCTGATTCTTGGCGGCCTCAGGCCCCGACGTGACCGTAGGAGCCATCCGCAGGTGCGGGGTGATCGCCTCATCTGGATTCGAGAGAATCACCCCGGTCACTACCCAAACTAAAAAGGGAGGTATGGATGCTCGCCAAAATCGCTCGCCGCTACCGCACTTGTCTCGCCGGCCTTGCCGGCGCACTTTTGATCATTATATGGGCCCCATCGTTGATGGCCGAGGTGATGGGGGAATTGACAGGCACAGTGACCGATCCGGCTGGCGCCCCTGTGGCATTTGCGTTCGTCACCACCACCAATGTGGTAACTGGCCATGCGCTACCTGCTGCCACGGGCATGGACGGTAATTACAGATTTACTCTTCCTTCCGGCAACTACCGCATCAAGTTTGAATCTCGCGGCTACGAAACTCAGGAGATTCCTGAAGCGGTCGTCAGTGCGTCATCTAGAGTGATCGAGAATTGCGTGCTCGAAGCCGTCGCGCAATCGCAAAGCAATATAACGGCAGATCCGGCTCAGAAGACCGCGCCCAGCCCTTCTGGTAAGCCGGCGGAGCCGTCGCTGGAGGATCTCGGCATCTCTCCTTCTCAGGCCAAGGGCAATGCGAGGGAACAAGCACTGCTTGACCGACGCTCGCACATGCTCAAGGTCCATCAGCGGCTCGGCTTGATCACGATTGCGCCGCTCGGCGCCACGCTCATTACTTCCGCTTTCGCCGGCGGAAGGCAGACAAGCCGGGCCAGCCGGGACGCGCATGCCGCTTTGGGTACGGCGACGGTGGGCATGTATTTCACCACCGCTTACTTTGCCATCTGTGCGCCCAAGATCCCCGGCACCAGGACGCGCGGGCCGATCCGCCTTCACAAGACGTTGGCGTGGATTCACGGACCCGGGATGATCCTTACACCCATTCTGGGAGAGATGGCTTTTGCTCAAAAGAGCCGCGGCGAAAGGGTTCACGGGATCGCCTCGGCCCACGGACCGGTGGCCATCGTTACGACAGGGGCATTTGGGTTGGCGGTAGCGTCTGTATCGTTTAAGTTCTAGCGAGGGCTAATGCTCAGGAAACTGCTGATAGGCTTTTGGCTACTGTCGCTTCCCGCCCTTGCCCGGGCGGATAGCCAATGGGCACTGGAGCAAAGCACTCTCACCTATCATGT
This sequence comes from Terriglobia bacterium, assembly GCA_050010015.1. Classification (GTDB taxonomy): domain Bacteria; phylum Acidobacteriota; class Terriglobia; order UBA7540; family UBA7540; genus CAVROP01. The sequence continues at coordinate 3,001 of JBEKLY010000414.1, forward strand.
GTCACACCCGCTGCACCAATTCGATGGCGTCAGCCATGCAGCTAAGGGCAAGGGGATTTGCCACGACGGGGAGTGTAATTTTCTGATTGCGGTGCCCGTGAAGTCCTTCGATTCGGGCGACAGCAATCGCGATCTTCATATGCTCCAAGTGACGCGCGGGGCAGAATTTCCTTTGGTGACTGTGCGCGCCCGATTGCCCGAATCGGCCGGCACCTCAGCGACGATCAACCTCGATCTGGAGGTCCAATTCGCCGGCCAGACCTTCGAGTACAAGCAGGTGCCCTTCGAGCGGTCGGTTCAAGGCAGCGAGACGCGGATCACAGGAACAATTCCGGCAAAGCTAACTGACTTCAAGATCGATCCTCCGACGCTCCTTACCATGCCCATCAAGAACGACATCCCAGTGCGGGTCGATCTGAGCTGGCGTGCTACGCAATAGGATCGTGCCATTTTCCGAGACGTTGAACTAACACAATTTTCAATCGGCTCCGCGATAGATTGAGGCGGGCCGAAAGGTAAGCAGGGCGGCGCAATGAATTGAAATCAGGAGTCTGGCTATGAAGAAATTGGCCGAAGGTGTCTTCGTCTCCAAAGTCTGCAAAACCCTCCACACCTCCGCCGCCTCCGTTAGGGACACGAGGCCCGCGGCGAGCGCCTTGTTTGTGGCGCCAAGGTCGAAGGTGGTTCTTTCTCTTCTTCTGATTCTCGGAGCGATTCCAGGCTGGGCTCAGAACGGTGCGGGAGGTCCCCAGCTTCCTCCTTGCGCTCCGACTGCGCCTGCGGGAGCCCAGCAGACAAAGGACCGGCCCGTATCATGGAAACTGGTTGTGCCGAACATTCTCCAAGATCAGAAACCCATCTGGACCTTTCCGGCGAAGGCAGTCAAGGGCGAACATTGGAAACCCACGCTCGCCATAGCTGGGGCCACCGCGGGTCTTGTGGCCCTTGACACCATTGATGCGCCTTACTTCCGCCGGACCAGCGCTTTCAAGGAGTTCAATAAAACCTTTAGCGGAACGAACATGGGAGTGGGAACGGCAGTTGTACCGCTCTCCTTCTACGCCATTTCCCTGGTTCGCAAGAACGCGTACGGCCAGCGCACGTCGCTACTGGCTGGAGAAGCCGTAGTCGACGCGGAAATCCTGACGACGGTGATGAAGCATGTTGATCGCCGTCTTCGGCCATCCGACGTTCCACCTTACGGTGATTTTGACGACACATGGTTCCGGGCGCACGAAACGCTCTCGGAAGGCCAAGCAAGCTTCCCCTCCGGCCATGCCATCGCGGCGTTTGCGGTGGCAGCGGTCTTCGCCGATCGCTACCGCAACCATCGTTGGGCTCCCTGGGTCGCTTATGGCCTTGCCGGCCTTGTAGGCTTTTCGCGTATTACATTAACGGCTCATTTTCCGTCAGACGTCTTTGCGGGCGCCGCGTTTGGCTACCTCATCAGCCACTACGTCGTATTACGCAATCACTAAAGCCACTCGCGGAGGCGAGCTCGACCGCGAGTCCAAAATAGGAGGGCAGAGATGAAAAAATTCGCGCCAGGCGTAATCGTAGCCCTTGTCTGTATCATCGGGGGAGAGTACGCCTACTTCGCCGGAGGCTTCGCGCCAGTGGCTACAGCCTCGCGTCCTCTGCAGTTCGAAAGCAAACTGGCGCCTAGGGCACTTAATGCAACACTAAAAAGAGAAATCCCGAAGACGGTCCCTATAGAGGCCAACGAAGCGGATTACCTTGCAGGCGCGGATGAGTACTTAATCGACACCTTTTCCCACCTTTCCCTCGGCCATATTTACAGTGATTGGATTTTGTTCTCTTGACGTTCCAAATTGCCAGGCGCCCCCCATCGCGTGTTGAAGGTAGGGTTGGCGGAATGTTGCGGGATGAATATGCGCGCTGTCTTGTGGATCATTATCGGCCTGACGGCAGTGTCATCGACCGCTCTCGCGCAAACCGACGAGATCCAGGTCTATGATGCGGAGATCGAACCGCAGGGTATATTCAATCTCATGGTCCACAGCAATTTCACGCCCGCCGGACGGACTGTTCCCGTCTTCCCTGGGGCCATCATCGCCGATCACTCGTTCAACGGAACTGCCGAATGGGCCTACGGGGTGACGCCCTGGATGGAGCAGGGACTCTATCTTCCCGTGTACACCCTCTACTCGACGAATCACACTACCACCATCAACGGCTTCAAAATCCGCGAGCTGTTTGTCCGGCCCCACGCTCACGACCACACCTTCTTCTACGGCCTCAATTATGAGTTCAGCGTCAATGCCAATTACTGGGAGGACAGACGCATCAGCTCCGAGATCAGGCCGATTATCGGGCTGCACTTGCATCCCTGGGATCTCATTTACAACCCGATTGTCGACACGGACTTTGCGGGAGGTTTCGGCAACCTCCAGTACAACCCGGCCGGGCGAATCGCCTACAACCTCAACGACCGGTGGGCCGTCGCCGTGGAAGCGTATGACGGGTTCGGCCCGCTCCGCCGCTTTGTTCCCTGCCACCAGCAGTTTCACGAAATCTGGGCCGTAATGGATCACTCCAGCAGCAAGTTTCTCGGCCTCGCTGTCGAAGCCGGCATTGGGTTTGGTTTGACTCCAGGGTCCGACAAAATAACGCTCAAGTTGATGCTGTCACGCAACCTGAATGCGCACGCCTGGCGACCCTAAGTTTGCGGGTTAGGGGTTAGGCCAGGCGATTAAACCCGGCCCGTACAGCCACTAGAAAGGTTGGGGCGCGTGGTGGCGGAGCAGGGAGGCAATCCGCGCTTAGTACGAAGAAACGAAAAACCGCTTAATAAACTGCGCTGTGGGCCTTGGCATTCCGGGGAAAAAGCAAACTCCGATCGCTCGCGGAGAGTTTCCCATACCGCCAGAGTTATTCAAGTAAGCGGTCAGCAACCCTAACCCAGATTATTCATGAATTGGCCACTCTCTCGTCACAGCCTGCGAATATGCAGCCCTGAGGCGGTCGGTATCGAAAGCGCTTTCGACACACTGTCGTGTTCGTTCCGACGCCGAAATTGCCACGGAGGTCGCATAAAATCTGGCCCTGCCGGAGTTCGACCATGAACTTCATGAATAAAGCAGGCTAATAGGGCTTCACCACCTGCGAAACGAAGTGATTGCCCGGAGGAGCCGGTGCTGAGCCGTCGTGGGTGCCAAAGCGGATCTCCATGGGAGTGTTCTTGGGGAATACCACGTCCACGCCACGTGCGACAAGGTGGGAATAAACCGCCCAACCCGCGCCATAGAAGGCAAACCCA
>JBEKLY010000415.1:0-6269 GCA_050010015.1 Terriglobia bacterium
AGCAGGTCGGCCAGGAATTGTTCCAAACGTGTTCGACATTTCGCGATTTTGCTCTCGGTCATGAACCGGAGCTTAACACCTCCCGTCTGGGAGGTCAATCTAACTTAACGTAGTAGTACTAATAGAGCCCGGAAAAAAGCGCCGGGTTCGGCGGGGCTGGCTCCCGCCAGCTGGGTCCAGATCGGCTCAGCCTTTGCTCCGCCAGGGACGGCGGCGCGCTCCCCGTTCATGGCAAGCGCAGGACCGTACAAGTAAAGCGGACGCGAGTATTTGTCGTAAAGCGTTTTGAGAGGTACAGAACTCAGCAGTTCGGCGATCACCTTGCGGTCAAGGGAGCTCATGCCGACGTAAAGCTCAGCCATCTTCGGCAGGCGCGCCAGCGCGGACGCCAACCCGCCAGGGTCCTTTTCTTTGGCGTAGAACGCCTCACGCCACATCGTCTCGTTGGGATACACAGGGGCCCATTCGTCTCGAATCTCCAGAGCATACGGCTTGCCCGTTTCCAGAGTCTCCTGCATGCCTACTTCATCGATGGCCAGAGCTGAAGCGGTTTCCTGTTTTACCGCCTGGCTTTTCTTCTCGCCCCGCTTCACTTCTACCTCACCTTTGGACGCGTGCAGTTTGATGCCTAAAACGCGCAGCACCTCCTCGGTGCTTTTGCGGCTCTTCTTGCCGTCCACCGAAAGCTCGATCACCACACGGTCGCCGTCGCGTTTGCCCATCGCCTCGAGAGTGGCTATGGTCTGGAAGTGCTTTTCGATCTCCGCCTGGATCGGATTCTTGTTGGAAGTGGGATTTAGATGAGCCGCGTTCGCTAAAGCAACGCTGTATTCAACAAAAAACTTCTCCAGCGGAATCTGACTCCTGGCGTGCACCGCAAAAGCCAGAGCCTCTAAACCCCCGGGCACCGTCGTGCCACTGTCGGTTTGCTTCTCACCTCCGATGAAGTTCGAAAACTCCGGGCGCCCGCTGGCTTTCAGCAAGGCGGCAAATGTCGTGGCGTGCTTCAGGTCAGCGTCCCGCACGGACACGGCGAATCCCCGCTCGAGCGCCTGCAAACGTTCGGGAGCCGCAGCACCCAGCGAGTCAGCCAGCCGGGCATAAGCATCCGCCGCGCCGCTGCCGTACGTGTCCTCGACCGCAGCGAAGTGCGCAAGAAGATCCGGGTCAGGCGCAAGGCCCGCGCCTTTCCGCAACGCTTCGCGCGCGCTATACCGGTGTCCTTGTTTCTTGCGGGCCTCGGCCATCACGATATAAAGCCGGGGAGACTTAGGCGCCGCTTCGAGTCCCTTCTCGGCCGCCTCCTCCGAGCCCTTTGCGTCGCCCGATTCGATGAGCAATCGTGCGATGCGGTAGTGCGCGGGCTCGGCATCAGGCTGAACTTCCAGCACTCGCCTCCAAGCGACGAGAGCCTGGCTGGACTGTTTCTGTTCGTCCAGCCCGGAAGCGAACTGGGATCGAACGGCCGGATCCGGGGGAAGATCCTTGATGACGCGCGTCGTGAAGTCGAGGGCCTTGGCGCTTTGGTTTGATGATAAATAGAGGTGAAGCAACGACAGGGACTCCGGGACGTGGCTGCCGCCCAGCGCTAGCCCTTTTTCAAAGGACTCCATCGCCAGGCCGGAATCACGCAGGCGCTCCGCGGCGTGCGCCTGATCGAACCAAAGCTCCTGGCGCGCGGGATCAAGCCGCAAGGCCTCGGCGAGATAGGGCACGGCGCCCTTGTCGTCCTTCCGCGCCAGCCGAACGCGGCCGGAGTCCTCCGCCACCTGGGCGGTTTGGATGTGCAGCGCGACGGCGCGCTCGAGAGCCGCATCAGCCTTATCGAGATCGTTGGTTCGCAACAAGGCATGTCCTAGGGCGGCATAGGCTGTGCCCTCTTCCGGATGGGCCTCAACCAGCGATTGAGCGTATTTGACGACACTCGAGAAGTCGTTGATCCGCCCGTAAAAAGATATGGCGAGACCCAGCGCGGCAGGATCGAGTGGGTTCATTTCGAAAGCGGCCGTAAGCGTCTCGCGGATACGCCGCGTGTCAAGCTCGCCAAGCTGTGGCACATTCAGCAAGGGAGCGACGCCGGAAACCTGGCTTTGCACTTCCGCGAAACGCTCGATCGAGGGAAGAGATACCGTTTCGCGAAGCGCCAGATCGGGGACCTTGAGGAGTGCGTTGCCCTGCGAATCGGAGAGAACATCAAGTGATACGACGAAGCCGGCTGAGGGTGGAGCTGAGATCCACTCGACATGCAAGAGTTGTTCCTTGACCTCCTGAGGTGCGATAAGACTGTCTTTGAGTTCCTCATGCAAAATGGCGCCGCCGGTCGACTCGAACAGAGGAAGCCACGCGTCATCGCCCTTGGTAATGGGGTACCAGCTCACCTGCACCTGCTCGGCGATGAATGCCCGTAACAAAACGGCAGAGGCATATTGGAGGGTTGCTGGATCGAGTGAAGGGAAATCCCCGGCCAACAAGACGTGGGACCACTTGCTTCCCAACTGGTCGGCATTTGTCGAGAGGAGATCCAGAATCGCCGCTGTGGCTGCCGGGGCAGCATTCTCCGCGCGCGGTTGGACATCCTTCAAAGCGTTTTGCAGGCGCAAGCGGCTCAGGACCGGGCCCACCACGCGCACGGCGTTGTTCTGCACGATGGCGAGGCGCAGGTTCCGTCCATGGAGAGAACCAAAAGCCGCTAGAAGGTCTGCCTTCAGGGTCTCAAGTGCGTCGGGGCTCATCGTGTCCACCAAGACGACGACGGTAACCGGCGATGCGGGACGCACTGGAGTCACAGTCGCATCCGCGGTGCGATCAAAAGTCTTCACACGAATCAGCTCAGGCGGCTCAGAGGAAGTAGAACGTAGAAGAACAGAAGAAGGTTGCGCCGAAAGGCACACTGCGAACAACATCGTCACCGACAAGGCAACATGTCGGCAAATTCGACAGTTGAAATAGTCTTGTTTCGCGGCCATGACACACCTCACATCCGTAAGGTCACCGCGTCGGGCGGGGTGCAGGAGGATGATACAGCAAGCACCCGGATCAATCCAATCGATATTTTCTCGCTTGCCCTGGGCATGCTGGTAGGCTCAGGGATTGTCGCGCGGCGGCATCCGCATGGCCTTTGGCGACGAGGTGCGGTACGTTCTGGGGATAGTGACGGAAGAGGTCCTGCGGCTGGTTACCGTAGGTATTGCGGTGGGGTTGTCGGGAGCTTGCACTCAAGCCTCAGAGAACCAAACTGATCCGAATCCGGTTCCCGCTTAGGCAGAATCCTTGTCGCGCATTTCCAGAAGGATTTTAGTAAATCCGGCAACCCCCCGGACAAACAAGCAGCATCCGTGAATCGTGGCTGAGGTTGAACTGCTGATCGTCGTAATAGTGTCGGCAACACTCACTACCAAATCCACCGCATTCGCCCCCAGCCTAGCGCCGCAGAGTAACTCCGCGGTCTTGTCCTCGTCGTGAAGGGCCTGCCAAAACTCCAGGCTGTCGGTGAGAACGGCGAAGCCTTGCGTCGAGTAGTCAACCCTGGAGTGCCATTCCGGGTGTATCAATCTCGCAACGTCGTCAGAGCTGGCAGTGATCTGACCGGAGAGATTGATAAGTCCCCTAATCCTGTTCCCAAATTGCTGCTGATCGAGCAAGTCCGCGCGCGTGAGCGGGACGCCGACGGCGGCGAGAACTGGCGCAGGCGTACCGGCTGGCCTAGACCCGGGCGCCATGGTTGCGACCTGAGGGCTTGCAATTGAAACAGGGTGGGTTGCTGCCGGCTGCGCTGCGGCCGTCGCATGAGTCTGTAACCATACCTGGAAGGCCGTGCCGCCCAAGGCGCCTTCCCATTTTGGGTGGAGTTCCATGGGTGCCGTCCTTCTTGTAACCATATTCAGTTTCATTTTTGCACCTCTTTCTGCGGGAGCCGTTGGCCGCGAGCCCCGCGCTTTCTCGTCGCCGGAGCCCTCTCCGTCGGCGGCGGGCCTATCTCGCGGGCAGAGGTCGGGCCACCAATATTGATGAAAACGATGAGCCGAAGTTTCAAAAACTGACCCTCAAAAGGGAAAAACGGCTTTAGAAGCTTCTATAACACTTTTACCGCTTCCCCGCAGATGAGGCCCTGACAGAGATAGCTTCGTTCGAGCGGGTGAACCCGCTGATTACCCTCTCCGGTCAGCTATCATCTCGCCTTAATGGGCCATCCTGCCGATAGCAATTTGTGCACGTGTTTGACCTATTGGGAATTGAGCCTGACCTGGAGTGTGTGTATGACGGAAGAGACCACAATCCCCGCGCCCCAAACTGTTGATGAGCTCGGAATCCTGCGGAGTTCTCTTGAACAGCTCGCCCTGAAGATTCTTTTCCTTGCTAGTGAGCTCACCTTGGACAAACTGGCAAGACAACTCCGGCTCAGATTGGATGTGGTGAATGAAGTTTTTCAATCTCTCCGCAAGGCGGAGCTTTGCGAGGTTAAAGGAGTGGTTGGGGGGGTGTATCGGATCGCCATTACCCAGCAAGGAAAAACCCGCGCCCTCGAGTCCCTCGCGCTTAATCAGTACACCGGTCCCGCTCCGATTTCTTTAAAAGACTACGTGACACGAGTTCGAGCCCAGAGTGTGACGAACTTTCCTGCAACCCAAGCTTTGGTGGAACAAGCCTTCTCCCATCTGGTGCTCTCCAACCGCATCTTGAAGCAATTGGGCTCCGCGGTCGTTTCCGGAACTTCAATCTTCCTTTACGGGCCCACGGGAACCGGCAAAACTTCGATTGCTGAAGCCATCCCCAGCATTTACAACGACCGGATCTGGATACCATATGCTGTGGAAGTCGACTCCCAAATTATTACGGTGTTTGATCCCATCATCCACAAGGTTGCGGAAGGGCCTGAAGGCAGTGACGGCAGGTGGGTTCCTTGTCGGCGTCCTCGCGTAATCGTAGGCGGGGAGCTTAGCATCGAGATGCTTGACCTGCAATTTCACCCTGTCAGCAAGTTCTATGCAGCTCCCCTTCAGATGAAGGCCAACAATGGGGCGCTGATTGTGGACGACTTCGGGCGGCAACGAATTCGACCCGAAGAGTTGTTGAATCGATGGACCATCCCATTGGATCGGCGCGTTGATTTTCTGACACTATTAGGTGGTAAGAAGTTAGAAATCCCGTTTGACGCGTTTGTGGTGTTCTCCACCAACCTCGATCCGGCCAAGCTTGCTGACGATGCTTTCCTCCGGCGGATTCAGAACAAGATCAAAATTGACAACCTGGACCGGGATGAGTTCCGTCATGTTTTTGAACGTCTCTCGAAGCGTCTGGATTTGAAGTTTGAGCCAAACCTGGTCGACTTCCTGGAGGATCTGGTGACCACGGAATGGAAGCAGCCGCTCCGGCCCTGTTTGCCGCGTGACCTTGTGAACCACGTTCTCTGGACTGCACAATTTGAAGGTGAGGCGCCGCGGCTGGACCAGGAGACGCTTGCCGAGGCTTGCCGTGCCTATTTTCTAGGACCTTGAGGGATCTACCCCCGGTGCTTCTGGGAGACTCGCTGGGATGAGCCTCGACCCGTAGCGCCTTATGCGTCGACCGCCTCTGCCTTCAGTGCTTTGTTTTCTATAACATTCTCGCTTTGTTCCGGCGATTTTGATGTTCCGCCTCCGCTTTCCCTTTTCGGACCTTCTGTCTGGGTGGCGCCGACCTTCAGGCCAGCATGTGCCGACCCTTCGCTCCGCTCAGTGGCCAATGGCATCCTGCGTGACTTGGTAGCCGTCAGATTGGCTCTCATAGACCGTGGTGTTCTCCCCCACCTGCACCCCCGTGAAGCCGTAATCCAGCAGCAGCTCATGCTGCGCCCGGCCGATCTGAGCGGCCCTGCTGTTAAGATTGATTTCCTGCGCGATCAGAGAAGCTACTCCCGCGACCATTAGTGCCCTCCTCTTGTGAGCTTGTTTACTTTAAATATACGCCCCAAGACCGCGATGTTAACGCCCATTTCGAAACGGCAACGAAGCTTTTTTCCTGACTGGGGGTACGGACCTGTAAACAGATCAATCTCGCGCTCATGTTATTGAGGGATGAGGACTTATAGTTGCCGAGAAAAATTCAAAAGTGAGCAAAAGTGTACAGACAAAGGGTCCAACCAGTTATTACATTGACAATGTAAGTCAGTGTAAGGCAAGTCGCTGTAAGGCAAGTCGCTGTAAGGCAAGTCGCTGTAAGGCAAGTCGCTGTAAGGCAAGTCGCTGTAAGGCAAGTCGCTGTAAGGCAAGTCGCTGTAAGGCAAGTCGCTG
>JBEKLY010000416.1:0-6222 GCA_050010015.1 Terriglobia bacterium
CTCGGAGGAGTTCTGCCGTCTGCTGGGTGACGCCTACGTGCAATCCGCCAACTTCCCGGAAGGGGTCCGATACCTGCGTACGGCCGTCGCGTTAGCCCCGTCGGCGCCGGACGACGCTTACGATTTGGGAATCGCTCTGCTCCACATGGGGTCAATTAACGAGGCCCTGACACTGCTCAGGGGGGCTGTCAGGAGATTTTCTTCCTCTGCCAATCTGAACATGGCGCTCGGAATCGCACAATATTTCGCTGGGATGCGTGAGGAAGCAGAACTATCCTTCCAGAAGGCAGCGGAACTCGATACTTCTCCTGCAGACCTGTACAGGTCTTTGGGCGATTTCTACGCTGGGACCGGGAGAATGGCCGAGGCAGTCGTCGCCTATCGCAAGTCCCTGGCACGCGACCCTTCGAATGCCATCTCGCAAAAGCGATATGGAGCCGTACTGAGCCGTATGGGGAAGACGGATGAAGCTATCCGTTCTCTGGAACGATCTGCTCAGTTGGACCCCAAGGATCCTGAAGCCCAATATGAACTCGGGAAAGCTCTTGTCAATTCCGGCGACTGGACCGCGGCAAGGCGAGCTTTTGAAACCGCCGTACAGCTCGAACCCGAATACCGCAATGCTTACTATCAACTCTCCCATGTTCTGGCCAGATTAGCGGATACCACGGGAGCAAATGAGGCGCTTCGACGCTGGAACGAGCTGGATCCCGACCGATAAAAGGACGGATTTTCCGGCCGCCAAGAGGAGCATCAATGCCGCCACCACCGGGACGATCGCTGGATTTGAGTGATTACGAGCCGAAAAGCATGTTGCACGTCGTGGGGAAAAACCTTCACCGACCCAGTTTTCCAGTGATCGATGTGCACACGCATTTCGCGTGGAGGGAATTCAGCACATCAGGGGTCCCGACGGGCGAGAAGATGCAGTATCCCGCTACGCCGAATGAACTGCTGGACACCATGAACCGTAAGAACATTCGAACTATGGTGAATCTCACGGGCGGTACGGGAAAGGGGCTTGAGGAGACCATTGAAAGATACCAGAAGCCTTATCCCGGAAGATTCCTGGTTTTCGCCGAGCCTTGCTGGGAACATGTGAGTGAGTCCGGTTATGACCGCTTTCAAGCCGAGGAGATCGGCCGAGCTCACGCCATGGGCGCCGTCGGCCTGAAGGTGCTCAAGACGCTTGGCTTATATTTACGCGAAAACGTTACGTCAGGCGCGCTCATCGCCGTCGACGATCCGCGATTTGATCCAATGTGGGAGGCGTGCGGAGGATTCGGTATACCCGTGGGGATCCATGTTTCCGACCCGGAGGCATTCTTCCTCCCGATCGACCGTTTCAACGAACGTTTCGAAGAATTGAATTGTCATCCCGATTGGTCGTTCCACGGTGGGGACTTCCCAAGCAACGCCGAACTTTTGGAAGCGTGCAATCGCGTTTTTGCGCGTCACCCCAGGACAGAGTTTGTTGCTCTCCACGGTGGTAATAACGCCGAAAACCTGGCCTACGTCTCGCAATGTATGGATAACTTCCCCAACATGCATGTGGATATAGCTGCCCGCATTGGAGAGCTTGGTCGCCAGCCACGGGCGGCGCGAAAATTCTTCGATAAATATCAAGACAGGATTCTCTTCGGCACCGATGCCGTCCCACATGGCGTAGACGTGCCTCAACAAACTTTTGGCGATGAACTCTACGAAATCTACTACCGATTTCTCGAGACGGATGATGAGTATTTCGACTATGCACCAACATCCCCGCCTCCGCAGGGACGTTGGCGCATTTACGGGCTGGGTCTGCCGGCCGACGTTCTGCGAAAGGTCTATTTTGAAAACGCCGCACGTCTATTGGGCGTTGCAACCAAGCTTGATACGGAGCACTCGCCTTGCGCGTGATTCCATGCTAGCACGTAACCGGCGACGGTGAGAAAGTTGAAGGATCGTTACGGTGAGTCACAAGGCACGGTGGGAGTATCTTCGAGCGATCTATGAGCGTTATCAGAAGGGTGCCGCGCGGTGAGAACACTTGGCTTTTGCCTTTGGCATGACGGCAGCGCTCAGGCATATCTTTCTGTCTCGTCTCCGAAGCCGACCACCACGCAGTCGGCCGCCCTCACGGGCCACTTTCCGCCCCGCCCATCCCGAACCCTGTACCCGTCGTGGAGGCAGCACAGCGAGCCGGGGTGATAGTTCACGGTAACGATTCTCCCCCCGAATTCTTCGGCAATGTCTGGGGGCAGGCCGTTCCGCAGCAGCCCGTCGCAGCCGGGCAGCCTGATGCGCCGTCGCCGCCAGTCGTGCGGAATCCTCCACGCCTTCCCGGACGGGCCTTTCCAGAAGACCTTCGGGACTTCGCCGGGCGCAACGCTCACTTCGACGCAGGCTGCGCCCCACTGCCCGTCTTCGGCCGGTGCATCTTCGATGTTTACGTCCCCGAGGTCCCACCATGTGGGCGGGCACCAGCCTTCGGGCCAGCTCGACTTGTGCGTGACCTTGTAGCAGCTTGCCTCAATCACAGGCGACACGCCTTCCTTGAGCCAGTGCCATGGCGATCTCCACACACGGCTGTCAGCGCCCGTGTATAGCACCCGTGCGGGCCAGTAGCCGTTCCATGCGATGCCGTCATCGCCGATTAGGAACGGCATGCCATCCGGAAGGTCGTTCAGGTCGAGTCGGAGTGTCCCGGCGGGGGCTTCAGGAAGAACCTCGGCGTCCACTGCCTGCCCCGCCAAGGCAGACGCCAGCTCCTCGGGCAGGTTTATCTCCTCCAGCCGGAACCTCTCGCTGGGAAGGACGATTCGGTGGGTTGAGGTCATTACGGTTGCCAAGCTAAGCAGAGGTGCCGCCAAGCGTTCTCCCAAACCGGGAGTCCGTCACTGACAGTATACATCTCAGCCAAGCGTATTCCGGGACTCTTGCGACGATGTGGGCGTCCTGTTTGGGAGGCTTGACAACGAGCCGCTGCTTGGCACGACGCTCCATGTGGGCGATGAGATTGCGGCGAGCTATGATAAGGTCGTCGAGCACAGGAAGGCGGCGGATTTCCAGAAGCAGTAGGGACGCCACCCCCGGCCACAGGCGGGGCATCCACTCATGGGGTCTTGAGTGGCAAATAGACAAGATGTCGTTCAGCAACAAAGATACCCGTACCCGCAGGGATTCCCAAATTAGTGACGGACGTAGGAAGGCGCATAGCGAGCCTTGTAATACTGCCGTCGCGAACCAAGACCTTGGCAAGAAATTGCCTCAATAGCTTCTTCCGGTCGTTAATACTGAGAAATTCGAACTCCGCAAATGTCGACACGACGAGCTGCGCGATGGACTTCGAATTCCGGAGTGACAGGGATTCCTTTTGTCGCTCAGCCTTTCGCCGGAAGAGCATCCACGTTTGTACTTCTCGGTCAATTCTCCTCGATTCGGCTTCAATCTGCGATTCGTCGAACAAACCTCGTACTGATAGCGAGAGCAATCTCGATTTCTCTGCTTGGAGTCTGGTCAATTCGGTAGTTCCTTTTTCAATGTTTGCGATGATGGGCTGGAGCCGCGGCGCGCTGTCGATGGATGCAAGAAGTGCGATCAGCGCTGGGGGTTCCGTAAAGTACTCCGAAACGAAGGAACGGATCGTAAAATCGAGACGCTCTCGCCATATGCGGGGTGAGCCGCAGCCAGTTCCAGATGGAAACTGGCTCTTACAGTAGTACTCATCATGCTTTCCTGGCCGCGCGTCGGAACGAGAGTACATGCGCTGTCCGCACCGGTCACAGTAAATTATGCCAGTAGATTCGAATCTGCTGCCTTGAGAGCGCCTGCTAATCCAATCCTTCTTCCGATTTGTCAATATCTCCTGTGCCAGAGCAAATTCATCATGACTGACAAGGGGCTCGATGTCGATCTTGACAGTGAGAGGTTCCGCCCGCAGAACCTTTTTACGGTCTCGCTGCCGCCCATCTTTGGACGGGTATTTTTCACCTCGCCGATATTTGTATTCGCGAATTCCAGTCCAGATGGGGTTGCGTAGCTGATTGTAGAGAGTGCGCGTGCAGGGGTAACCAAGTCGCTGGGCGAGGAAGCGGATACTCGGTTGTTCAGCGATTAATATTCTGAACGCTTCGCGAATGCGTGAAGCGAAAGGTTCGACCCAAGACCATTTTCCGGTCTTGAAATCGAAGTCCACTCCCTGCGGAAGGGTAATTTTGGCGCTGGGACAGCGCCCACGCCTGCGGTTCCCTTCCTTCGCAGTCTGAGTGTTCTGCAAAATCCGGCGACGGTCGAGGCCGGCCATCATGCCGGTGATAATGGTCTCGATGAACCCTGAATCGAGGGCGGGGTTTATTTCTGATCCTGGGAACCAAATCAACTTTCGGTGTTGGACGAAGGTATCCCAGATTCCAAAGGAAGAATAACTGTCAGGTCGAGTGATCCGGTCCATTGCTGCGGCGACGAGCCCGTCCACTGACGGAAGGGTTATTTCATGCAGCATTTGCCGGAAATCGCTATTGAGATGAACATCTGCGCCACTCACATCGATGATTTCGTATTTCCTCACAATCTCAAGATTCCAACGCTCGACCGCACGACTGATATCCTCCCACTGTCGGAGCAGGCCAGCCCGACCTTCGGCCGCCTGCTCCTCTGTCGAGATGCGAGCCAATGCAAGTACGCGTCGTTTCCTTCCGTCATTCATAATCAGCGAGTCCGCAAAGGACTTCTGCGATGGACCAAACCGTTTCAATATCGCCCCTTAAAAGGGCGTCCTTCATGTTTCCAAGGAATTCAGCTCTGCGTTTTGAGATCTCAATAACCTGCTCAAGTGCGCCTTCTGGCAATTCGCGGCCCACGCGAACATCGGGTTCTATACTGGAAGTTGGGCCTCCTAGTGTCCTCGACTTATCATACGATTGGTGCATAAGACCTCACAATGCGGTTGGACCAGTTTTTCTTCGTCACCCTGACCCGCCTGAACCCCAGTCCGCTCGGAGTTCATTTCAAACGTTCACCTTCAGCCGTTGCTCGAGTTCTTCGGTCGACGGCAAACCGCCGTGCAATTTTTGAGGCAGGGCAGATGTGATGCAGTACTCCGCTAAGCCCCCGACAGCTTCCTCTGAGATCGCGACCCCAATCTCGCCTTCACCGTCCAAATCAGCCGTGTGACCGCTCCGGCTATCAGTCCAGCAATTTCAGCTCTGGCATGGGCGTTTTCGTGGACACCCACGTGTTACTCGCAGAGTGTTAAAAGCCGCATGGTTCCCGCAGCATTCGCGATCTGGGCCAGCTAGATTAGTGGAGAATGATTGACATCCACATGTTCAGCCTCATGACATGAAACCTCAGTCACATCCACACCGGCCCTCTCAAGCAAAGGATTAGCATTTACAAGTGTGACAATCGCCCATAACGAGTCCGATATGAATTCCTCCGCCGGAATCGTTTTGAGACAGTCGCTTTGCTGTTCGATGGCTTCCTCGGCCCCACCAACCTCTAAGTAATGATCCCGTGCGATGCGGATGGCATTTTGTTCGTTGGCTTCGTCCAGCATAACTTCGATTTCAACTCTGTAAACCTTTTTCATGTTGTGGTCTCCGATCTTCACGCCTAAATCCTCGCGAGTTTGGCCCCCATTGCATCACAACCATGTCTTGGAATTGCCCAAGCCCCGAATCGCAAACTCGGTTCGAGGCGGGCCAGACTTAGGATCTGGTCCCGCAAGGGGTGGGGGTTCGAGTCCCCCCTTTCGCACCAAGCTTTCCTTTCAATGAGTTGGCGGCGCTGACGGCGAGTGGCTCTTTGGCAGCCTTTAGGCTGAGGTTGCGTGGGGGTTGCGTTTGGTTGCGGACTTGTTTGCGCGTCCAGTCGGTCGATGAAGTGAACATTTCTGCGTGCGACCAGATGGACGTATTTGTCGGCAGTAATCTGGATGGAGCTGTGGCCCATTTGATCGCGCACGTAAGGGAGGGGCGCCCCTTCCTCGATCAGCAGACTCCCGAAGGTGTGCCGCTTATGCCGATATCGGCATTAGCGGCATCGCTTTGCGACGAACACCCTCGTGCGATGGTATCGGTCCGGTCAGGATCCCGAGCGGCGACTTCCCTTGTTGTCTGCCTACCTTGGCCATGTGCACGTCGCCGACACCCAGTGGTATTTGGAAGGCTCTCCGGAACTCATGCGCGAAGCGATGCGGCGGTTAGAGCAGCGCTGGGAGGGTCGGCCATGAACATC
>JBEKLY010000417.1:0-6201 GCA_050010015.1 Terriglobia bacterium
AATGTTGCAAAGTGGACTCCGTCACGGCATTCAAAGCCATTGCAGGTGCGACTCTCGGCATGCCGGTTACAGTAACACAGAGCCGAGAATACTACAAGGAATTTACCGAACGATGTACTAGGCTTTGACAATTCAGGAACCCAGTCGAGCAGTTGCCGACATGCCTTCGAACTCGACGTGTACTTTGATTAATGACCAGAACAGGGATGTTCGACGGGACGAGCGATTGAACTATCAGCACCGTTGCTGATCGATCAATCGCAGGAGGCCGACGCCATCGTAGAGAAGGGGCGCCGGCAGCCGAGAGGTGCGGCCCTGTAAGAGAAGGATGGGAAACGAACCTTTGCGAGAGGCCGAGGCTACTTGTGCATCGGGCCTGCCGGCAAGGATTGAAACACACTGCGGAATCCGAAGGATGTAAACCACTACGTCGCCGTCATTCGAGACATCGTCGCGTAGTGCCATGCACTCCGGCAATTCGCGATTCATAACTCCGATACACAGGAATAGGGCGAAGTTGGCGAGGATTCGCTTGGTCACGGCAGCAACCTCGTTACGGCAACCCTAGCCCTCTCGAGGGCCCGTGTCAAGACCAAATTGAGGAAGAACCGCGGAGGAATCTGTAAGCTGACGCACACCTCGTCGTCACCGGCTATTACCGGCAATCGCTTGACATGAGCGACGGCGGGCTCCTAGTATTCTTTCTAGGTTGGCGTGTGGTGGACGAGGGCGTTGGTCGCCGGCTGGTTTAGGCCGGCGGGGAAGCTTACCTTAAAGTGGGGTGTGCCATGGACCAGACGAAGCGCGCATTCTTACGCGCTGCCGGGTTGCTTCTCGCGGAGGGTATTTTCGAGAAGCGCCTGGCGGGAAAGTGGGGCGCTGGAGGCAAGGCTCCGGCGCAGAAGATCGTACTCGTGATCTTCGGCGGGGTTCGCCACGCGGAGACGTTTTCGCCGCAAGGGCTGGTGAACATCCCGCATCTTTCGAAGGATCTCCTGCCGCAAGGCCTTTTCTACCCGCACGTCCGCAATGAAGGAGTGACCGCGCACTTCAACGCCACGTCCAGTATCTTCACCGGCAACTGGCAGCGCGTGGACGACTGGGGCAAGCTTCCGCCCACCACGCCGACCTTCTTTGAGTACTTCCGCAAACAGTTGGGGGTTCCGCAAAGCGAGGTGTGGATTGTCGCCAGCAACAAAGCGCTGACCAGCATGATCGGCGCGAGCGAACTCTCCAATTTTGGCCCGCGATTCGGCCCCAACATCGTGTTTCCAAAACAACTCCTCATCACCGCCGTCGAAAACGCCTTGAGGGAGGGGCGCAACCGCAACTTCGCCGATCCCACCAAAGTGCAGGCGGAACTCGAATCGACCCTCGAGGGCAGCAATTACGAGGGTCTGGGCTGGACGGTGTTCGACGGCGTGCAGACGCTCGATCCGAGCGTGCGGCCGGCGATTAAGGCCGCAGTGGCCAACTTTGTTCAATCCGGCGTACCCACCACCGGCGACGAGCTGACCTTCTTCATCAGCCGTGAGATTATGCGGAAATTCTCGCCTACGCTGCTGGTGGTCATCTTTTCGGATGTGGAGGCCGCGCATTTTGGATCCTATTCCATGCACCTCGCCGGAATTCATATGGCGGACAGGCTGTGTTACGAACTCTGGCAGGAGATCGGGACCAACGCCGAGTATCGGGATCGCACGACCCTGGTGATTTTGCCGGAATTCGGGCGCGATCCCGACGGGTCGAGCACCAACGGCTTTTTCAATCACCGCGCGAATGACCCCAGCACGCGAACCACCTGGATGATGTGCCTGGGGACGGCAGTCGGCCGGCCGCAGACCGTCGAGAGGCCGATTCACCACATCGACCTTTGCCCAACCCTCGCTTCCCTGATGGGTTGCCAGATGCCGGACGCTCTCGGCACCAGGCTGCCGGAATTCCGCGCCTGAGAGATTGCCGATGGTCGATTGACGAATGAATTCAATGCCGTGGCTGGCCGAGACCTCTGCCTTTGGAGGTCTGCGAATTCGCGAAGCGAATCCCTTGAGGGCGGAGGCGCCACCACGGTTCGCTGACGCGAACCACGCAGACATCAAAAAGCGGATGTCTGCGCCAGCCGCCGCATCCCGCCGTCGTATTAGCTCCATCAGCAGATTGCGGCGGAATCGAACACCAGCATGGCTTGCGAAATCTCCTCGCCGAAGGCCGCCGAATTGGTGGGGCCCGTAGTGTCGCTCGTTGCGCTTAAGGGTCTGCGCGACGTGTTCAAGGTGTTTAGCAGAAACCCACTTGATAGAAGAGGAAAGGGGGGATATAGTCATTTGTGCACGGGGATTCCCACAACTGCGGACCATCTCGTGATAGGTAGTGCTTAGCGACGAATGTGCTTGTCTGCTGATTCTTGCGTTGGGTTATGGGTCTGGGGTTTCTTCCAAGTTAGACAAACTGAATAAGGGAGGAGTGTAGCCATGATGGAGGTGCTTAGGCATCATCGGACACCATGGGTGGCGGTGTTGTTGTGTCTCTGCATGTTCCTGGGCGGGCGCACCGCCGTCGCCCAAGTGGACACAGGAGCCTTATTAGGGACCGTGAAGGACGCCTCCGGCGCAGTGATTCCGAACGCTAAAATTACCTTAACCAACGAGGGCACGTCCCTTACCCTGACCATGACAACCCGTGGTGATGGCAGTTACATCTTCACACCCTTGAAGATCGCCACGTACACGGTGGAAGCCGAGGCCCCCGGATTCGAGAAAGGGCGGAACGCCGGCGTGGTCGTCAACATTCAACAACAAGTGGTGGTCGACTTCACCTTGGTGCCCGGCGCGGTAACTCAGACGGTGGAAGTCACCAGCCAGGCGCCGTTGCTGCAAACCCAGAATGGTTCGGTGGGCCAGGTGGTGAACTCGACAGCGATTAACGACCTGCCGTTAAACGGCAGGAACTTCAACTTTCTCGCCCGGCTCACGGCTGGCGTCACGGTGGGCCAAGAGGAGGGCCGGAGCCTGAATTCCAATGGCTGGTTTGCGGCCAACGGAACTCGGCCGGCCCAGAATGACTTGTTGCTGGACGGCATCGACAACAACAGCGACAACGTCGACTTCCTGAACGGCGCGGCGTATGTGGTGAAGCCGCCTGTGGATGCGCTTAGTGAGTTCAAGCTTCAGACCAACTCCTTCAACGCGGAGTTTGGCCGCGCCGGCGGCGCCGTGCTCAACGCCACTTTGAAATCGGGGAGCAACCAGATTCACGGCGACGCCTGGGAATTCGTGCGCAACGATAAATTCGACGCCGCCGATTTCTTCCAGGACGCCGCCAACGAGTCGAAAGGCGAATTCCGGCAAAACCAATTCGGAGGAACTATCGGCGGCCCCATCATCAAGAACAAGACGTTCTGGTTTGCCGATTACGAAGGGACGCGAATTCGCCAGGCGACGCCTTGGCTGACGACCGTTCCCACGGCGGCAGAGGCCTCGAGCGGGTTTACTGATTTTCGGGACCTCATCAGCGGCCAGACCGGCGACGAGGGCCACCCGGACATTCTGGGTCGCACCTTCAGCTTGGGGACTATCCTCGACCCGGCGACCACCCGCCAGCTGAATGCGGGGCAAGTTGATCCGGTGACGGGCTTGACGGCGCTCAGCAGCGGCTTCGTTCGCGACCAAATCCAGTGCGGTGGCGTTGCCAATACGATCTGCGCCAACCGGCTGGATCCTAACGCAATCAAGCTGCTCCAGCTTTTCCCAACGCCTACTGCACCCGGCCTGTTCAGCAACTACAGCAGCAATCCCATCGGGTCGACCAACGTCAACCAATTCGATGTGCGCATCGACGAGAACTTCAGCGACAAGGACCAACTCTTTGTTCGCTACAGCTTCTTTGACTCGCCTACCTTCAGCCCCGGGCCTTTCACAGGCTACGCCGATGGCGGCGGGTTCAACAACGGAGATCAGAAGTCTCGTCCCCAAGGCGCGGCGATGAGCTGGACTCACTCCTTCTCACCCACCGTGATCAACGAAGCCAGAATCGGCTGGACGCGCGAGTCCGTCGTCCGCACTCAGGCTTATGGAAATGACACAAACAACATCCCGGGGCAATTTGGGATCCAGGGCATCCCGCAGGAAGTGGGCAACGGTGGACTGCCTAATTTCGAAATCGGCGGGCTTAGTCAACTGGGCTCGGCGGAATGGCTGGTCAGCTCCCGATACAGCCGGACGTTTCAGATCACGGACAACTTGACGAAAATTTACGGCTCCCACAGTTTCAAGGGCGGGGTGGAGATTCAGCAGATTCAATTCCCCTGGATTGCTCCTCCCTACTCGCGAGGCGAGTTCGATTACGGAGGAGGCTACACTGCGATCCCGAACGTTGGGGACAGCAGCACAGGACGCGCCCAATTTCTGTTGTCGCCTGCCGCAGCGACCTACGCGGGCGGGGTCGGCAATCTCGGCGGACCGAACAATGTTGACGCCTCCAACTTCGGCTACCTGAATCCCTTCAAGAACTACTACGGCATCTATTTTCAGGACGACTGGAAAGTGACGCCGAAGTTCACGGTGAACCTTGGGCTGCGCTGGGATTATTTCGGAGTTGTCGGCGACAAGTTCAACGCTCAGGGCAACTTTGTTCCGGGCGCTCCCTTCTCAGGCGCGGAATTCTTGATGGACAATGCTGCGAAGAGCGTCCCCCTCTCGCCCTCTTTCTCGAGCCTCCTGGCCAAAGATGGCATCAACCTCGTGTATACCAACGCCTATGGGAAAGGCCTGGGGACCGCGCAGAAGACCAATTTCGCGCCCCGTTTGGGATTTGCCTATCGCTTCACGCAAAAGCTGGTGCTGCGTGGCGGGTACGGAATCTACTATGGTGGATTTGAAAATCGTGGCGGCGACCCTGCCCTGGGCTACAATTACCCCTTCCAATACATCTTTGGCTTCCCTTCCGCCAATTCCCAGACGCCAGTAACCTACTCGGATGGCACCCAGGCCTCGCTGGAGCGCGGATTCCTTGATATTCCTCTCAATCCCGCACTGGTTAACGGTGCAGGGCTGTCTTTCCGTGGGATTCAGTCCAACTATATCACCCCGTACGTTCAGGGCTACAACTTGACCGCTCAATACGAACTGACTTCAAACGATTCATTTGAAGTCGGGTATGTGGCTTCGCTCGGCCGGCACATTGAGACCTTCACGGGTACCAACCACGTGTCGGAGATTCTGCCTCCTGGCACCAACCCGCAGGCCTACGTTCCTTTCCCTGACTTCGGCCGTGACGCCTCATACGCCACCACCGATTCCAATAGCGATTACCATTCCCTGCAGGCGAAGTACGACCGGCGTCTCGCCAAGGGCCTGGACATGCTTGTTGCCTTCACGTGGGGAATGACCCGCACGAATGCCGACGACCTGCTGAGCGGTGGCGGCATCGCCGGTTTCCGCGCCCCGGACCTCCCGGGTTTCGGAATCCAGCAGGATATGGGGCTGGCAAGTTACGACATCCGCAAGGCCCTCTCATGGAGTGGGACTTACCAGCTTCCCTTCGGCCACGGACAGCGCTTCGGTGCATCCACAAGTAAGATCGAGGATGGAGTGCTGGGTGGTTGGATGTTCAACTGGATCGTGACCATGGATGACGGGCAGCCCATTACCATCAACTGCGTCACGCCCGGAGCCTCCGACCTGGGCTGCTACGCTCTTGAGACTGGCCAGCCCAAGTACGCGGGGCAGCACAATGTTAATCAATGGATGAACCCTGCGGCCTTTGCGGACCCCGCGGCGGCTACTGCCATCGACGAGGCTAGTTTCGCGCCTTTGGGCGGCGGCGCCACGCAAATTATCGGCCCCGGATTCCATCGGCTCGATTACTCTCTGTTCAAGCAGTTCCAGACCACGGAAAAGACTCGCCTGGAATTCCGCGCCGAGTTCTTCAACATTACCAACCATCCGAACTTCGCGCTGCCGGGCTATACCGACTACCTCCAGACCTCGACCTTCGGGAAGATCACGTCCACTCGCGACAGCCCCAACGACCCGAGGCAAATTCAGTTCGCGCTGAAGTTTTACTTCTGATTGCACATCCTTAGGGGCAGGGCTTGCCCCATAAGCGTTCACTTAACGCCTCAACTGGTCAAGTGGTGGCAATTTGGGTCTCGTTCGCCACTAAATTCAGGCCCGGAGGGCCGACAGGGAGTAGCCCACGGCG
>JBEKLY010000418.1:0-6455 GCA_050010015.1 Terriglobia bacterium
CGAGACGCAGCATCCGCAGGTGGTTGGAGACGGAATGGTCGGAAGGTCGGGTGCGTGAATCAGGGAGACCTGCTCGTGGAGGAGCCGGAGTTCATGCCTGAGGAAGGCCGAAGAGCCGGGCGGGCAGGAGTCAGAGCGTCCATAAGAGCGACGAAGGGCCTGTAATGGGCCTGGAGCAAAGGGACGTAGGAAGGTGGATGAGTAAGGATGAACAGCAGCGTACAATCCTTCCGCCCAGTGCCTTCGGGCTGTGCCGGTGGGGGGCTCGGTTCGTCGTCGACGGAATCGAGAGCGCTGAACTGAACGCGTCTGGAGAGCCGGATGCGGGAGATCCGCCAGTCCGGTTCGGAGGGAGGGGGATTCGAATTCAATCGTTTCTCCCTACCCCTATCTCATGTTCAGCCCCTGCGGGGCTGAGAGCTCGAGTGGTAGCCGAGGATCCTGGGCGGCATTCAGCAATCTTTCCTCTGCCGGGCGGTTTTGAAACAGCTTCTGGTCTTACGCGCCGAAGATTGCATTGATCTCCCCCGAGCTCACTGCATCAGCGGTAAACGCAAAGCTGCCGTGCTCCCGCATTTCGCGGGCCGCGCGAAGGAAAGCGCCAAGCGCGATTCGAGAGAGCGCGCTGCCCACGCTCAGGCGTTTGACCCCGATCGCCGCCAGCTCCACCAGGGTTAGTTGCATGCCCGCGAGACCCACAAGCACATTGACGGGGCGATCGACGGAACTGACGACGGCGGCGATGTCGTCCTTGGCAGCCAGGCCCGGCGCATACAGCACGTCCGCGCCTGCTTCTTGATAAGCCTGCAACCGTGCGATGGTGTCTCGCAGGTCTGGCCGGCCGTGCAAGTAGTTTTCGGCGCGCGCCGTCAGGGTGAACGGAAAAGGCAGCTGGCGCGCCGCAGCCGCGCCGGCACGGACTCGCTCCATCGCCTGCTGCTTCTCGTAAATCGGGTGGTCCGCGCGCCTGGTGGAGTCTTCAATCGAGCACCCGACGACACCCGCGGCGGCCGCAAGCCGCACCGTCTCAGCAACCGTCTCAGGCGGGTCGCCAAAGCCGTTTTCGAGGTCTGCGCTCACCGGCAGGTTGGTGGCGGACGCAATCGCAGAGGCATACGCCAGGCTCGCCTTGCGGCCCACCGTCTGGTCGCACTGCCCGACCGAGAAGGCGTAGCCCGCACTGGTGGTAGCCAGCGCCTCAAACCCCAGATGGGCCAGCAGGCGTGCCGTGCCCACATCCCACGGATTGGGGATGATGAATGCCCCCTCGCGTTCATGGAGCGCCCGGAAGGCCCTTGCCCTGCTGGCTTGCGTCGCGCCTGCGGCGCCGGTGGTTGTCATTTTTCCCTCATTGACTTCAGAGCGCCGCCCCAGGCGATCAACTGGTCCAGCATGGTATTCAAAGTTGTCTCATGCCTCGCGCTCGGCTTGAAAGCCGTGAAGTTCTCCCAGTCGGTGAACAAGGAAAGCGCCACTTGGGCGCGAACTGTGGCTACCTGCATTTCGGCCATTACGAGACGCAGGTTTTCGACGGCACGCACTCCACCCAATGCGCCGTAGCCGATAAATCCCGCTGCCTTGTTGTTCCACTCGCGATAGAGGAAATCGATCGCGTTTTTAAGCGCTCCGGATGTCCCGTGGTTATACTCGGGGGTCACAAATACGTACGCATCGAAAGAGGCGATTTTTGCCGCCCAGGCCTTAGTGTGCGATTGGCTGTATTTCCCGAACGTAGGTGGAACCGGCTCGTCCAGCAGCGGAAGGTTGAAGTCCTTCAGATCCACCAACTCGAATTCGGCGTCCGCACGCCGTTTCGCGATCTCGAAAGCCCACGGCACCACGTCCTCTGCCTTGCGTCCCGGGCGGGTGCTCCCAATAATCATGCCTATTCGCAGCATCGTTTCGCCCCTCCTGACTAAGCCCTAGCGGGGATTCCGTCCACGCTCGTAATTGAACCGAAACAGCGCGATCACGTTGCTGACGTCTGCGTGAGTCCGCACCGGAACCGTGACCCATCCCGAATCGGGCAGGACGTGGTGCGGCTGCGCGCGACCGGCCGCAATCAATTGGTCGCGGACGGCACGGGGGAACGGCAGGTCGGCGATGGTCGTGTGGATGTGCCCGAGTTCGCGCCGCCCGAGGCGAAACTCGACTCCGCCGAAGCGATGGGAGTGGACCGTAACGCCCTCCCAGGATAAGACCTCACGATTTACAGCGTCGCCTGCCGCGGCCGGATCTACCGGCTGAGGCGAAATGCTGTGGCCACGGTCTCCGGCATCCGGGCGGCGTGCTTCGCCAAAAGCTATCGTGCCAAGAGCCAATCCGCTTGCACTGAGGCCGCTCGTGTCGAGCAGACGGTATCTCATCGCAGCGCTATCCTCCTCGGTTCCGATTTTGATGGCAATTCAGCCCGTCACTATGAAGGATGTTGGTCCGCGTGAAAAAGTTGCGGAGGCGCGCAAACCAGTCGAACAAGATGCCGGACCTTGTCATCCTGAGCAAAGCGAAGGATCCCTGCAGTTGCTCGTAAATCATTGAACCCGAATCGAACGGCTTGGATGTCTGGCTGCCACGAAAGTGACTCCCCTCCTCAGAGGGAGCAGGGGCAGGGGGTGGTGGGTGGTGCTGTAGTCAAACAGCAACCACCCCTGACCCCTCCTTACCAAGTAGGGGAATCATTTTCATCAGCAGGTCAGATTATTGAAGGCCGCGCGCGATTTGCCTTGATCAGATTGGCGAGTTGCAGCTCGGAGATCTGGGAGACCTTTTCCATGTATTCACAGATCAACTGCAAATCTTTGTCGGAGTATTCCTCCATCAAATCCAGGTAGGCCCTGCCGATCGCTTCGTACTTGGGAGTCAGGGGCGCGAGGCTTTCCGGGCGCACCCGGACGTAAACCTTGCGGCGGTCCCCGGTGTCGCGCACGCGCTCGACGAAGCGGCGCTTTTCGAGGCGATCGAGAATATGCGTGATGGCGCCGGTGGTGAGCCCGGTCATCTCAGAAAGCCAGCCGGCCGTGACCGAGCCGCCCGGCCCGCGCAGGATCAGGTCGATGCACTTGGTATCCGTGGCGTTGAGGCCCACGCTTTGGGCGATGGCTTGATGGAGAAAGACGGTCTGCGTGCTCATAATCCTGCCGAGATCCCAAAGCCTGTCGAGCAGCTCGCGTCGAGCGCGGCGCTCGGGGCCGCTTTTGGATTTCGTGGTTCTTCTCGAATTGGGAGTTGACATGCGATACCTGCATTGGTAAGATAAATACCTGCATCTTTAAGATGCTGTGCTATTGAGATAATAGCCCAAATCTCGCAAAGGAGCAAATCATGCTGGCTGTAGATCAGAAACCGTGGAAAGGGCAAGGCATGGAAGGCTGGACGGCCCGTTGGTATACGCGCACCCGGCGGAACGACCTGGAGGATTTTCGCCGCCAGGCGAGGTCGGCAGCGGCGCATTTGAGAAGCGGCTGCGATGTGCTCGAAGTCGCGCCGGGGCCCGGGTTTTTCTCGATCGAATTGGCTAAGCTGGGCGATTTCAAGATTACGGGATTGGACATCAGCCGCACGCTCGTGGACATCGCAATCGGGAACGCCCGGGAGGCCGGTGTCAAAGTCGATTTTCGCTTGGGAAACGCGTCCGCGATGCCGTTTGCCGACGGCTCGTTCGATTTCATCTATTGCTCGGCGGCCTTCAAGAACTTCTCGCAACCGGTTCAGGCGCTCGATGAAATGCATCGCGTATTGCGCCCCGGCGGCGAAGCCGTGATCCAGGACCTTCGCAAGGACGTCTCGCTCCACGAGATCAATACTTACGTCAGCCAAAGCGGCCGAAGCGGCTTCGATGCCTGGCTGACAAAAATGGCCTTTCGTTTTATGCTGATCAAGCGGGCTTATACCCAAGAGGAGTTTCTCCGCATGGCGGAAAAAAGCCGCTTCGGCGCATGCCGGATCGACGCTGGCCCGATAGGCTTTGAGGTGCGATTCACCAAGCCGGCGCGAACGGTCTAGTGCGGCGTTACGTAAGCAAGTGAAGCAGGCTACCCGCACGCTGTCATGCTGAGCCCGTTCGCTTCGCTCAGGGTAAACTCCGCGAAGCATCTCCGCAGTTCAGTATAGAAAACAACTGCAGAGACCCTTCGCTGCGCTCAGGGTGACAGACCAACGGATGTTTCACTTTCTAACGATGGGGGGTAGCAAACATGGACTATCGGCAACTCGGCCATTCCGGATTGAAAGTCCCGGCGCTCGGTTTAGGCACTGGCACGTTCGGCGGCGGAAACGAATTCTTCCGAGCCTGGGGCGAGACAGATGTTAATGAAGCCAAACGCCTGATCGCAATCTGTCTCGAAGCAGGCGTAAATCTCTTCGATACGGCGGACGTTTATTCGAACGGTCTCGCGGAAGAGATTCTGGGCAAGGCCATCGAGGGCAAAAGAAGTGAGGTGCTCATTTCCACCAAGACGACTTTCCGTTTTGGCGATGGAGCGAACGATGTCGGCTCGTCCCGCTATCACATTCTGCGCTCTTGCGAAGCAAGTCTCGGCCGCCTGGGCACGGATTATATCGACATCTATCACATGCACGGCTTCGATGCGCTGACTCCGGTGGAGGAGACCATCGAAACCCTCGATTCGCTGGTGAAGAGCGGCAAGGTCCGCTACATCGCGTGCTCCAATTTTTCCGGCTGGCACCTCATGAAGTCGATTGCCGCTTCGGAAAGATACGGCTGGGCTCGCTACGTCGCCCATCAGGTGTACTACTCGCTCGTGAATCGGGAGTACGAATGGGAATTGATGCCCCTGGGGATCGATCAGAAGGTGGGCGCGCTCATCTGGAGCCCGCTCGGTTGGGGACGACTGACGGGCAAAGTGCGAAGAGGCCAGCCGCTGCCGGAGCAGAGCCGCCTGCACAAGACGGCTGACCAGGGACCGCCGATTCCTGCCGAGCATGTCTATAAAGTTGTGGAGGCCATTGACGCGATCTCAGCCGAGACCGGCAAGAGCGTTCCTCAGATCGCTCTCAATTGGCTGCTGCAGCGCCCCACGGTTTCGAGCGTGATCCTCGGCGCCCGCAACGAAGAACAACTGCGGCAGAACCTGGGCGCCGTAGGGTGGAATCTCACGCCAGAGCAAATCAGCACGCTGGATGCCGCGAGCGCGGCAACTCCGATCTACCCTTATTGGCACCAACGCCTGTTCACGGAACGAAATCCCTTACCGGTGTGACCAGGTACGCATTTTGTGCCACGCCCACCACCCCCGCCCCTCCTCAACGAGGAGGGGAGTCGCCTGTCTAGTTCCCCTCCTTGTTAAGGAGGGGGTAGGGGGTGGTTGTTGTAAGGCACACCTAGGGAACACAAGCCAGAGAGCGCGAGGCAAAGATTTCAGTTCCGCGATTAGAAGGAGACCAAGCCGTGAAGGCCATCATATTTGACGGAGTTGGTGATGCCGGCGTGCTGCGGCTGGTTGATGAGCCGATGCCGGAAATCAGGCCCAACGATCTTCTGGTGAAGGTCCATGCTGCCGGCGTTAACCGCGCCGACATACTGCAACGCGAGGGCATCTACGGCGCGCGGCCCGACTATGGCGACTCGCTGGTGCCGGGCCTCGAGATCGCCGGAGAGGTGGTCGCCGCCGGTCCCAAGGCGGAAGGCTACAAGACCGGGGACCGTGTGATGGCCGTGGTGGGCGGGGGCGGGTACGCGGAGTACGCGCGCGTCGACAGCCGCATGTGCATTCCGGTCCCGGAGCGTTTGAGCTATGTACAGGCGGCCGCCGTTCCCGAGGTGTTCATCACCGCGCACGAGGCCATGATCCATTTGGGCGAACTCAACCCCGGCGATTGGGTGCTCGTTCATGCCGCAGCGGGCGGGGTCGGCTCAGCCGCCGTTCAGCTTGCGCACGTCCTCGGAGCGAAGAGTGTATTTACCGCGTCGGGGGAGGAACGAATCGCTCGCGTTGCCGCCCTGGGGGGAACGGTAGGAGTGGACTACCGCAAAGGAGATTTCGTGGCCGCAGCCATGAACGCGACAGGTGGCCGAGGCGTCGATGTGGTGGTGGATTTCGTGGGCGGGCCATACCTCGAGCGGAACGTGCGCGCGCTTGCCGAAGGCGGGAGGCTTGTCCAGGTGGGAGTTCTTGGCGGAGCGAAAGGCGTGCTGCCGCTCGACGTTCTGCTGCACCGTTACCTTCGCATCATTGGCACGGTCATGAAGTCGCGCAGCCTGGAAGAGAAGGTGGCCATGACGTCGCGCTTTCGCGAACGCTGGCTCGAAGCGTTCGAGTCCGGTGCACTCCGCCCGGTAGTCGACCGCATATTCCCTCTTGCGCAAGCGGGCGATGCTCACCGCGCCATGGAGGCTTCGGGAAATTTTGGGAAGATCGTTCTGTCTGTTCTGCTCTGAAGATATCCGGGAGCGCGGGCATCCTGCCCGCCTTTCGCGCCGCAATTGCATGCACTCT
>JBEKLY010000419.1:0-6170 GCA_050010015.1 Terriglobia bacterium
GGACGGGTGAGGGGTTGCTTCCGAAGAATCCGAACACCCGTTCCGTTTTCGAGATTATCAAGGCAGGCAGTTCAGTTTCAAAGAGTTCGCCCGGGAGTGCCAAATTCAACTTCGGAATTCGGAATGAATCGTATTGCAATATGTTGACATACCGCTTTAAATCGTTTATTTTTGAGAAGTTCCTTCGTATTTTTTCATTGATTGCCCGATCCGTTGTGAGCGGCGTTCAAGAGCTCGCGCGGTTTCTTCACGCAAAGCCTGCCCCGCTCCCGGATGGAGGGTAATTTTCCGGCAAGGCTGCATGAAATTGCCGTCGGATAACTGTTCAGGTCGTTCTGACGCCGGATTCCCGGCGAGGAGGAACCCGATGGCGCGAAGCAAGACTCCGATCATCAGCCTCGTCGAGACGGATTCTCAGAAAAGGTGACCCATCGTGAAACGCTCTGACCGCTCGCAGATCCTCTTCCACTACGGGAGGCGAAGGAGGACTTTGACGCGCGCCGGCTACGTTCCAAGGGCTGCCTCACTGCTGCTGGCCCAAACCTTCTTGCTGCTTTTGTGGCTTGCGCTGGGGGCGTTCCCGGCGCGGGCCCAAACGGGAGCGAGCCTTTCCGGCGTGGTGACGGACCAAACCGGCGCAGCCCTTCCCGATGTCGCGGTGACTATCAAGAACGTCCACACAGGTTCAAGGCGCACGATCGCAACCGACGGCGGGGGGCGCTATCAGGCATCCGGCCTGCCTACGGGACGCTTCGCGATTCGAGCTGCAAAACAAGAGTTCGCCGATGAAACGCGCACGGGAATCAGCTTGGCGAATAGCCAGGACTCGACGGTCGACATGAAGATGCAGCGGAGCACCCCCGACGCCTGCGCGAGCGGCCACGAGTTCGCCTCGACCGATTGCGCGCTGACCTGGCACGGCATTACGCTGTACGGTGCTTATGACGTCGGCATCGGCTGGGTCAGCCACGGCTTACCGCAAAACGCCACTAACTATGAAGGCGAATCGCTGGTGAACCGCAACGGATATCAACATCGATTCCTCATCGAGCCGAACAACCTGCAGCAGACGGGTCTGGGCATCAGGGGCAAGGAAGAGTTTCTGCATGGCTGGTCCGTTGTGTTCAACGCTTCCACGGGCATCAATCCGCAGTCTGGCCAGCTCGCCAACGCGTCCGCCACCAACATCGGCAACAACGGTCTTCCCCGGAGCAGCTATTCTGAAGCCATCGACGGCGCGCGCGCGGGCCAACCCTTCAATGACGAATTCTATGCCGGCGTATCGTCCGCATATCTCGGCACGCTGACCTTCGGACGCGAGCGCGCTCTCGGTACCGATACGATGCTCCTTTACGATCCGGCCGGCGGCGGCTACGCCTTTTCGTACATCGGATATAACGGCACGATGGCCGGCGGCGGCGGCACCGAGGACACCCGTTGGGACGACGCCCTGAAGTATCGCCTCACCTATGGCCCGGTCCATTTCGGCGCGATGTATAAATTCGCCGATGGTTCCGGCGGCTGCTACTCGGCCTCCGCAACCTGGACTGCCGCC
The DNA here is from genome assembly GCA_050010015.1 of Terriglobia bacterium. Classification (GTDB taxonomy): domain Bacteria; phylum Acidobacteriota; class Terriglobia; order UBA7540; family UBA7540; genus CAVROP01. The sequence goes on from JBEKLY010000419.1 coordinate 1,556, forward strand.
AACTGCACGCCGGAAGCGCCGCATAACACCGCCTATGGATTCAACGGCGGCGGAGGCTACAGTAAGTTCTCCGCCGACGTCGTCTACCAACATTACAACCAGGCGATCAGCGTATTGAACCCCTTGCTGGGGCCTCAGAGTCCGTCGGCGCCATATCAGTCGACCACTGACAGCATCAATGCCAACCCCATCAGCGGGAACAATCTGATCGCAACCACCAACACCGTATACGGCATCGTGACCGACAACACCGCCATTATGGGCGCTGCCAAGTATACGTGGGACCCGTTCAAGTTTTTTGGCGGCTACGGATACATCTGGCAGAATAACCCGTCGCACCCCTTGGGCGTTGGCGCCTTGGACCAGGGCTCTGCTTATATGAGCGGCGTCGAAGACAATAATCTTGATTCTACCAAGCTCGTGCAGATCTGGTGGACGGGGGTGAAGTACACCTTCCGCGGCAAAACCGACACCACATTCTCCTGGTATCAACAGCGGCAGAACGACTTCCGTGTTCCGTCGACCTGCTCGCCCGAAGCAGGTTTCCGCAGTTCCTGCGCGGGCACCCTCGACGAGGTGTCGCTCTATGAGGATTATCACCTCACCAAGCGTTTCGACGCCTTTGCCGGAATTGCGTATTCCTACGTGACCGGCGGTCTGGCCATCGCCATTCCTCACGGCCCCGGCGTCCCCTATAAGTACAACAACAACCTTGCTCCGACAGTCGGTGGTCGTTTCAGCTTCTGATCGTTTACTGATCGTGCGTGGGCACCCTCTCCCCAAGGGAGAAGGCGGTCAATGATGATTGATTTCAGCTCTCTCCCTTGGGGAGAGGGTGGCGAGAGTAGCGAGCCGGGTGAGGGGTTTTTCTTCAAACAGAGCCCCGCAACTTCGGAATTCGGGTTCAATAGCTCCCGAGCCTTCGGTCGCACCCGAATAGGGGGAATTCAGTAGTTGGCCTAGGTCGAATGAGTTTTAGAAGGATTCACAATTGAAAAAGCATCCGGGACGGCGTAGCGCGGCGCTTTTGCTTTTCTTCCTAATCCCTTTGTTGCTGGCTGGCAAGCCGGCACACCCGACGAGCGCGCAGTCTCGCGGAATTGTGGTCGCGGCGGCTATCAGCCTCAGCGCGGCTTTCAACGAAATCGGGCGCCTTTACCATCAGCGAACAGGCGACACCGTCACTTTCAGTTTCGCGTCGTCAGGTGAGCTCGAGAAACAGATCGAGGCCGGGGCGCCAGTGGATGTGTTTGCGAGCGCGGGCCAAAAGGAGATGGACCAACTCCAGGCGAGGCAACTCATTGAGCAATCAACACGCGCTAACTTCGCTCGTAATACTCTGGTGCTTGTGGTACCCGCCGGCTCCAAGGCGGCACTACACTCATTTGCTGAACTGCAAGAACCGAGTGTGCAACGCATCGCGATTGGCGATCCCAAGACAGTCCCAGCCGGGCAGTACGCCGAACAGCTTCTTCGCAACATGCAGCTTTGGCCCAAGGTTGAGTCGCGGCTTATTTTGGCCCAGAATGTACGTCAGGTGTTGGACTATGTTGTGCGCGAGGAGGTTGAGGCTGGGATCGTTTACGCGACTGATGTTAACATCGCCAAGGGCAAAGCTACTGTCGTTGCATCGGCTCCTGACAAGGATTATGGCCCCATCTTGTATCCGATTGGCGTCGTGAAGGACAGCGGCAGTGCTCAAGCTGCCAGAGGCTTTGTAAATCTCGTGCGAAGCCCGGACGGCGTGCGGATCTTGACGAAATACGGCTTTCTGGCTCCAAAATAGCCAATGATCTGGCCCGCATTCAAGCTCTCGCTACTGGTAGTCACCGTTGCTACCTTCCTTGTCGGAGTAGTCGGGACCGGCTTAGGTTATGTCCTTGCCAAACGCCAGTTCCGAGCCAAGGAACTCTGTGACGCCATCTTGATGCTGCCGATGGTGCTTCCCCCGACCGTGACGGGTTACTATCTGATTTTGCTTCTCGGCAGGCGTGGCTGGATCGGCCGATACATTTACAGTCTGACGGGATGGTCACTGGCCTTCACTTGGCAAGGAGCGGTGGTCGCCGCCGGCGTGATGGCGCTCCCTATCATGGTCAAGTCGGCAAGAGCCGCTTTGGAATCGGTGGATGCGCGTTACGAGATGGTCTCCTTCAGTCTTGGCAAGGGCGAGTTTGAGACTTTTTTCCGTGTGACGCTTCCGCTCGCGATGCGCGGTCTCGTGGCCGGCATCGTTTTGAGCTTTGCACGGGCCCTGGGAGAATTTGGCGCCACCCTGATGCTCGCGGGTAACATTCCAGGGAAAACTCAGACAATGCCTTTGGCCATTTTCGAAGCGTTCATCGCTGGAGAAGACCGGCAGGCTCAGGTGCTGGCTTTGATCCTCACGCTTGCCTCGGTCGCTTCCATTTATCTGACCAATACCCTGACCCGCTCCGAGAAGAGCGCCTGACCATGCTTCGTGTCGATCTCAAGAAACAGTTCAGGACCAACGGGCGGGTTATCGGAGGACGCTATCAGCTACGTGAGATTCCCCCTCCCTCAAAAAAAGTGCGAGACGCTTTCCTCTGGTGAATGCGGAGAGCATAGCGAAAAATGCTCCCGCGGCCGTCAATGGGTCTTCGGTCTTTTCTTTTCGACTGTCAGCTTGTGCTCTTCACCTTGCTCGTCCAGCAGATAGCACGTTTTCTTCTCAATGGCGAACTTCACCGGAGTGTCGATCGTCACATGGAGCGGCTGGTCATCTTTCTTGGTCATTCGCCGTGTGACAACCCACACGTATTTCCCGTCGTCAATCGTGTAGTACGTTACATCGTTGCGAAGCGTGACGACCTTCGGTCCGGTTACGATTGTGGGCGGAACGCCGACGTCTCTCGAATCTCTTTCCGTTACAGCATTCACCAGTGTGCCCGTGGTCCATGCCCGGTCTTTTGCTGCAAAAGGCGGTGAGCAAACAACCAGGAAAAGCGCACAAAACAGGAGACGCCTCATGTGTCCTCCGTAACGCGCGGATGACCGTCACTACCCCGTGCGATCGTAGGCACCGTCGTCGAGGTTGCGACTGGTTCCCGGAGAATATTGTACTCCGATTAGCAAGGAAGAAGCGGCAGGTCCGGCCCAAGTGCGCCGCGAGGAGGGATGAATCAACGGTTCACGAGGCAGCTTGCTGCCGTTGGGTTGCCAAACCCTGCTTCGTTCACACGCTGGCCAACCACATTGGCGAAATACTGAAGGACGGAAGTCAGCCTCAGGGCTGCTTTCTTTTCGCCCGCCCTCAGCAAACGCCGCACGACCAGGGAAAGGAACTGCACGCGGAAATAGAGGATCAGGAGTCTTTGCTCCGTCGAATAGCCCTGTCTTACGCCCGCGGCGTTCTTTAGGAGATGGGTCAGGGCGAGGAAGTCGCATTTCAGTGCATTGGACAGCCGGGAATAATCGAGAGAGGGGCCAGACTCCTGGAGAGCGTCTCGCAGGCACGGAAACTCCAAACGAATCGCATTGGCGATGGATCGGAAATAGTCTTGATCGAACCGCCGGCGCAGAATACTCTGGCAGGTCCCCTGGAAGCAAAAGAAAACCATGGCCAGCGAGAGTGTCAAAATCAGCCAAGAAATGATCATGCTCGAATAACCTCCTCTAATGTCTTCATAAGAGTCATCGGGGGAATCAACCATCGTTAGGATGGTACAGGAGTACCGATACGCAAGTACTTGACACTTGCTGCCCGGTGCCTTAGATTCAAACCATTCAAGCGGTAGACCGAGCGACGCGGGATCAGCCATGGAAGCCGTTCCTCATACCGACCTCCGGCAATCTCAACGTATACCCGCAACAATCTCAATCAGGCTCTTGCTGCAGTCCGAAGGCTGCAAGGTGGAGCGCGAAGCCTTCACAGTCGACCTCTCGCCCCAAGGCGCAAAGGTGCGGACTCCCCTTGGGTTGGTCCCTGGCGAAACGGTTGGAATCATTGCAGGAGGGGATTCCCAACACGCGATCGCGGCTCGCGTAGTGTGGGCGAAACGTGTTGGGAGCGACGGTTGGTCTCTTGCCGGCCTCGAATTCGTCGAGGCCTTACCAGTTTAGATCATGCGCCCTGTTGACGCGGCTATACTGGCCCAGAGGGATTCTAAGAGCGTTCTGTTCTGAAAATCGTGGCGCGGGCGTCTCGCCCGCGGGCGCGTGGGCATCCTGCCCGCGCGCGGGAGCGGGACGCTCCTGTGACTGCGGGCGGGACGCCCGCATCACATCCGTCCACCGTCGGAAGACTCTCATGTTTTCAGGGTGCCCGTCACCCGACGGGCACGAATGACTGCTCTGAAAATGTGTAGGGGTAGGGCTTGCCCTACCCCGCATGGCGTGAGATCCATCCAGCCAGGGGACGGCAAGCCGTCCCCCTACAAGCAGGTAACGCAAGCCGCGGGCTAACTGGGAAATCTTGGCGCCCTCCTCATTTTCGCATTTTTACCAACTCGACTGGCAATTGCAATCAGAGGCGGCTAGTATTACTATGTTAAGTCGTGTCATTCCAAATTTGCTTGAACTTCGTTCCGCAGCAGGGACAGAGTCCGCTCCATCTCACCAGCCAAGGCTGGATCGTGCGGAGAATCTGTTCCCA
>JBEKLY010000420.1:0-6156 GCA_050010015.1 Terriglobia bacterium
CCGACGGTGGGTTGGGATGCAGGTATTCTATTTGGCTCCCTGCTAAGCACACCATCCACACGCCGGTCCTGAGCGTCTACAACAACAGGCAAGCCCGGCGAGTTGGAGGCTATTCCCCACGTTCATAAGCAGAGCATAGGACATTTCGTCAGGAGTGTCAAGGTCTGCAACGCAGCAGCCTCCGATTCAGACACTGCATGAGTCCGAGCGGTGGATTCCCCCTTTCGCGGGAATGACGACCTTCAGGGTGCGTGTCCGCCGTATCGTCATTCCCGCGCAGGCGGGAATCCACTTCCGCTGTCTGAATCGCAGACTCGGCAGCAAGTAATGTCAAAATGCTCGGCGGACTTTCCTAAATTCGCGCGCTGCCTGGCCTCACCACGCCAAGAAGATTTGCGATGACGAAAGCTCCTCTGCCGACCCGCCGCGACCGGAAAACGCGAACCTGCCTCCTTCCCAAATTCCAGTCGCTCCCCGAGATCACTTCTACGGTAAGCCGACGACCAAATGACGTGGAATCGGAAAACAGTACGCCGTTACTCGTGGTCTATCCCGGGGAACGCGCACATCTTTAGTTCTTGTTTCGGCTTGGAACTCTTGCAGTCCGGACGGCCATTTATTTGACCTTCCAAGAACGATTTACCGCGTGCTGAACTGGAATACGATTCCGGCGCCAACCCGCAAATTGTCCTGGCGGTTGTTGAGACCGTCGGGGATTTTGGTCATGAAGTACTCGGCCTGCACGGGGCGAACGGAGACGTGCATGGACACTTTGATATCAATACCGCCGCCCGCGGTCATCGCAAAATTATTTTCGGTTCCCGTTGATTGGGCAATGCCGTCGGTTGTGCGAACGCCTCCGAAGAGGGTCTGAGCGAACAGCGTGACTTTGCCGCGCCGGAAGTTCACTCTGGGCCCAAGAAGATAGGTGAACACTCCTCCGGCGAATGAGCCGCTCCCGCTACTGGTCGCCCTAAAGCCGCCCAGATCTCCCACCACACCGAGCCCGTGGTTGGCGTTGTACTCGAACTGGCCGCCGCCGCCGTTTCCATTGTAGGTTGCCGAGGGCGCAATCCCGGGGACGTTGGCATTTACATTAAAGCGCGCGTAGTAGTACCCGCCAAATGCCTCAAATCTCGGCTCTTCATTCTGCGCCTTGGCAGGCAAGACGAATGCAAATATCGCCATTAAAGTTAGAACCCAAAATGACTTGCGCATTCCCCATTCCTCCTGTGTTGATCGGATAACCAACGCGAGCAATCCCGCCGCGCCCCCTTGGCATCGAAGTGTCTGCGAAGCCTGTCGATCTATCCCGGCGCTAGTGGTTGGCGGGTAGGATGCGCACAAGGAAAAGTCCGTTGCCGCTTATGCGAGAACTCAAGGTCGATCCCAAGACAGTGGCCAACCAACTCGGCTACTCAGTTGACGTAGATCTGAATGTTTACACCAAGACCGCGCTCGGCCCTCGCAAGGAAGCCTTAAACACCTTCGAGTCGGCCTTGCGCGTCATGTAATGGAGTATATTGGAGTACGCCCTTCGGCCAGATTCTCTAAGTCGTTGAAAGGATGGAGCGGGGGACGGGGATCGAACCCGCGACGTCCAGCTTGGGAAATCGCTCGTAGATTGAAAATACAAATCTTAGCGTCTACGGCGTTGATTTTCGGTGACGTAAGGCCCCTGTATTTTCGCGGGTCTGCTTCATGGCTCCTCTTAATGGAGCAGAAATGGAGCAGAAAGCCCATGGGCTTCTCTCCCTTAAAGACAGCCCTGATCCAACTGGCAACTCCGGCAGGGCGAATGCCGTCCCTCTGCAGTCGGTCGCTCGCTCAATTGGTATCACTAAGCGGCGATTCAAGCAAGTCGAATCTATTTGCCTGATCCGCGAGCAGCGCGCTGCTGGCCAACGCGCCGGGAGTTCTCGACCTCTACCTGTGGCTCGTCTGGAAGACCTGGTCACTGAAAGGCGGCGCTGCGCGGATACCGCTGTTCTCAACGGGAGGTCTCGCAGAGCAACTCGGCACCCGCGAATACTGCGCCGACCGCTTCTTCCGACGCAAGTTGAACCGCTGGCTCTCCGAAATAAAAACTCTCTGGCCGGAGTGCCCTGCCACGATTTCCAAAGACGGACACATTCTTGTCCTCAACTCCTCGAGGAAGAACCCGGCCATTTCCTGTGGGAAACCCTCCGAATCCATTTCCTTTCCGACAGGAGTGTAGGACCCTCGAATTGTGGAAAACCCCGCGCCGAACAGCACAACGCGCCTACTGCGCGGGCGGAGACCCGAACGGCTGTCGGGCAGTTCTCAACATAGGCCGTTTATCGGCAACGTGACCCCCCTGTCCAACTTACGAGTTGCGCGTCGTACGACCAGTGACTCATTGCGGCGTCAGGTCGGTAGCTAAATGCTAGGGGATTTCCCAACAGTTATGCAGAACGAACTTCCGCTGTCACCGCAAAGGGCGTCTCCTGGGCATAATCACGAAGGCTCGAGCGAGCCGGGCTCTGATACGCGAAGGCACGACTCGCCCTTGCCTAGTATCACGGAAATGCCAATCTGGAGTATGGCTTGGTCAAGGTTTTCGCGCAGCGCCGAGATTGGAAAGATGCCATCATGCGTTATTCGCGCGCCGTGCAGTTCGAACCCGAGTACGCGAATGCCCATCTGGGGCTCGGCGCGGCGTTGCAAGAAATCGGTGATGCCCACGAGGCGGAGCAGCATCTTTTTGAGGCGAGCCGCCTGTTTCCCCTCAACCCACGGGTACACTATTGCCTCTCAGCGCTGTATCGTGCCTTGGGTCGCGAGTCGGACGCAAACTGCGAACCCGCTCTATTCAGAGAACTCAAGGAAGACAAAGACTGCAGCCGTCACCTCGATCAACAAATGCACCTTTCGTACCCAACAGAGGATGCTGATCCCGAGAGAGCTACGAAGAAGTGACGAGCGCCGGTGGATGTAGCGCAGGCGTCTCGCCCGCGCGCGGGAGCGGGACACCGCAGTAACAGCGGGGCGAGACGCGCACGCTGCAAGGAGCGCGGCCCGGTCAGAATTCCAGAGACCTCGTTGTCCCCTCCCCGATCAAGTAGATTTCAGCTTCGCCTTTCGGTGACACCACACGAATCGGGCGTGCCGCGCCCCCTTCTCCTTGAATGCGCACGCTTAACCCGCCGCCGCTACGACTGTATTCGAGGAGGACGCGTGTTCCTCGAAGCCAGAACTGGGTTTGCGCGGTGGACCACTGTCGGGGAAAGCGCCCAGGGCGCACCGTGGCTAGGGCATCTGGATCACTTTCCAGGCTGATCCCCAGCGGACCCTCTACGAGCGCCCAGATATAGCCGCCGCAATGCTCGGTGTAATTGCCCCATCCGAGGGTGCCCGGCGCGATTTTGCCGGCCATGGTATAAGCCTCATAGACGTTGTGATCTCTCGCGAAAATCTGGCTAATGCGCTCCAGTAACTGCAGCCCTCGTTCTGGGTTGCCGGTATCGTAGCGCGCCAGGATGTCCCCGGCTCCGATACGCCCGAACCAGGTTAACGGGCCATGCTCTGGCCCGCTGGAGGCACACCAGGCGGTCGGCACGCCCTCGAGACGCGCAGCGTCCTTGTCGATCCATGACCAGATCATTCTCGCTTGCTCGCGGCTGGCTATTCCGAAGTGGATTGCCCACATCTGGTCATCGAGCCATCTCTGGTCGGCAGTTTTGCCTCCGTAATCGATGTTGGTGACGAAATGATCGCCGGACCAATACAAACGGGCCAGCGACTTCTGAACTTGATCCGCGCGGCTCCGGTATTGGCGGGCTCGCTCGAGGCTGGCAAAGGGACGATTCTTTTTCGCGAACTCCTCATTCAGCGCGGCGGCGTGCCGTAACGCACGGACGTACCACTGGTGGAAATTAAAAGTCTTGCCCTCCATGCGGGTGGGGTACCAATCCACCCAGTCCGCGCCCTGCCCAATGCGCCACTTCCCGTAGTCGACCAGGCGCACCAGGCCGTTTTCGTCGGCGCGCTGATTCACATAATCCAGGGTACGATTGGCGATGGGGAGCATTCTGGCCAGGAATTGCTCGTCGCCGGTAAAGGAAAATATCTCGTCTACACCGAGGGCAAACAGGACTTGGCACATCACGCGCTGTGGCAGCTTGCCTTCCGGAGTAGCTGACAGGCCGAGGGCTTCCCATTCCTTTGCGAAGGTTTCCATGTATTTCCGTTGGCCCTGGCGGCGCACGCCGTACAGGCCAAAGCTCAGATCAGGAACAATATTACTTGAGTCGGTATATCCATCGCTATCAACAAACGTGCCGCTCAGTGAACCGTTATGGAAACCATTGGCCACTGTATCGATGGCCTCTTGGACCACGGGATCCGAGACTCGGATGGTTGGAGGCAGAGGAGAAATGCGTGCTCCGGCGTCCCAACGGGGATTCCGGATCCATACCCGGCCGCGCGCCCGCCCGCTGACTTGCGGCCGCAAATTGTCGGCGTAGGGGCCGTTCGCGGCGTAAGCGAAAAACAACTCCGCCGTGCGCGCCGTGGTGGGGCTGGTGACGGTAGCAGATACGGTGTGCCATTCCGAATTGCGAGGAGTACGGCGGCCCGCCGCGGAGGCAATATCCGCCCGGAAGGCTGATTCTGCCGACTCGGCCACGCTCCCGACAGGCTGATATCCGCCGGGGATCGACAGGGCGTCCCAGAACTGAACGTAAGGGGCCGCGGCAAGGTCAGCATCAATCGCTTCCAGTCCCTCGGTTTTGACCTCGATGCGGATCGTGTACTGCCGATTAGGTTCCACAGGGATCCGTTGGCTGTGGAGGGCCGCGGCCATGCCCTGATCTCCTTCGGCCCACATTTCGACGACATCACCTGTATTGCTCGGACGGACCTCCATTTTTCCCTTTCCCCGGTAGCACTCGAACTTCCAGTCCGGGGAAGTCGGGAATTTACCGAGTACACCCGCGGAGGTCTCATCCGAACCCGCCAGCACATGAGCGGCGAGCGCCAGTCCCAGGCAGACCATCAATACGACCCGCCGGACATCTCTCTGTATGATCATTTTCCAATCCTCCGGATACGACTAGTTCGTGACTTCTGCGTGCAACATCAAGGTCGCCGACGACGGGCCGCCTCGTTTTGTAGCTTGAAAAAGCACAGCGCCCACGGAGGCTGACTTCACGGAGACGCCCGCGGCCAAAACATTCCACCGTCACTTCTTCACTAGCCTTCGAATATGCTCCAGGACTTCACGGAAGTAGCGGCTGTCGCGGTCGTCGCCAACCGGATCGAATATCCGGAATGGAAAAACCTGGGCCTGGAGCCATGGCATATAGCCCCAGCTTCCGCCGGACTCAAAGACGCTATCGCAGCTAGCCAATTCGCGCGCCAGGACCTCTGGCGTGGTATGTTCCCGGCCGTTGTCGTCTTCATCCATGTAAATGGGGCCGGGGACTTTGGGGTTGGCGAAGAGTTCGGCAACCCACTTTCGTTTCCTCAAGGACGAGCGCTCATTGCCGTGGATCGTAAAAAGGTCGCCGTGCTCCATTACGGCAGGATAGAGTTGCAGGTTGGTGTCGCGCAGCGCCGAGGCCGAAATCGCGAGACGGAATCCAGCCTGTTTCGCTCTGAATCTCTCCCGTGCCAGTTCGATCAGATGACCCATTTCATTGATGATGTAAGGATCATTGTCGAAGATATCGTATTCGTTAGCAATCTCAATCATAACGTTCCGGCAGTTGTGGTCGATCAGCCAATCGGTGGCGTTGCGCACGGCTTGATCGCTGGCCTTCGGACCCTGCAAACCTTGGACCTGCGCCACATAGAAGTATATGAGGTTGAGTATCATGCCCCGCTGGTCAAGAGCCTGCTGCAGCACCCGCAGACGGTCCATCCACTCCGGTTTCAGCGAGCCGTCCGGACGGAACGCGCTCACTAGAGATCCTTTGCCGGGACCCGGCAGGGCATCGACAGCACGCTTGATTGTGCCTTCGTGCTCGTAATGCATGTGGCCACCTTGCAGGGAAACATTAATCGCAAGGATGCCGTTGCGCTTGTACGTGTCCAAGGCTTGGATGACGCGCCGGGTGTTCGTCATGGGATCAAAGTGGGCTTCGGTCAGATATTCATCGTCAAACAGCGCCTGGGTGATGCGCAAGTTCATCA
>JBEKLY010000421.1:0-6088 GCA_050010015.1 Terriglobia bacterium
CGAAGTCCGGTCCCATACCGGCGCCGATGGTGATACGTTGGCCGATCGGATTCTCGCGCGCCCAGTAGCGCCGCGCCATGGCCTCGTTGATAATCACCACACCGGGCGCGCCGGCATCATCAAGCTTGCTAAACCCGCGGCCTCTTTTGATCGGGACTTTAAAGACATCGAAAAAGCCGGGGGTGACGTAAGCCCAACCGGCTCCCCCTCGCGACTGCTCACTATTCGCAGGGCGTCCCTCGATCGTGAAGCCCAGGCCGAGCCCGCCTGCCAGCGGTATATAAGAGGTCGCCGCGGCCGCCTCGACACCCGCCAGGGCCTCCATGCCTTCGATGGTCTGGCGCGTCATATCTGCGATAACTGCGGTCTTGCTGAAGTGGCTCCCCGCAAGCGAGGTGTCCATAGTCAGGACGTGGTGGGGATCGAAGCCCGGATTCACATCGCGCAGCGCGGCAAAGGTGCGGATCAATAATCCTGCGCCAACCAAGAGCACGATGGCAAGCGCCATCTCGACGATCACCAGCAGGCCGCGGGTCTTGTTTTGCCGCACCCCGATTCCGGAACGCGCGCCGCTCTCCTTCAGATTCGAATTCACGTCGGTGCGTGAAGCGTGAAAAGCTGGGAACAAACCGAAGATGATCCCGGTCAATAAAGCGAGCCCAAGCGTGAAGCCCAGCACACGCCAATCCGGATTGACGCCCGAGCCGCTCGCTCCAATCCGCGGGATATCTGCGGGGTTCAACGCCAACAGCCCGCGCACGCCCGCCACCCCGACGACCAAGCCCGCCACGCCGCCCATGAGCGACAAGACCACGCTCTCCGTAAGGAGTTGGCGCACGATGCGCCATCGGCTCGCACCCAGCGACACGCGGATGGCGATTTCTCGAGCCCGCCCCGTTGCGCGTATGAGCAGAAGGTTCGCCACGTTAGCGCAGGCAATCAGGAGCACGAATCCGACCGCACCCAACAAGATGATTAGAGCGGTTCGTACATCCCTGACCATGATCTCCTGCAGCGGTTCGACCGTGAAGCCGCCGTTCGGCCCCAAGGCATTCGGGAACTTGCGCCGGAACTCTTCGGCCGCCAGCTTCATGGCAGCCTGCGCGGCTCCCAGGCTGATTCCGGGCCTGAGGCGGGCAGCGGCATTGAAGTAATGCGCCTGTTGCACGCTGTTGGGATCTGCCTGGAAGGGGAGGTAAATGTCAGGAGGCGGATTAAACGAAAATCCCTCGGCTAGAACCCCGATAACGGTATACACTTCGCCACCCAGCCTGACTCCCTTCCCGATGACGTCGGGGGCGCCGCCAAACCGGCGCTGCCAAAGCCCGTTCGAGAGTACGACCACATTGCCGCCGCCCGGACGGTCCTCGGCGGCGGAGAAGCTACGGCCCAGCGCCACCTTTGCTCCGAATAGCGGAAAGAACTCGTAGGAGACGTGAATCCCACGAAGCTGCTCAGGACGGTCGCCGCTCGACATGTTGATGCCTGGCCCACCCTCTTCGTAGGCGGCGACGTCCTCGAGCACCTGAGTCTGTGCTCGCCAGATGTTGTACTTCGGAACCGAAGCCCCGGCAAAGTTGCCCTGCGGCGTGGAGTTCATCAGTTGCACGATGCGGTCGGGTTGCGGATAAGGCAGCGGCTTCAGAAGCACGGCGTTCACCACCGAAAAGATCGCGGTGTTCGCTCCGATACCGAGGGCGAGCGCCCAAATGGCGGTCAGAGTGAAGCCGGGGCTTCTGCGAGGCAAGCCCAAGGCAAGCCTGAGGAGGTGGCGCTGATCAATTGCAATAGCGGCGAGATGGACGACGGCATTTGGTATTCCCAGCACCTGGCCACGGAGTTGAACGCCAATACCGCGAATTCTCGCCTTGAGGTCTTTCGCGAGGGTTTCCATATCCATCCAGAATTTCTGTTTTCAGCCTTCGCCCTACCCGAAAAGTACACCCGTCCGACTCTGATTGCAAGGTCCAGTCGGGTCTCGGCTGTTGAGCACGGGTGGCGCGGATCTAGGTCGCAGGTCGGCGGCCGCTGCACTTCCTTCTCCAAGTTTTGTTTGGCGCGGACGGTCGCTTCGCCCGGATGCCCTTCGCCACCTCCAGCAGTCGTGGTGGTTTTCTTCTGGCATCGGCGCCATTCCTGGGCACCTTAGCAGTCCGCGTTTACGGAGCGCAGACGTGCAATGGCGGGAACACGGGCGGCCCTGAGAAAGCGCAAAATATTTGCTAGAAAACAAAGAAACGGCAAGTTTGAGATGAATCGGGGTAACGGCTTCGTCCAATCCAGGAAGCATCAGCCCAGGCGGTAAGGCGCACGCATTTGGCGGCCCAACAGTTTCGCCGCTTCGTTATCGCCTACGATCTCCATCTTGTCCTGATCCCACTGGATCTTGCGCCCGGTGAGCATGGCGATCTGCCCGAGCCACCCGGGCGTGGCGGAATGCAGCGCCACGCGAGCCGGTGTCAGCGTCTTTTCGCGTGTGCGGACGCAATCGATGAATTCCCGGTAATGACCGGGACTGACCTTCAGCCTCGTCTCGCTGTCGCCGATCTGTTCCGTGAGCAGCGACTTGGGCTGGGCGTCGGACTTGCCACGGTCTACCCAGACCCACCCCTTGTCGCCAATCCATTTCGTGCCGCCCTTGATTTCATCGTAGCCGCCCGCGATGGTCATCGGGGTCCCATCGGGGTAGACGGCGTGCACCTTGAAATGGGTGGCCGCGTTAAAAGGATCGGTGCGCGGCGGATACTCGCCAACACCTTCCACCGATACGGGGCCAGTCGCATCCCAACCCATCCCCCAGTGGGCGATGTCGACGTGGTGGCCGATCCAATCCATCAACTGGCCACCGCCATAGTTGAGGTTCCAGCGCCAGTTAACGTGGACGCACGCCTCGCGGTATGGCAACTCGGCCGCGGGGCCGAGCCAGCGGTCGTAGTGCAGGGTCGGCGGCGGGTCGGTGATTTCCAGCTTTGACTTGTCCTTCACTTCGTAAAAGCCCGAGGGCAATCCCACCTCGATCGCCCTGACTTTGCCGATGCGGCCATTCCGCACCAGTTCGCAGGCATGTCGAAAGTTCTCGACCGACCGCTGCCAACTGCCGGTCTGCCACACCCGGCCCTGTCGTTCGCTCTCCTCGACCATGGCAAGACCCTCGCGGAAGTTGTGGGCGAGCGGCTTCTCACAGTAGATATCCTTCTTGGCGCGCGCAGCCTGGGTGGCCACGATGCCGTGCCAGTGATCTGGCAACGCGATGCTGACCGCGTCCACGTCGCGCCGCATCAGCACCTCTTCAAAGGCATGGTAGGCCGCGCAATCCTGGTCGCCGTACTCGGTGTCGACGAACGCCTTCCCGCGTGTCAGGTGGCCCTCATCCAGATCGCACACCGCGACAATGCGCACGTCCTTCAATTTCAGAAATTCGGTCAGGTGGCCGTCGTAACCCATCCAGCCCAGACCAATGCAGGCCATGGAAATCCGATCGCTCGGCGGCATAGCTCCGCCCCGGCCAAGCGCGCTCCCCGGAATAATCAGCGGCGCCGCGATAGTCGCCAACCCGGCGTCTCGAAAGAACTCACGTCGTGAACTCATCGGTTTCTCCCCCGCGCAAGACCCCTCTGCGCCGAGCCATGATATGTCCAATTTGCTTCGCGCCGCAAGCAGCAAGCCGCGGGTAGCGCTATCGGCCATTACCCGCGATCAACGGCGTAGTCTTAACCGACTTCCCGTCACTTGGTCGTATAGTCAGCCAACGGGAAGCAATATCGCCAGCTATCCGCATATCCATTGCTGGCCCTCGGCAGAACGCTATCCGCTCCAAGGGCCAACCCCACTCTCGCCGATCGCACTTACTACTCCAACGCGACAACGATCCTCTTGTACGATGATTCGCGAAGCGGTACTCTAGGCGCGCTATGAGTCCGTGCAGACTTACTCCCACCCTACGGCTACCGTACGGGTTGCCTCGTCGTCGACCAGTTCTGCTGCGACGTATGGCGAAGTTGGCCCTGCTTTGCCTGGTGCTTGCCCAACCGCTGCGCGCGGACACGATTTCGGGGACCGTCAAAGACCCTTCCGGTGGACTTGTGGGTGACGCACGAGTGGAAATCACGGATGGCGCGCTGACCCAGCCGATAGTGCTTGCTTCGGACAACGCCGGGCGGTTTACTGCTCTGCATCTGGACCCAGGTCAGTACTCGATTCGCGTCATCAAGGCTGGATTCGAGGATCTGGTAACCTCAGTGGATTTGCACGGAGCGGCCGACCTCCAACTTACTTTGAAGATCGCTCCGCAGCAGACCAACCTCAGGGTCAGCGGAAAAGGGCGGGAACTGGCCAATTCCGACCCAGTGTACCGCCAACTTCGTGACATCGGATTCGGCCTTACGTACCGGTGTGAGAAATTCACGATGAATGTGGATGTGGGTTCGTTCGCGTTCAACTCTGGCACCATGACCCTGCTCAACCCGGTGAACCGATTCATCACGGGAGCCGTTTTCATCGGCACAGGGCATTTTACGCTCAAGCCGGTCCTCGTGCTCGACCGTAGTGAGTTGAAACGGCGCGCCGGAGATGCCACCGTCGAGGAAGATTTTACCGTCGCGGTCCTTCGCTTCAGTCCCAGCCGGTATCCAGCATTGGCTCACGGCCTGGCGGGTGAGGCCGACACGCCCAGGGAAGCCGCCTCCGCCTATCGCGCGTGGCAGGAAAAGGTCCGGCGCCGCCACGACGTTCCCGAGGGACTCACCCAGTCCATCCTTGAAAACGAGTCGATTGACAACGTGGATGCTGACGTTCTGGCCGCCGTTTACAATGTCCGCCATCCGACGTTCTTCAACGCCTACCTGCGCGGAACACCCCACAAGGACCTGCGCTTTTTCGTGCGCGAGCGCGTGGGCGCGATACCGCAACTCGATTCTCCTGAGGAGGTGGCGCTGATCAATTGCAATAGCGGCGAGATGGACGACGGCATTTGGTATTCCCAGCATCTGGCTACGGAGTTGAACGCCAATACCGCGAATTCTCGCGAGGAGCGGCGGTTGTTTGCCACCCATCGCTATAACATCGAGACCGACATCGCCAAAAACGGCCACCTCTTCAGCCGCGCCAACATTACCTTTGCACCGCTGGTGCCTGGCGAGCGCGTGATGAAATTCGGGCTTCTCCCTTCTCTGCGCGTTTCGCGCGTTATCGATCAGGACGGCCACGACCTTTACTTTATCCAGGAAGACAGAAAACAGGACGGTTCGTTCTATGCCATTCTGGACGCAGCGATCGAGGTGGGGCAGGAACATTCCATCACCGTCGAGTACGCGGGCGATAAGGTTCTGTTCAATGCGGGCAACGGAAGCTACTACTTCCGCGCGCGCACGTCCTGGTATCCGAACCTGAACGGTTTTGGGGAAAAGGCGCTTTACGACCTGACCTTCAAGGTTCCGCGCAAGAATGTTGTGATCAGCGTAGGCAAACTGCAAGGGGAATCCACTGAAGATGAATATGCCGTGTCCCGCTGGGTTACGCCGGCGCCGGTGGTAGTGGCAGGATTCAATTACGGCCAGTACAAAACGATGGAGTGGCCCGACACCATCACCCACTACGACATCTCAGGGTTCTACTTGACCGAACTGCCGGACAGCCTCGAGCGGTTCCGAGCGGGCGCACTGAGCGGCATGGCGCCAGTCTCGATGACCAAGTACGCGTTGGACCAGGCGCGCGCGCAGATGCAGCTCTGCACGTTTTACTTCGGCAGATCACCCCACGATAATCTGGCCATTACCGAACAGCCAGACTTCAACTTTGGACAATCATGGCCCGGCCTGGTGTATCTGCCCATTTCTGCTTACATTGATTCCACCCAGCGTTGGATGCTGTTCGGCCACATTGATACGAACCTCAGCGGCTTCGTCGAGGAAGTGACTCCCCACGAGGTGGCGCACCAATGGTTTGGCCATGCCGTCGGCTGGGCATCCTACCACGATCAGTGGCTTTCGGAAGGCTTCGCGGAGTTTGCGGCTGGATTGTTCCTGCAACAAGCCATGGGGCCGAAATGGCAAAAGGATTACCTGGAATTCTGGGAGCGCCAGCGGAAACG
>JBEKLY010000422.1:0-6077 GCA_050010015.1 Terriglobia bacterium
CCGCCTTCGGCACCCCTCTCCCCGCAGGCGGGGAGAGGGGAAAGGGGGTGAGGGGGTGACGTTTCCGTGGGCATTGCCCCCGGCTACTCATGTCCAGCCCCTGCGGGGCTGAGGGCTCGAGCGGCGGCCGTGAGATCCTGCGCGGCATTCAGTGATCCCGCCTTTGCCGGGCGGTTTTGAAACAGCTTCTAGAACAGTTTCATTAAACAGCATGCTGATAAGACATTACAGGACGGTAAAGGCACTGGCAGTGGCGGCCCTGGGGGCAACTCGGCAGCGGCAGTCGCGGTGCCTGGTCGGGGTGGTAGACCTTGCCCGGGGGCAACCTCCGTGCGGCGTCGCAACAGTCCAGCGCCGGTTGAATCACCACGCCTACAATTGAGCCCTTGGCTTTCATGCCCAGGCGGTAGGCTGCCAGGGTTTTCTCGGCGTAATCCGGCTCTTTCTCCAACCGGTGTTGGAATCTGTCCAACCAATCAAAGGCCATCAGTTTCACTCCTGCTAGTGTCCTACCCTGCATAAGTCTCGATTATCCCCTTGCCCCCTTGGGGGAGAGGGTGGTGAGCGTAGCGAGCCGGGTGAGGGGGTCAGCACACACACGATGATTGTCGAGAATTATGCGGGACACCGCACTAGCCCGTCAGCACAGGCAAGAGTGCCTGCGCTACGGCCCGGCGCCGTGTTCATCCTCGCAGCACCTTTGCGCCTACGCGCGCCAAGGTTGCGACGTCATGCAACATGCTGGTGTAAGCGGCGTTGGCCAGGGGGCAATGGCATTCCTTGGCTGCGATGCTTCGGCGCACTTCCTGAATCTTTTTTCCAAACCAGATTTCCTTGAAATCATAGTTATGATCGCGCAGATTGCCCAGGTTATCGCCCCGCACACAACACGGCCATACCGTGCCGTCGGCATAAATATGGGCGCTCACCCATCCGGCGTAGCAAGCGATCACCTGGTCCTGCTCGTCCAGGATGCGCTTCACCAGTTTGTAGTACTCCACGCGCAGAGCCTCCGTGATTCTAGCCACGCCCCGGAAGCGTTTGCCCTCGACATAGCGGATCAGGCGTTCGGCGGCTTGGGCGTAGCTTTCGGCGCTCGGCGTGATCGGCAGGCCTACCGTATCTAACTCGACTCGCGGTTCGGCGATCTCGGTAATGAACTGGTCGGCGCCCGAACGGTCGGCGTAGGCGATGATTTCATCCAGGTTGTCTACGTTAAACACCGACAC
Organism: Terriglobia bacterium; assembly: GCA_050010015.1. Lineage (GTDB taxonomy): Bacteria > Acidobacteriota > Terriglobia > UBA7540 > UBA7540 > CAVROP01. The sequence continues at coordinate 1,230 of JBEKLY010000422.1, forward strand.
CACGGAGTGGATTCCGATGGACAGGTTCTTCAGCCGCCGGCGCAAGGAGAGCAGTTGCCCGAGGCACTGTTCGAATTTCTCGAAGTTCCCCGGCACGCCGCGAATGAAGTCGTGTTTCTCACCAAGCCCGTCCAGGGAGAGGTTGATGATCACCTGGCTCTCCCTACACGACCCGGCAATGCGTTCCACTCTCTCGGGAATGGTGGGCAGAATACCGTTGGTCGGGATGTTGATGACACCGGGCCGGCACTGTGCATAGGCTGACTCGGCGAGTTCGACGACGTGCGGATACATCAGGGGTTCCCCGCCGCTGATTGTGAACCAGTAGGGCGCGCGGCCAAGGGAAGCCAGCACCTTGCGCCATTCCTCCAGGGTCAGTTCATTCTCGCGCTTCATCCAGATATTGCAGGTGAGACAACGCGAATTGCACTTCGGGGAAGGGGAGAGGGTCAGGTTGAGCGGCAGCATGCGCGGCCGGCCAAAGCGGCGAAAGAGCTTAAACGCCGGAATGCGCAGCAAAACGCCGACCATGGAATGCATTTTGGCCCTATATTCGGGAGGTGAGGTCTTTCGTCGTCTTGGCGATCTGCCACACGCGCTGGTCGCGCCGCTTGTAATAATCCCGCCTGCCGAGGAACCGCCCGTATACTTCCAGCGCTGCCACTCCCCAGGTCCAGAAAAAACGGCGGGGCCGCCAATCGAGCCGGGGAAATAAAACCCGCAATATTCTCCACCCGCTCATGGTGCTGACGCTGTAGCCCAGTGTGTGCCGAACCGCGAGATGTCCGGCAAAGATGCGGCGGCGCTGGCGGAGATAATCCGCGACCGTGAGGGGGCCTTTGTTGTAGACCACGGCCGCCGGCACGTAGCGGACCTCGTAGCCCTGACCGCGAATGACCGGCTCGATGCTTGCTTCGTCCACCGCGGTGTGGTAGGGAATGCGTTCAAAGATGTTCCGGAAGGCAATCATCTCTCCGGCCTTGAAGTGACGCAAGTTGATCTGGTGATGCAGTTCCCAGAGCATGTGGGCGGCAAACCCCATGAAAGTCCCGGGGTCGTTGACGGGCACGGGGCGCCCGGTGGTCATGCCCACAGCCGGGTCGGCAAAGGGCGCCACCAATTCTTCGATGGCGCCGGCGTCGGGAACGAGATCAGCGCTGCAAACCACCATGATCTTTTCACGCGCCTGGGGAAGAAACTGGTTGACGGCGGAGGCCTTACCCTCTCGCTGCGCCTGCACGATCAGGCGAATGCGCGGATCCCGGCGCGCCCAGGCGTTCACGACAGATTCCGTGCGGTCCGTACAGCCGCTGGCAACGACGACAATCTCCGCCACGTTTACGGTCGTCAAGCGCTGCGATACGACGGCCTCCAGCATCCGGCCGATGTTGGCCTCTTCGTTATAGGCCATGATCCCCATCGAGCATGCAATGGACATGAGAGGGTCCGCCTGATCGATTCAAAACTGAACCACCGCTCCACCCCTTTCTCAGTGAGGAGGAGATCAAAGCGTGGTGTGCCGGCGTGTCGTCGTGCCCCACCCTGCACACTTCCTGGATGCAAGGCGGGCGCGCGCCGATCGAGATCACGACACGCAAAGTGTAGCACACCTTGGAGCACGGAGGCGGAGTTGCCGTCTTAACTCCCATTCAGCCACAGCACCCAGTTAATCTCATTGTCTGGGCGGGGCGGAGTGCAGGGGCCCTGCCGGAGATACAGGCACACGCCGCCTGAGCACCCTGCCGGTTCGAAGCCGTCCAACTTCCCAGGCAGATTTCCGTAGGTGACTATGGCGTTAACGCTCTGCGCCTGTTCCTCCAATTCGGAGGCGCGCCCAAAGAGCAGCATGGGGACGTTTTTGTGCAGGTGCGCATAGCCTCCGGTGTCATACCAGCCGACCCTGTAGAGTCCCACGCCGCACAGGGAAGGGTCTTGGCTGAGTCGATCGAAAGCGGCCAAGGTGCCGGAGTTTCGTGACCAATCGAATTGGCGGATAAGCAAGCAGGAACTGCCCACACAAAAGACCAGGCCGATTAACACGATCGCCCTGGACGACAACGGCGTTTTGCGCCGCGCGTTCAGCGCCGGCAAGACTTCCATGAAGCCAAGAGCGGCCAGGGTGATTGCCAATGGCACCATCGGGTAGAGAAAACGCACCTCCTTATGGCCGAAGTAGTTATGCGTGAGGAGAATAATCAGCGCTTCCCAGCCGAGAAAGGGGCTCCGGCGAAGACCCATGATGACGAGGAAAACCAGCGGGCCCAGATGGGTGCACAGCATTTCCAGATACCAATACCAGGGCTGCACGCCGTAGCCGTGGCCACCCTCGACCAGGTCCGCCCGAATGTAATTGATGTAGGAATGGAACGGGTGCAGCCAGACCAACTGATCGACCAAGCCGAAAGCAAGCACTGGGACGAGGGCCCCTGCCGCGAGGGGCACTATGCGCTTTCGCCAATTGGGATAGCAAAAATAGAGAAGCGCGAAGCCCACGGCGGGCGCAAGCTGGATCCGGAGTGCCATGGCGAGCCCGCAGAACGCTCCAGCCAGCAGCAGGCGCTTTTTCTCTCCCAGTTCTTCTCCATACATTCCCAGGTATAAGCCCGGAAGCAGCGCGCTTGTGGCCACGGGTTCGCTCAGGGTCTTGGGCCCGAAATAGACCAATTCGTACCAGCAGGCGCAAGCTCCCGCGGCGATCAGTGCCGCTTCGATCCCGCCCGCACGCTTGGCCCAAGCGAAGCCGAACCAGATCGTGGTGAGGGACATCAGGGAAAGCACAATAACCATTCCCCGCTCATAGCCTCTGGACCCGGGCCCCATCCAGGCAGTGGCCCGCATCACGACTGCCAGGAAGGCGGGATAAACCCAGGACCGGACGCCGCGTCTCCATTCCCAGGTGACGACTCCATAGCTGAACGCCAGGCGATGCGCCGGCTCCTGAGTTTGGAAAATCTCGTCAGCGTGAAACTGAGTCGGGAATCGCAACGCCGCCCCGACTCGCAAGCATAAGCCTATGAGCAAAAAGGCAAGCAAGAGAAGGCGCAGTGAGGAGGATGATTTCATTTCAAACCCATTAATATACATCTTTGCGCCCCGTTCAACATCTTTCATGCCGAAGGTGTTGTCAGGCCTCAGCAGGCTACGGAAAAACCCAATAGGTGTGTCATTCCGAGGAGCCGTAGGCGACGAGGAATCTCGCACTGCCATCGTTTCAGACCGAGATTCCTCGCTGCGCTCGGAATGACAGCGGGAGCAGGTGTTCTCCAACGACCTGTCAAGGGGTTGAGACTGTCGACTGTTGACTGTCAACTGTGGACTCTTGTTTACCCTGCTTGACTTCTCGCCTTCCGGACAGTACTTTCGATTGCTTGAATGTCGTGCGTGAGGTTCCCCATGCAGGTCCCTTATTTTGACTTGAAGAAACAGTTTTCGGGCCTACGCGATGAGATCATGCAGGCTCTCGAGCACGCCTGCAGCAACGCAGCCTTTGTTCTGGGCGAAGAGGTGGCTGAATTCGAAAAAGAGTTCGCCACTTACTGCGAGGCCGGTTACTGCGTGGCCCTGAATTCCGGAACCAGCGCCCTGCACGTCGCCTTGCTTACTCTGGGAGTGAAGCCGGGCGACGAAGTGATTACCACTCCGAACAGCTTCATCGCCACCGCCTCGGCGATTTCCTACGTGGGCGCGACGCCGGTCTTCGTGGACATCGATGCCACAACGGCGAATCTGGATCCTGCCCTCATCGACCTCGCTATCACCAGGCGGACCACGGCGATCATTCCGGTTCATTTGTATGGCCGCCCCGCGGACATGGAGCCAATCCTGGAGATTGCGAGCAAGTACAACCTGGCCGTCATCGAGGACGCTTGCCAGGCGCACGGCGCGCGTTACCGCGGCAAGCGAGTAGGAAGCATCGGCCACGCGGCCACTTTCAGCTTTTATCCGAGCAAGAATCTAAGCGCTTACGGCGAAGGCGGAGCGCTCACGACCAATGACCCCGGAATCGCCAAGCTGGCGCGATCGCTGCGCAACCACGGGATGAGCGGGCCTTACACACATGAGAGAATCGGGTACAACTACCGTATGGAGGGATTCCAGGGCGCGGTGCTCAGGATCAAGCTGAAGCGCCTCGAACAGTGGAACGCGCGCCGCAAGGAAATTGCCGATCTCTATCGCACGATCTTAGAGGGCGCCAATGTCGAGATCCTGCACGATGATCCTCGTGATGAACGCGTCTACCACTTGTTCACCGTTTATGTTGACCGCCGCGACGCGGTGCGCTCGGCCCTCGAAGTTCGGGGGGTTCACACCGCGATCCACTATCCTTGTCCCATCCACTTGCAGCCCGCCTTCGCAACTCTCGGCTTCGGACCCGGCAGGTTCCCGCATGTCGAACACGCTTGCGCGCGGGTCTTGAGCATGCCTTTCTTCCCCGAGATGACCGACGAACAGGTGCGCTACGCCGGCGAGCAGCTCGCCGAGGTTGTGGGTGGCGCGTAACGGCAAGTGAGTATGGTAATATGTATATATGGCGACACGAAAGATGACTTTTACATTGCCGACTGACTTGGCTGACCGGTTTGTTAAGCGCGTTGCGGCCAGGCATCGCTCCCGCTACTTGGCCGAGGCCATCGCTCAGAAGCTCGAGGAGCGAGATGTGAGGCTTGTCCGCGCCTGTGAAGTTGCGAATCGCAATCTCGAGGTGCGAACCATTGAGAAGGAATTCGATGCCATTCCCGACGAGATCCGCGAGCCCTGGAGCGGCGCCAAAGCGCGGCGAAGTGTGGTGGGTGCGCCTCGACCCAAGTCTCGGGTCAGAGATTAGGAAGACACGTCCCTGTCTGGTGC
>JBEKLY010000423.1:0-6444 GCA_050010015.1 Terriglobia bacterium
TTCCGTACGCCGCAGGGCAACATGGTGGCGGAACTGACGAACAGCAGCCGGAAAGAAACAAATATCGCGCTCGAGTCGAAGGGCCGCTCGGTTGAAGTATCGCTCCCGGCGCTCTCGATTACGACTCTCCTTTGGTAGTGGCTGAGCCGATGGCCTGTGGTGCGTGAACCTCGAAGACCCGGACCAGTTTCCGAACCCTGAGACCAGCGGGACGGGTTTCTTCTGTTTCGGGCTGGCTTGGGCATCAATCATGGAGTGCTGAATCGCAAGCAGTCCCTCCCCGCTGTCGAGAAGGCTTGGACTGGTTTGCGACTATCGGCTGGTTAGTGATTTTGGCTTACGTGGCGCGGAGAGGCAGGAACACTATGGCAACGCAGGCGCAGGTTGAGGCTTTGTTGCAACGCATGCGGCAGATGAGCGATGCGGATCTCTCGGTACTTGCGGCGAGCACCGAGACTCCTGGAAGCAGTATGACGACCGGTCCGGGCAGCGCTAATGAAGCCCTGTGGTCCGAACTGGTGACGCTCGGATGGATGGCCAAGCGCGCCGAGGCCCTGGATTTGCCCGGAGGCCGGCGCTTCGAGATGACGATCTACTCCATCAGTGTGGAGGGCCTGCAGCCTATCTCGGATTCCTCGAAGCGGTGGCCAGATTTTGTAAACGAACTTCTGACTCAGGACACTAACGGGGCTTCGCCCCAGCCCAACGACGCGCCTTTCAGGGGCTTTACTGCACTGCAAGAACTTGACTCATTGACACCAGATTTTCGACTTAAAGATTTCTAGTCATCGCCGGAATCAGGTTTCGGTGAGCGTATAATCTGAGGCCGGAGGTGCTACTATGAATCGTCGTGAAGCCATGACCAGCTTTTTGACCGCCCTGTCGATTGGGGACACCGCGCTGGCCGCGGTCGCGACAGCTGACGGCGAGCATGCTTTGCGTATCACGAAACCGCGGGCGACGTCGGGCGATGCGGTGGAGCCGAACTGGTCCGAGCGCTTGACCCTGACGGTCGGCCCTGAAAGGGCTGACCTTGTGGGCACTAACGAAAAGGTGATTCAGGCGGCCGTCGATTGGGTGGCGCGATTCGGGGGCGGAACAGTAAAGGTTCTGCCTGGCGTCTACCGATTCCGTAACGCCGTTTACCTGCAGAACCGGGTGCGAATTCTCGGCAGCGGGCTTGACTCTGTGATCTTCAAGGAACCCTCGGCGGCTGCCACGCTTGCCGATGATTCCGACTGGTTTGACCAGGAGATTACGTTTGCAGACGCCCGCGGCTTTCAGATTGGCGACGGGATCTGCATTCGTGTGAAGGACCCAGATAAGGGCGAGCTCAAGGTGATCAAACGGACACTGGTGGCCCGCGACGGCAACCGGTTCAAGCTCGACCGGGCATTGCGGGAGGACGTGTTTTTGCAGGGCGAGCCAAAACTGGAAACCCTGTTTCCCCTGTTCAGCGGCGAGAACATCGCGGACGTCACCATCGAGAATATTGCGCTGGACGGCAACAAAGCGAACAACCAAAACCTGGATGGCAATTACGCTGGCTGTATCTGGATGCAGGACTGCAATCGGATCACCCTGCGCAAGGTCACGGCGCGCAACTATAACGGCGATGGCATCAGTTGGCAGATCTGCCATGACGTGCTGGTGGAAGACTGCTACAGCCACGACCACTCCGGTCTGGGTCTCCATCCCGGCTCAGGCTCCCAGCGTACGATCATCCGCAGGAACCGGATGGTGGGCAACGAGCAAGGCCTCTTCTTCTGCTGGGTAGTGAGATGGGGCTTGGCCGAGAGCAACTATATCGAAGGTAGCAGGCTCTACGGCGTTTCGATCGGGCACCATGATACGGACAACGTGATCCGCGACAACGAAATCCGGGCGAGCGGTGAGGTAGGCATTCTATTCCGAAAAGAGCCGGGGCCCGCATTCCAAGGCAACCGGAACTGCCTTGAGAAGAACCGCATTTTCGGGCTTGCCCAGGAGCAGGGCATCGGAGTTGATATTCAGGGTCAAACGAAGGCCATCACAATCCGAGAGAACGAGATCCGCGAAACACAGGCGGCGGGCAAGCGTGTGGGGATTCGCATTGGATCGGAGGCGGAGGAGATTACGCTGGCCAACAACCGGATCGAAGGCTTTTCGCAAGCCGTACTGGACCTGCGCAGGAAGTCGTAACGCGAGCGCTGTCGTGCGGCGGGCTGGCGAGAACAACATGCCGGATCGGCGAGGATTCTTAAAAATCGGAATGTCGGCGCTCTTGTGCGATGGCGGCGCGAAGTCCCGGCTCGAGCCTCTACCTGCCCTGGGTGATGCGCAGGTTCCCATTGTAATCGGCCCACGGGCTTCACCGGTGGAAAGGTTGGCGGCCAGGGAATTATCCGAGCATTTCCAATTGCTTTATCCCGCAAATCGCTTTCCCGTCGTTAACTCCCGGTCGAACTCAGAGACCCGAATCCTATTGGGCACTTTGCAATCACTACCCGAAATTGGCGAGCATCTTTCAAAAGATCTGGTTTCTCGCCCAGGAAGTTATGCCATTTCCGCGTACGAGGCCGGAGACTATCGGGAAGGCATTGTGGCCGGAGTTGATGAGCGCGCAACGCTCAGTGCGGTTTACGCGTTGCTCGAGACGCTGGGCTACGGGTTTTATCTTTCCTACAATGCGAGACCGCAGCCTTCCCGCGATCCCATTCGATTCGAGAATTGGCGGCTGAGCGATTACCCCATTGTGGCTGATAGAATTGCATTCACGTGGCACAATTTCTTGAGCAGTTGTTCGATGTGGGATCTTGCGGATTGGGAGGATTGGATCGCCCAAGTGTCGCGGATGAGATTTTCCGCGATCATGGTACACGCTTACGGCAACAATCCCATGTTTACTTTTGCGCACAACGGAGAAAGCAAACCGGTTGGCTACCTGGCCACTTCCGCCCGGGGCCGCGACTGGGGAACCGAGCATGTCAATGACGTGCGCAGGATCATCGGGGGAGACAAGATTTTCACCGGGCCGGTGTTTGGCGCGAAAGCCGCATTGGCGCCGGAAGAGCAGCGAGTTCCGGCCACTGTTTCCCTGATGCAACAGGTCTTTGCGCGGGCGGCGCAGCACGGCCTCAAAGTGATCTTCGCTCTCGATGTGGATACCGAATCCAGCAATCCCCAGAACGTCATCGCCACCCTGCCGGAGGACGCTGTATTTGAGAATGGCGGATTCCGCCTTGCCAACCCGGATGCTCCGGCGGGTTACGAGTACTACAGAAGCCAGATTAAAGCGTTGTTGAGCGCGTACCCGGAAATTGACCGCCTTGCTATTTGGATTCGCGCCGGCAGAAACACGCCGTGGTGCAGCCTCAAGATCCAGAATTTTCCGCTGCCATGGCGGGCGGAGTTTCAGGAGGCGCTGAGCCATAAAGCGCCGAGTCTCGAAGCTGATCCCGAGGCTCCCAGCCTGTTTGCGGTCAACAAGATTCGGGGCGCGTTCCGAAAGGCGCTGGACGAGATGGGGAGAAACGACGTTGAGCTCGCGCTGGGCAGTTGGAATTACGCATGGATCCGGGCGGCCAATGCCTTCTTCCCCTCGGAGGTCATGTTCGTGCCGCTCGATTACTACATCGGGATAGGCACTGACGAGGTGCAACGCGCCCTTCAATCTGCGAGCAAGAACCGCAAGGTGGTTCCCATCGTGTGGGCTCATCATGACGATCGCACCTTCGTGGGGCGGCCCTATACTCCCTTCTCGCGCTTTACTTCGCTGCTCTCGCAGAGCGGAAGCGCCGGCTACGGAATTATTCACTGGACCACACGGCCGCTGGATTTGTACTTCAAAAGCCTGGCGCAGCAGGTATGGAACAACACCAGGGATGAACCCCTCGAGGTCACTTGCGGCGATATGGCTGAACGCACTTTCGGGCAGGCCGCCCACCAGCTGGCAACACACTATCTGGTTCGCTGGATCACCGAAGCTCCAATGTTCGGGCGCGAGACTACCGACCGCTTCATAGATCGTCCTCTCGAAGAACCGGAACGCGTGATTACTGAGTGCCGGGGACGAATCGAGATTCTGAATGGAATCTCCACAGACGCGCTGTCTCCAGCGGCTTTGGAGGCGCTGAACTACTACTGTGACTTGGAACGGTTCACGGTTGCCTTCTACGAGTGCCATTCGGCGTGGGAACGGTCCATGGATCTGCTCAGCAAACAGGACGTGGAGGGTTCGCGCGAGGCGCTGGCGTCTGGTGATCCGAAGTTAGCGCTGGACGAGTACGCGCGGGCGGCATCCCGAGGGAAGCCGACCCGCGGAGAGATGGGCATTCTCGTCGCCATGAACTTAAAATGGCTGCCCTACATGATCTCGCAACGGCAGGCTCTGGGAATGGAGACGATTCGCCGCCATTTCGAGCCGACTGAGCATGAAGCCTTGGCGCAAGGGCCAGGCAACTATACGTTCTATTTGGGTGCGGAGGGCGAGCTATGGAAGGCTGAAGGTCAGAAGGAGACTCAGCACGCGACCTTCACTTTGTCTTCGCCGCCACTGGCCTCGCCTGAGAATCTGAGGGAGGTCTGCCAGTCGGGACTTACAAGCAGCACAACCATCGCTCTGCGTGTGACAACGATTGCGGACCAGCCTCTCCTGCCGGGCGTTTACAATTTGCGATTGCTCTTGTTGTGCCCGTCCCGCGAGGCGGAAGAGAATAGCCTTCTAGACATGAGTCTTTCGGAGTCTGAAGGGGCAATCGATGTGCTTCAGCGCATCGACGTGGTCCGCCAAGCGGGAGGGAGAGATCGGGTGCTGCAAATCAGCCTGCCTGTGAATATCCAGGCAGGCTCTCTCTCAGTTCGATTAGAGCCCGTTCAAGGCTCAATTTATCTCTGCGGCATAAAACTCGAACCTCAGAGGCGATGAGGATTGATCGCAAAATGCCCTTTCTCTGCGGTTCAGCGACTCTGCTTTGAGCTTTCTGATTCTTTCGCAACTTTGGAGGCTGGCCGCACCGCAGGTGGCAGAGCCGCACGTCATGGATTGCCTGAGAGGGCGGCCAGCTCGACGATTCGGCCCCAGCGATTGGCCGTGGTCAAGCTGGCGGTTTTACCACTTGCATGACCTGTCCGTGCTCCGCGGGTGGCGCATACACGGGTGGCGCATACGTCCCGACGTTTTGTGTCGGGATGTATGCGCCCTAACTGAGCGTATAATCACCCCGTGTCTAACCCAAAGCACTATTACGGTTTTAGTCACCTTCACTATTTGACCAGAAGCACCTACCGACGCGCGCGCGTATATGACTCCGTGCGTTTCAGGGACCACTGGGTTGCGTCTTTGGGGGAATTGCGGCAAGAGTTGGGCTTTAAGATTATGGGGTACGTAGTCATGCCCGAGCATTTTCATGCGCTTCTCTGGCCCACCCCTGAGTCGGATCCGTCCCAGATCATACAAAAGCTGGAAGACCGCACGGCCTTATCCATCCTGAAGAACCTCCGGGAAAACCTCGGATTTCCGTGGTGCCAGAAGATGTTGGCGCGGGCTGGCGCAGAGCGCAGCTCTGCGGCCTCTGTTCATTCGGGGTCCACGCAACGCAGTAGGGGCGGTTCGCGAACCGCCCCTACAACCTTACGTTTCCGCGGCCCGCCAGACCCGCGCCGACAGGCCTCTCCCTTGGGGAGGTGGGACAGGCACTCTTGCCTGTCTCTAAGGCTGGCGCATGGCGCGCCTCCTCGCAGGCAGGAGTGCCTGCGCCACTTCGTCAGCCGGAGCGTGACCGGTGAGGGGTCGTTTCGAGGATCATCGGAGCCAGGCGAGAGTCAGAACGCAAACACCAAAGCTAAAAGCAATTCAAACGGCAAATGGCAAAGGTCAAATGGCAAATGGTTTAGGATTTGAAAAATCGGCAAATTGCAAACCATTGAATTTTAGGTGCTGTCCTAATTTGGTCGTAGCGCCGCCATCTTGGCGGCTCCATTGCCGGCTGGAAGCCGGCGTTACGCGCCAAATTAGGACACTACCGGATTTTGCCATTTGCCGCTTGCCATTTGAAGAATTCGCTCTTTCCGAACGCGACGAAGAAGCAAGTGACCCCTCACCCGGCTCCGTCAACTGGCGGACTGATGAAACCCACCGCCTCAGGACACCCTCTCCCCACGAGGCTGTGTGCGAACTCGTTTTTGCTGTCATTCCGAGGAGCCGCGGGCGACGAGGAATCTCGCACTGCCTTGAAAACACTCAGAGCGAGATTCCTCGCGGAGTTTACCCTGAGCACCCAGAGCGAGATTCCTTCACGTCGTTCAGGACAGGCTCTTCGCGGAGTTTACCCTGAGCGGCAGAGCGAGATTCTTCGCTCCGCTCAGAATGACAAGCGAAGGGCTCCGTCGAAAATCGTCGTTGTGATCACCGACCCCTTTAGGGTGAAGTCGGTGCCGGTGCAGGGGTTAGCGGTGTCAGTTCGA
>JBEKLY010000424.1:0-6032 GCA_050010015.1 Terriglobia bacterium
GTCCCACGGCTCACGCCGTGGGCTACTCCCTGTCGGCCCTCCGGGCCTGAATTTAGTGGCGAACGAGACCCAAATTGCCACCACTTGACCAGTTGAGGCGTTAAGTGAACGCTTATGGGGCGCGCCCCTTCATTCCCGCGAAGACGGGAACTGTGTTGTGAACGCTATCCGGCAGGAGAGATTCAGGTGAATAGTTCTGCGGAAGAATTGCGAGATAAACTGCAGGGGCTTTTTGCGTTTTCGGTGACTCCCTTTACCGCGACTAATGAAATTGACCTGCCAAGATTCCGCGAGCAGATACAGTATCTAGCCGCGGCGCGGCCGGCCGCCGTCTTCATCTGTGGCGGCACGGGCGAGTTCTTTTCGCTGGACCTCGGAGAATACAAATCCCTGGTGAAGGCTGGCGTTGAAGAGACCCAAGGGAAGCTCCCGCTGATTGCCGGAGTGGGCTATGGTACTAAGCTCGCTTGCGAATTTGTAAAGGTCGCCGAGGAGGCCAACGCGGATGGGGTGTTGGTGCTGCCTCCTTATCTCGTCCATGCCGAGCAGGAGGGTTTGTATCAGCACTACTTCAGAATCGCCGCCTCCACCCACATTCCGATTATCATCTATCAGCGCGACAATGCCATTTTCGCGCCGGAAACGGTCGGCCGATTGGCCGAGATTCCCAACGTGGTGGGATTCAAAGACGGTGCTGGAGACATGGAGCGCCTGATGCGTATGCGCCTAATTGTGGGTACGCGTTTGGCGTTCATGGGTGGGCTGCCCACGGCGGAACTGTCAGCGCTGGCCTTCCGCGGCGTCGGCGTCTCGAGCTACTCCTCCGCCATCCTTAATTTTGCCCCGCGTATCGCCACGGCGTTCTACGAGTCGCTCAGCAGCAGCGAAAACTCCCTGCGGGAAAAGTTACTGAAGGAATTCTACCTTCCCTTCGCTAAACTTCGAGACAGGGCGCAGGGTTATGCGGTCTCGTTGATCAAGGCGGGACTAAAGGTGGTTGGCCGGCCAGCCGGTGGCGTGCGCCCTCCACTCCTCGACCCTCCTGAAGAAGTTGAGCAAGAATTGCGTTCCATAATCCAACGAGGCCAGTCGATTGTGGAAGGGCCGTGAACAGACCCTATTCCCAGCCGATTCTCTACAACCAGCGCTCCTACCCCTTCCTTTCCGAGGGGGGGTTAGGGGGTGGTGAGTGCACGTGACCGGGAGAACACTAATGAAATCCGGGCCCTCGCGGTTGCGCTGGCTGATGATCGGCATGGCGTTTGCGGCCACGGCGATAACATATATGGAGCGCCAAGCCTTGTCCGTGGTGGTCCCCGTTCTGAGGGACCAGTTCCACATGAGTGCTGTTGCCTACTCTCGAGTGATTTTCGCTTTCATGCTGGCCTACACCATCATGAACGGCATCTCAGGACCGTTAATTGACCGGTTGGGCACGCGTGTGGGATTCGCTCTCACGACGGCGTGGTGGTCGGTGTCGGCCATGCTTCAGGCCTTGGCGACGGGAGCATGGTCGCTGGGACTGTACCGTTTCCTTCTGGGTATGGGAGAGGCTGGAAACTGGCCGGGTAGCGTCAAGGTGGTGGCGGAATGGTTCCCGGTCGAGGAACGCGCGTTGGCTTCCGGCATCTTCAACAGTGGAGCCGCGTTCGGGGCAATTATCACTCCACCGCTTGTAGTCTTAATCGTGTTGAAATCGGGATGGCGTGCGGCGTTTCTGGCGGTTGGCCTTACAGGCCTGCTGTGGGTATTTCTCTGGTTGTTTATTTATCGGGTCCCGCCAGAAGTCAAAGCGGAAGTGACCACCGCACCAACTGCTCCTTGGACTTTGTTCCGCCAGCGATTCGTATGGAGCTTTACCGTGGCCAAGGTGTTCCTGGATCCGGTGTGGTACTTCTACGTATTCTGGTTTCCAGAATACCTCAAGCGGGCTCGACATCTTGATTTGGCGTCGATTGGGAAATTCGCCTGGATTCCTTATTTGGTGGCAGGCTCGGGCAACATCATAGGGGGTTGGCTCTCTGGCTTCTTGCTGCGCCACGGACTTTCGGTTAACATTGCGCGAAAATCTGCCGTTACGGTTTTCATATTGATGATGGCCTTTGCCATTCCAGCCGTGTTGGTTCGCCAGACCAGCGTGTCGATTGGGCTCGTTTCCCTCGCGATGCTGGGATATACGGGGGTCTCCGCAAACATGCTCGCCTTTCCGGCGGATGTGTATCCCAAGAATGTCGTAGCTTCTATCTGGGGCCTGGCTGGAATGGGATCCGGGTTTGGCGGCATGATGTTTGTTCTCATCACAGGGTGGCTGGTTGACCATTTTTCGTTCGCACCGGTTTTCGTTGGATTCGGCTCAATTCCTATGATCGCTTTGTTGATAATCTGGTTTGTGGTGGGTCCGCTCCGGCCTGTCCTCGTGCCGGGTGATGATGGGTCTGCCGCTAATGCCTTAAGCGGCATAGCACAACCGTGAAAGAAGCACAACTCTTACGGTCGCCCCTACCATGGAGGTGATATCACTATGCAGCGCAGACATTTTCTGACGAAATCATTGGCCACGAGCTCTTTGGTTCTGGGAGGGCGCGGAGGAGCGATTCCTTCGCTCGGTCAATCGACAGGGCAGATCATTGCCGAACCACCCGACGGTGAAAGTCAGTTCCGCAAGCTAAACAAAGCCTTAGACAGGGAGGCGATGCAGCGGGGATGGGCGACCAGCGTGGATCCCAGCTATCATCATGCGCCGCAAGCGGCCATCGAGGCATTTGAGGATCGGAAGTTCGGAATAAGAATTCACTGGGGCCTTTACTGCCTTATTGGAAGCGACGCCTCCTGGGCATTGGCGGGAGCCGACCGTCGTTTTTGGGACGCGTACAACGTGTTATATCAGTTCTTCGATCCCACGGAGTTCGACGCGGACGGGTGGATGGACTTTTTCCAGCGAAGCGGACTGAAGTATTTCACCTTCACCACCAAACACCATGACGGCTTTGCGATGTGGCCCACAAAAACCACTCAGGAATCCATCAAGTTGAGCCCCGAGGGTTACGGACCCGGCGGGGTCGAATACTACCAGAAGGTAGTTCAAAACTACAGCATCGTTGATGGACCGTATAAGAAGGACATCGTGGGGAGCCTGGTGGAGGCCGGCAAGAAAAAGGGCATGGGGATTGGCTTCTACTACTCGCACGTCGATTGGCACGATCCGGCCTTTGCCTGGGATCCGTTTAACTTGTACTACGATCCCCATTTCACGAAGGAGTCTGATCCGAAGCGCTGGCAGACTTTCATCGATCACGAGCGCGAGCAGGTGAGTGAGTTGATGACCGCCTACGGCAAGATTGATTACCTCGATTTTGATATCGGCTGGCCGCGGGAGGCTGCCCAAGATATCGCGGAAGTCACCATGATGGTTAGAAAACAACAACCCGACATCATTATCAGAGGTCGAGGCATCGGAGCCTATGGGGACTACTACACGCCGGAGCGCGAAGTGCCCGAGGGTTTCTCTCACGGTCTCTGGAAAGTCATTTATCCCTGTGGCACGGCCTTTTCTTACCGGCCCAACGACATTTACAAACCGGCGGAATGGATTCTGGATAATCTCATCGGAGTAACGGCCAAGGGCGGTAATTTTGAGGTTGGTTTCGGCCCCATGCCCAACGGGCGGTGGTCCTCCGAAACTGTGGAACGACTTGAGTACGTCGGAGACTGGCTCCGGGTGAACGGCGAGGCGATTTACAATACCCGGCCACGCAAGGTGTTTCGCGAAGGGGCGAACGTGTGGTTCACGAGCAGCAAAACCGGAAATATTGTATACGCTATCACCATAGGGTGGCCTGGGCGAGAGTTCACCACCAACTCCGCTCGTGCCGTGCAAGGGTCAAAGGTACTCATGTTGGGAGTCGAGAAGCCCTTGGACTGGCGCCAGGATGGCCAAGCCCTTGTTATTCAGATCCCGCAATCCGTCGCTGAGAACAAGCCTTGCCAGCATGCCTATGTGTTTAAGATTCAAACGGAGTCGGTTTAGCAGGACCCTGGAAGCTGTTTCAAAACCTCCTCTACCGGATTGCAACAGGGACGGCCGCCTGCGCGTGAAAGCGTGCTCCCCGCAGGGGAGCAAAATGAGTAGCCGGGGGTGAAACCCCATAAGCGCTAAGATAAGAATTGATTTCAATCATTCTGCCGCTGTCTTGATGTCCCGCGAAGCGGGACACCGGGAGTTGCCGTGGGTGAAACCCACGGAAAGGAAGGCCGACCTCCCATTCCGGCCCTGGAGGGGCCGACCATTTAGGGGTCAACCCCGCTGGGGTTGGCCAGCCTCGCGTCGTTTCCCGGGGGCGTTGCCCCCGGCTACTCATATTCAGCCCCTGCGGGGCTGAGTCCTCGAGCAGTCGCCGGGGATCTTGGGCGGTATTCAGTAATCCCCCCTCTGCCTGGCAGTTTTGAAACAGCTTCTAGAATCACGTCTTCTCGGCAGTCTCCGCTTATTGCAGTGGGTGCGCAAACTTGATGGCGCAAGGCGAGCCCAAAAGGAACCAACGATGGGTTATCTGCTTGTGATTGCCGCCGGCATTCTGCAAGGCGCTTTCGTGCTGCCCATGAAGTCTACTAAGAAATGGGCCTGGGAAAACACCTGGCTTGTTTTTTCCACAGCAGGTTATCTGATTTGGCCGTGGCTGCTCGCGCTCTTGACCATTCCTCACCTCTTCACGGTTCTGGCCAACACTTCCGTGCGCTCTTTGGCTTTGGTGGAGCTGTTTGGGCTTGGATGGGGAATTGGAGCCATCGCCTTTGGATTGGGTGTAAGTAGACTGGGTATGGCCTTGGCACTTACTATAATCGTCGGGCTTGCCGCAACTGCCGGAGCACTCATCCCCATGGTCGTGTTGGCCCCTGAAAAGTTGGCCCAGCCTCAAGGCTTGCTGATGCTCGCCTCCCTGTCGCTCGTTCTGATCGGGCTTGGCCTGAGTTCCTGGGGCGGCAAGCTCCGGGAACCCGAGCAGAGTTCCAAGAGCGACCCCGCGCAGAGTTCTTTCGCTGTCGGCCTGGCAATCTGCGTCGCTGCCGGACTTCTCTCTGCCTGCGGGAACCTGGCCTTCGCCTTCGGCGCAGAATCCATACGCAGGGCTATCGAGCAGGGCGCGGCAGAGTCCATGGCGGGCAATTCCCTCCTGGCGCCACTCACCGTGCCGATCTTTATTTGCAATGCTGCTTACTGCGTATGGCTTATGAGAAAAAATAAGACTGGAGGGTTACTCCTCTTGCAGGGCACGCGCCACTACTGGGCTCTGGCGGCATTAATGGGGTTTCTGTGGCTGGGCGGCTTTTCTCTATACGCGCCCGGCATCCGGCATCTGGGCGCTTTGGGAATCTCGGTGGGTTGGGCCATTATGATGTCAACTATGGTCATTACCGCAAACATCCTGGGCTTCATAACGGGGGAGTGGAAGGGTGCGAGCGGCAAGGCCTACAGCTTGGCCGTGGCGGGCGTGGCCATTCTGATCGTGGCGATTGGTGTTGTAGGTTACGCAAATCAGTTGTGACTCCCTCTGTCCCGCCTAACTGGGTAGCGCGGACCCCCGGTTTGGGGGTCCGTGCTACCCGGTACTCGCCGTAGGCTACGACATGCCCAGCCCAAAGGAGAGGGCGCGCAGTGATGTTTCACATCAGCCCGTCACCTCTTTCGGGCTGACGACTCGTCCCTCATCCATGGAACGGTATTGCGCGAATACAATCTGGAGAGTCTTTAGGTTGTCCTCCCCGCTGGTCAGCGGTTCGGAGTCATCCTCGATAGCTCGCTGGAGTGACGCCATCGGCCCTACGAACGCGTCTGGAATCCACAGGTAGTCATGGCGCGCCGAGTGCCAGTAACCTGGGTTCTTCTTGGACATGAATTCGAGGGTGTCCGGACGGCCCGTCGGGTAATTGTACATGAGCCCGATGGTCCCCTTAATAACTCCTTCTGTGCCTTCGAAGCGGAAAATCGCGTAACGGTCGTCCTGCCAGACTCCGTGATTTACATCGATGAGCAC
>JBEKLY010000425.1:0-6020 GCA_050010015.1 Terriglobia bacterium
GCAAAGCAAATTCCCCGTGCGCCGGCGCCAGAGGCTAAGCAAGGACCGGATTGTGATCGAACGATGCATCAGAATTATAAAGTGAACAGTATTGGGCTGAAGCCCCGCCCTTCCAAAGTGCCACGTTATGACGGCGATTTCCGTCATTAAGTACAAGCAGACGGCCGGCCGTGATGCCGTAAGCGCAGCGTTCCTGAGCGCCATAATGAAGGAAGAGGTGAAGTTGATGGCAGAGAAAATCAACGCCGGCACCATCCTGATCAAGGACAGTACGCTTTTGCCGGAAGGCTTGCAGTTAGAAAGCGACCCGTATTTGAAGGGCTGGAGGCTGGTCAAAAGTCCGGGCAGCGCTGCAATTGACCGGAAACTCAGCGAGGCGGGATGGACCTTTTTCTACATGGCGAATGAAGTTGATGCGAGGGCCTTCGGTTCGGAGTCAGAGAAAACGACCCAAAGGGCAGTTAAGAAGGTCATTGCCAAGATCAAAGCGGACACGTTCAATTGCGTGGAAATTTCCCGAGTGGCTGCGAAGGGTTTCCTGGGGCTGCCTTACGTAAGCGTTGCTGCCCATCCGCGACATATTCAGGAAAGCATGTTTCTGTTCCACGAACGCCTTGCGGAATGGGATCGAGCCGGGTTGGCCGCCGTCTGAAGCGAGGCGCAGAGTTCGCAGGGTATCAAGTCCCCTGAAGGAGGACTCCCATGAGGAATATACGCAGATTGGTAGTTTCAATTTTAGGGGCCGTGCTGTTGGCGGCCCCCTTGGTCGGCTCGCAAGGTGTCAAGATGTTTAAGGCAGCGGGGGTCATTATAAAACCGCTGCCGATGCAATCCCTGGGGTTTCTGCCCCGGGGTGCTCCCGACCGTTTGCTACAAGTGGTCCCCGTTTCGGTGCCTGGCATGGGCGGACCGGATCTTTCCCGTTACCGGGGCTTTCAGTTTGGAGAAACACTGCCGGCAGTCGCAAAACAGGCAGGCCTGGATGGGTCTCAGGCGAAGGTAATTCATGAACGCCCCGCGCTCCTTCAAGAACTGGAATGGCCCGTCTGGCTTGCGAGCAATTTTTCTGCACCGCAGGACCCGGTCAGGACCATCTTGTTCAGTTTTTATAACGGGGAGCTTTTTCGAATCCTGGTCAGTTACGATCCGTCTGCAACGAAAGGCATGACCACCGAGGACCTAACCGAAGCGATTTCGGTCAAGTATGGAATTGCCACCAAGCCCGCTAACGTCGAGATCGTCTTCTCTTCGACGCAAGTCTACAACGATAGCGAATCCGTCATCGAGAGTTGGGAAGACCCCCAGTATTCGTTTAACCTCTATCGTTCCACTTATCAACCGACTTTTGGAATGATTGCATTCTCGAAAACACTGGATGCGCTGGCCCGCTCAGCAACCGCAGAAGCTATCCGGTTGGATACTGTCGAGGCTCCGCAGCGGGGGATTCAGCATCAGAACCAGGAGAACGAGAAGAACCGCGAATTGCTGGAAAACGCCCGGCAAGTAAACAAAAGCAAGTTCCGTCTTTAGCGTACAGTGATGGCTCGAAGCGTCAGGGCCGCTCCATCTATTTCCCGGAGCCGAAGACCCTGGCGCCTGAGCTCCAACCGAAGGGAACTCCCATGAAAGAAGAAATCTCGGCGGTCCTGTTGCACCAACCCGCGGAATCACAGCGCCTGCTGAAGCAGGCTCTGGAAGGCCGATCAATTAAGGTCAATTGGCTGCAAAACTACCAGGAAGCTCTGCCGCTGCTAAGAGAGGCCGACCCACCCCACCTGATCTTTACGGAAGCGCTGCTTCCTGACGGCACCTGGGCGGATGTCGTCAAGCTGGCGCTTGCGGCCCTTAAGCCCGTGAAGGTCATTGTGGTGTCGCGCCTCATCGATATCAAGCTCTATGTGGACACGATATCCGGCGGGGCTTTTGACTTCATTGTGCCTCCCATGACCAGCGATGAACTCGCTCACGTTTTGGCATGCGCGGTAGAAAGCGTGTTGGGTCTACGCCGGACGCAGGCCACAGCCGCGGCTCTATAGCCCGGGCCGGCGCCGCCGAAGGCGCCAAGCCCCGCAAGCCGCTCGCAGGGGCGAAGTTGGATAGACGCACTAATTCTTCGATCTGTAAAGGAGACTCATATGCAAACACTTCCGAAAGGCCAGTTCATAAAACACTTCCAGTACGGCCTCGGTGTGGTGACCCATTCGGACGCCGAACGCACCTCTATCGACTTCCCCCTCCACGGACCCAAGAAATTTGCTACCCGGCTCATGACGGTCGAATTCACCGACGAAACCCCTCCACCGAAGCCCCAGCCGGCCAGGCGCAGGAGAATATCCACCAAGCTTCCTCCAGCCGCGTTATCGGCAGGCGCGTAGTGAGCGAGTAGGGCAGCGTCAACGGCGCCATTTAGGGTCACAGCATTAGACCCTGAAAGCGTCGGCAGCACGCTTGAGGTTTCAACCCGAATTCCGAAGTTGAATTTGGCCGCCCAGGCCAACTCGACGAATCTGAATTGCGTGCCTTGGTAACCTCGAGAACGGAATGGGTGTTTGGATTCTTCGAAAGTAACCCCTCACCCGTCCCGCACCTGCTGATGACTACGCCGGCTGCGGGCCACCCTCTCCCCAAGAGAGAGGGCGGTCAACGATGATGGATTTCAGCCCTCTCCCATGGGGAGAGGGTGGCGAGAGTAGCGAGCCGGGTGAGGGGTTTCTTCCCACAGAGCCTCGCAACTTCGGAATTCGGTTTCACGCGAGCCGTGTGGTGCGCGACCGTCGAATTCCGCCGCGCTATTCCATTGCGTCCAGGATTTCATCAAGCGTTACAATCGCAAAAGTTGTGGCGTAATCGGCCGTTCCGTAAGGGATGATGAGCTGCCGGCCGTGCAGAAGACTTCCGCAAGAGTAAACAACGTTAGGGACGTAGCCCTCCCGCTCGTTTTCATTGGGTTCGATGAGGGGTTTCCCCACTCGGCCGATGACCTTGGTCGGGTCATCGCGATCGAGCAGGAAGGCGCCGATGGAATACTTCCGCATCGGGCCCACTCCGTGACTGAGCACGAGCCAGCCGGCTTCAGTTTCAATCGGTGAGCCGCAGTTTCCCATCTGGATGAATTCCCACGGGAATCTCGGACCCAGAATCAGTTCCTTAGTCCGCCAGAAATGCAAATGGTCGGAGAACATCAAGTAGATGTTCTCGTAGTCCTGCCGGCCCAGCATCGCGTAGAGTCCCTTAATCTTCCTCGGAAACAGCGCCATGCCCTTGTTTTCGACCGCCGAGCCGCTCAGCGTGACGAATTTGAAACGCAGAAAATCGGGTGTTTCGAGGAACTGGGGCTGTATCTCTTTGCCATCATAGGCGGTGAAAGTCGCGTAGTAAGTGCGCGTGCCATCGTCATGCTGAAAAAGAACAAAGCGGGCATCCTCGATTCCGTGGCTTTGCACCAGCGTTACAGGAAACAGCACGCGCTCGGAAAAACCCGCGTCCGAGGTGAATTGGACCTCGAAAGTCGCTTGCCCCAACATCAGGGTCTTTCGAGCTGCGTTTGCGGTTTCCAGGTCGCGCACCTGAAATTGCTTTACAGCCTGGCTGACGCTGGCGCGCAGGTCTTTGAGCGTGAACGATTCTGCCAGGCCCTTCAGGACTTCCCGGCTGAAGGCGCCTGGTGCGGCGAGTTCGTCCAGCTTGCGGGCGAACACGTCTTTCCGGAATGCCGCTTGGGGCACTTGTGTCGGTTCGAGGGCGTACGGGGTGGGCATATCGATCAGGATGTTCCCACGGGTATCGAGCACCCCGGTGCGAAAGGTGATAGAGGAGATATGCCCTTCGCCCGTGGCGCGCAGGCTCAGCACGAAGCGCAGCGAGCCGGGTGCGAGACCGGTTTGGTCGGGATGCGGCACGATGGAGGGGTTGAACAACGCGGCCGCCTCGACGGAATACTCATGAGTGAAATACCCACCCACCAGCAGCGATCTCTCGTCGGAGAGTGCCTGGTCGCTTAACAAGTAGGGGCGGACCTCCTCAAATCGGCGTCGGAAAAAGTCGCGGATGTTCTTGTGGCGTCCACCGAATTCCGCCCACAGCTGAACAAGCTGTGTCCGGACCTCATCTTCGGAAAGAGCCATGATGCGGGCGCAAATCTCGCTGGCGCGCCGGCCGCTCATGAAATGAAAGGGCCGCATCAGGACGCGCTTGCTGTCAGGGAACAGAGTCACTTTCGTGCGATTGACGTTAAGAGTTTTCATGGGTTCCTACAAAGCCGGCTCGTTGAAAACGGTGACAGCATTTTGCATGAGTTGCACCTCCACCAGCGAGAGCAGGAAAGCCAGCGTCGATTCCGCTCCCTGGTTCGCGTTCACCCGGTCCACGTGCAAAGCGTCACGGCAGCCGCCCGTATTGACAGAGTGGAGTTCCAGTCCAAGGTCGTTCCAACCCAAGAACCAATCGAAGGCGCGTTGCGCCTGGTCGTACCACCAGAAGTCCGAGGTCGCCCGGTAAGCCTCGAGACAGGCGGAAACCATCGCTTGAGCCTCGATGGGCTGTTGGTCAAATGTGGCACGCACGCCGCCGCGTCGATAAAATCCATTGCTGCCGATGGGCTGGAAGTAGCCATTTTCGGAGGTCTCGACCCCCACCAACCAGCGCAGCGCCCCGAGGCCCCGTTCGAACACCGCCTTTTGCCCCG
The DNA here is from genome assembly GCA_050010015.1 of Terriglobia bacterium. GTDB lineage: Bacteria > Acidobacteriota > Terriglobia > UBA7540 > UBA7540 > CAVROP01. Next base: position 4,685 of record JBEKLY010000425.1, read on the forward strand.
TGGCGTGTCCGCTGAGGAGCAAGGCGTGTGCCAGCTTGGGATTGTCGTAACTCAGCTCCTCTTCAAACCAAGGCCAATCCGCGTGAGAGGCTGTGTCGAAGATATCCATCAGGCGTGCGGTGAGCGTATCGCGAATCTGCTGAGCCAAGCTGTCGCCACCGAGCCGGCGCAGATACTCATGGACTCCGATGAGCGAGAATGCCCAGGCGCGCGGCGAACTAAACGTGGTCACCACCGGCAAGGCTTGGGCGAAGAGTTGTCCGGCCATGATCTGGAAACTTCGACGCGGGGAGCGTCCCACGCCCACGCCCAGTGCCCAGAGCGCGCGGGCGTGACAATCCTCAGACCCCTGCTCATCAAGCCACCGGCGGTCGAAACTCAGGAAGTTATGGAACCGCTTGATTTTGTCATCGAAGGCGTAATTCAAGAAGGCCAAGTAAGTGGTGGAAAGCGCCCGTAGGCGTGCCGGTTCCACTTTCAACTCGTCGAGAAGTGTCGAAAGAATGAAGGCCCGGGCGTTGTCATCCGTGCAATATCCTTCGCGAAAATTCGGCACCGTGAGTATTGCATGTTGGAAAATGCCGGTCGAATCAGTCATCCGCGAGAGATGGTCCAGCCGCACTTGCGGCAACTCCCGGGGCTGCTGGTCGAGAGTCTTCGTAGCGAATAATTTTCGCGACAGCACGGCGCCTTGAAGGCGAGCCTGTTCGAAGGAGCGCATGTAGAGCCGCGCCACGTTGTTCCAGACCATTTCACGGCCCAGCTTATAGGCGTTCTTGCGCATCGCATGACGGCGTGTCGCATCGCGGAGCAAGCCGGCAACTTCGCGCGCGATGGCCTTGGAGTCTCCAAACGGCACCAGGATACCGCGCTCTTCCGCCAGCAATTCCGCGGCGTGCCAGTAAGGTGTCGAGACCACGGCCTTGCCCGCGCCAAACGTGTATGCCAGGGTGCCCGAGGTAATCTGCGCCTCGTTGAGATACGGCGTAATGTAAATGTCCGCCGCGCCGATGAACTCCTTCAACTCCTCGAGCTCCACGAAACGGTCATAGAAAATGACGTTCTTCTCGACTTTGTTCTTCTTGGCCAGGATTTCGAGGCTGAGACGATAGGCTTCACCGCGCTCCTGCAACTCGTGGGGATGCGTCGCGCCCAGAACCACATACACAACATCCGGAAACTCCGCAAGAATCATCGGCAGGGAATTAAGCACATGCTCAATTCCCTTGTTGGGCGAAAGCAGCCCGAAGGTGAGTAGTACGGTCCTTCCCTCCACTCCAAACTGGTCTTTGTAGTAGTTCGGATCGACGAACGGAATGTCGGGGATGCCGTGCGG
>JBEKLY010000426.1:0-5989 GCA_050010015.1 Terriglobia bacterium
ACTGTCAAGCATAATATTTGCAATTACATGGGAACATAATAAAAATCACGATCCTGCCAAGCCGTGCGTAATCAAGGGTTGACCCGGAGGTTCGGCCTAATTGTCAGGGGAACTTCGGTTTAACCCGAATTCCGAAGCTGCAGGGCTCTGTGGGAAGAAACCCCTCACTCGGCTCGCTACTCTCGCCACCCTCTCCCCAAGGGAGAGGGCAGAAATCAATCAACGTTGACGGCCCTCTCCCTTGGGGAGAGGGTGTCCCGCATCCGGCGTAGTCATCAGCCGGTGCGGGACGGGTGAGGGGTTACTTCGGAGGAATTCAAACTCCCGTTCAGTTCTCGAGGTTATCAGGGCAGGCAATTCAGATTCAAAGAGTTGGCCCGGGAGTGCCAAGGTCAACTTCGGAATTCGGGTTTAACCCTTCACCCTTTAGCCTTTATCCTTCAGCCTTCGACCTTTTTCCAAGGCGGCGGCTCCACTGCCGCACTCCACGGCTACAGCCCTCGCTCGCCGATCTCGAAGGCTTTAAGGACGGCTTGGGCTTTATGGAGGCATTCCTGGTATTCGCGGGAGGGAACCGAGTCAGCGACGATGCCGGCGCCGGCTTGCAGGTACGCGCGATGGCCTTTGACGAGCACCGTGCGGATGACGATGCAGGAGTTGAGATTGCCGGAGAAGTCGAGATAGAGGACCGCGCCGCCGTAGAGCCCGCGGCGCGTGGGTTCGAGCTCGTCGATGATTTCCATGGCTCGGACCTTGGGCGCGCCAGTGAGCGTGCCGGCGGGAAAGCAAGCCGCGAGCGCCGAGTAGCTATCCGCGTCCGGGCGCAGGCGGCCGCGAATTGAGGAGACCAGGTGCATCACGTGGGAGTAGCGCTCGACGAACATGATCTCCTGGGGGCGCACGCTCGAATACTCGCACACCCGCCCAATGTCGTTGCGGCCCAGGTCAACCAGCATGATGTGCTCGGCGCGTTCCTTCTCGTCGGCGCGCAGTTCTTCTTCGAGCCGCTTGTCCTCGTCCTCGGTTTTGCCTCGCGGGCGCGTTCCGGCGATGGGCCGGTACTCGACTTCACGCCCCGAAACCTTGACCAGCATCTCCGGCGAAGAGCCGAGGATGGTTGAGTCGCCCATGCGCAGGTAATACATGTAAGGCGAGGGATTCACGGCACGCAGGGCGCGATAAATAGCGAACGGCGGAACGCGTACGGGCGCCTCGAGCCGTTGCGAGACGACCACCTGGAAGATGTCGCCGGCGCGGATGTATTCCTTCGAGCGCTCGACCATGCTTTCATAGCGCCGTCGCGACATGTTATGGCGCACACGGAACGGTCCGCGCGGCGCGCGCACACGCGGCTGCTCGAGCGGACGGCGCAGCAGGCTCTCCATGCGCGCAAGCTGGCGGACGGCAGCGTCGTACTTGGCGCGCAAGCTGCCCCTACCCTCTTCCGTGAGAACGTTGGCGATCAGGAAAAGGCGATGCTGCACGTGGTCGAAGGCGACGAGATTCGAAAAGTACATGAACGCCGCGTCGTCCAGGTCAATGTCCATTTCGACGCGGGGAGGAAGCCGCTCCAGCCTGCGCACCGCTTCGTAGGCGAGAAAGCCCACCGCGCCGGCTGTGAACGGCGGCAGGCCGGGCAGCGTCACGGAGCGATAGCGCGCGCCCACCTGGCGCAGGCACTCGAAGATGTCGCCGGTCTCAACCGTCCGCTGCGCACCGCGGCTGATGGTGACGCGGTCGCCGCGCGAAGTAATCACCTGAAACGGATCGATGCCGAAAAACGTGTATCGGCCCACACGCTCGCCGCCCTCCACGCTCTCGAGCAAGAAGCTGTAAGGATGCGCATGACTTGCGGGGCCTCGATGGCTCGCGCCGACGGAAGTTTCAGGGCAGAGTCTCAAGTAGGCGGAAACAGGGCTCAGCAAATCGGCGACGATCGTGCGGTAAACGGGCAGCACATTCCCGCGGCGCGCCAGGCGCTGAAACTCGGCGAAGCTGGGTTGGATGTCAGGCATAAAAGAAGTTTTCAGCTGTCAGTAATCGGTAGGTAGTTAACTGAGCCCCGTAGGGGCGGCATAGAGTAGCCCAGGGCGTGAGCCCTGGGTTGGGTAGCCCTCACCCCGCCTTCGGCGCCCCTCTCCCGCCGGGCGGGAGAGGGGACAGGGGAGATGGTACGCTCTCGAGACCCACGGCTCGCGCCGTGGGCTACTCACTGTCGCCCGCTCTGCGGGCTGATTTCTTAAACGAACTTCTGACTCAGCGCAACGGCGACGGACAACTAACTCACCGACCGATCCAGGACTTGCCGCACCGCTTGTTCCATCAAGGCGCGTGGGGCGGTAAGCCCGGTCCAGATTTCGAATTGGCGAGCCCCTTGCGCCACCAGCATTTCGAGCCCTGAAATCGTGACCAGGCCGCGCCCCCGGGCTTCGTTGATGAAGCGCGTAGCGAGCGGATAATACACCATGTCGAAAACCACGCGGGTGTGCAGACGCGCCAGGTCGAGCGGCGACTCATCCGTGTGAGGGTACATGCCCACGGGCGTTGCGTTGATCACCGCATCCACTTCCAGCCCCTCGGCGCTCGCCCAGGACACCGCCTCGCCCTCGACCGCGCGCGCCAGGCTCCGCGCCATTTCCTCGCGGCGCGCGGCGACCAGCACGTGGGCGCCCTCGGCGTGCAAAGCGTAGGCGGCTGCGCGGGCCGCTCCGCCAGCGCCCAGAATCAACATGCGGCTGCCGGAGAGCCGCAAACGCTTGGTGAGCACCTCGACCACCGCCGCGGCGTCCGTGTTCCAGCCCCTCCACTTGCCACGCTCGACGGCCACGGTATTGCACGCCCCAATGCGCGTGGCCAGCGGATCGGCCCAATCGAGCGCCCGCAGCATGGCGGCCTTATAGGGCATGGTCACCGCGAACCCCGACAAGCCCGCCTTCCGCGCAAAGGTGATGAAGTCCGGGAGTTGGCCGGTCTCGCAAGGTAAGAAAACAGCATTCACGTGCTTGGCCTGGAAAGCCGCGTTCTGCATAGCGGGCGAGAGCGAAATAGAGGCGCGCGACCCGACCACGCCATAAAGCTGGGTGCGCGGGTTCAGCCGCTCCACCTGGTAAACGGAGCGCATCAGGTCCGCCGCGATCTGGCCGGGAACCACGGCGTGGTTTCCCGGGGAAGCGTAAGTGATGGCCGAACCCCAAAGCAGCGCCAGCAATCGCGAGGGAATGCCCGCCGCACCCATGCCCAACGCCACGAGCTTCGGAGCGCGGCGGTGATAAGACTTGAGGAGCTGCCGGAACTGTAGGTTGTCGCGCAGACGTTGAGCCTGCGTCGCGATCTTGACCGTCTCCACCGGAAGTCGCGCCAGTTGGCGATAGACACTGCCTAAGGAGGACGTCCGGCGGAAGTCGTGATAGGAGGCGATGACTTTGGCGGGGTAGAACTGCCCCAGCAGAGTGGGCCCGGCCTGCTTGAGGGACTCGAGCTCGATATCGACTGACTGGCAACCCGCTCGTACTGCGGCGGCCAGGACAGCACCCTGCTCCTCGATGTTGCCTTTAAAGCCTCCCCCCGCCTCCTCCCTTCGGCACGTGGCGATAACTTGGGGAAGGTGCAGACGTGAGAGCGTCTGATGAAGCGAGACTTCGAAGTCGGCGAAGTTCTGGAGGTAGTCTAGGCGCAACTCGTAGCCCACGCTGGCAGAACTGAAGCGGCTGGCCTGGGCTTCCATCGCCGCCAGGGTTGGGCCCGCCAGCGTTATGAAGATACGCGGTGTGGTGGGTTTCGCCAACAACGATTTCCCGTCCTTTGTGGGTTTCAACGAGTTGACTATAAGGGTTTCGACCGAAGAAACGCAAGAATATTGGGGACAAGCTGTCTCAAAACCGCCCGGCACAAGAGAGATTACTGAATGCCGCCCAGGATTCCCGACCACCGCGCGAGAACTCAGCCCCGTAGGGGCTGCACATGAGTTGCCGGGGGCAACGCCCCCGGAAACGTCGCCCCCCTCACCCCCTTTCCCCTCTCCCCGCCGGCGGGGAGAGGGTTGCCGAAGGCGGGGTGAGGGGTCGGGTCCGGGGGTTTCACCCCCGGCTACTCAAGTTCCTCCCCTCCGGGGAGCACGGCTTCGCGCGTAGTCGGCCATCCACGTTGAAATAGTGGAACAGGAGGTTTTGAAACAGCTTCTAGTGTCTCAGTCTGGCGTAGCGGCGGTTCTACGCCGTCATTTGGCGAGGTAAACTCGCCGCCACAAATTCAAACTGAAACACTACAGGCGCAGCTTGAATTCTCGCCCCCGGCCTGCCATCTGCTATAGTCAGTGAGTACCCAGCCCGTAAGTAATCGGCCGCGCAGCAAAGCGCTCTTTGCACCAGCGAACTTCGGCCCGCTTCGGCCGGGTGGCCTTCAGATTATGGATGATTTTCAAAACACCTCTGCTGTACGGAATTCGGGGAGTGGATTTCAAGCGCTCGTCGCGCTGCTGGCTGTGGCTGTGCTCTCTCTTCCGGCCTTCGCTCAAACCCGGCTTGATGACCATTTCCGGGCGATCGCCTGGCCGCCCTGCCAGGACGAGACGGTGCAGTTGATGCGCGAGTACCTGCGCATCAACACGTCGAACCCGCCTGGGAGCGAACTGGCTGCGGCGGAGTTTTTCCATCGGCTTTTCGAGCAGGCAGGGATTCCCAACACGATTTATCCCTACGCTCCCGGGCGCGCCGATTTCTATGCCGTCCTCAAAGGTGATGGAAGCCTTCGGCCCTTAATCATGCTGAACCACATGGACGTGGTGCAGGCAGATCCGAGTAGCTGGCGCCTGCCGCCTTTTTCCGGCGAAATACTGAATGGAGAAATGTATGGCCGCGGCGCGCAGGATATGAAGGATGAAGGGCTGCTGCAAGCGATGGTGATGCTGATTGCGGCCCGTCACCACTTGCCGCTGAAGCGCGACCTGATTTTCCTCGCCACCTCGGACGAGGAAGTCGACGGGACGGGCAGCCGCTGGATATTGGAGAATCATCCGGAACTGGTGCGCAACGCGGAATACCTGATCACGGAGGGCGGTTCGAACCTGATCATCCGGAGACGGGGAACAATTTACGAGGTGGGTGTGGGAGAGAAGGCCCCGTTTTGGCTTCGCCTCACCGCCACCGGCCGAGGCGGCCACGGTTCGATTCCCATTCCGGACTCGGCGCCAAACCGGTTGGTGAAGACTCTCGCCCGAGTGGTGGAGTGGCAACCGCCCATTCACCTGCTGCCTTCCGTCGAGCAGTACTTCCGCGTGATCGCCGCGCTCGAACCCGAACCACGGGCTGCACAGTTCCGTGATATCCGCAGGGCGCTTCAAGATCCCGAATTCGCCCGAACCATGACGCGGGAGGAAGAGTACAATTTTCTCCTACGCGATACGGTCTCCCTCACCGTCCTTCGTGGCTCGAGCCAGACCAACGTAATTCCCGACACGACTTACGCGGAGCTTGATGTGCGGCTGCTTCCGGACGAAGACCCCAAGGTGTTCCTGGGCCAACTTCGAAGCGTACTGGCGGATGACTCAATCCAAATCACCTCCGCCAACCGCTTCAAACCTCCGAACGCCTCTTCCACGGACACCAGCCTTTACCGGCTGATTGAGCAGGTGGTGCACCAGTACAATCCGCACGCAATCGTTGCGCCCGCCTTGGGCGGTGGGTACACCGAGAGCCAGATGTACCGCCCGCTGGGAATTACTTGCTACGGCTTCAACACCATGGAAGTGACGCCGGAAATCGATGCAACCGAGCATGCCGCCAATGAACGCGTGCCCGTCGAGCAGCTTCGCCGAGGTGTGAAGGTCCTGTATGAACTTGTGGCACGGGCGGCGAATCAGTAAGAGCGTCCCTAGTACATCGTTCGATTAGTTCTTTGTAGTATTGTGGCGCTGTCGGCGCCGCTTGCGCTTCGGCGGATGTTCTGCTTGGTGTTGTTTGGTTGCTTCAATAATCCGCTGTAATTTCTCAGG
>JBEKLY010000427.1:0-5958 GCA_050010015.1 Terriglobia bacterium
CTGTCAAGCATAATATTTGCAATTACATGGGAACATAATAAAAATCACGATCCTGCCAAGCCGTGCGTAATCAAGGGTTGACCCGGAGGTTCGGCCTAATTGTCAGGGGAACTTCGGTCTAGTACGTTAGTGCAATTGCGCTTCTCGTACTTTAGAGCCAGAGTGGAGCCGCGGCGCTCCAGGGGACGTTTGCGTCATACCGAGCACGTTGCCGCCGTGTAGGACGATTCCGGCCGATGGGACTGAACCACTTGGGGGGCCGCTCGAATGTCCGTCGTCGAGGAGGGGGCAAGCCCGGTAACTCGGAGGGGGAACCCTCGCCGCCCCCTGGTTGGCGAGGATCCGGCCTGTCGAATCCTTCGTCGTCGCGCGAACGGCCCCCCGCCAGATCCGAGCACCGATGGAGCCCCTGGGGAATGCTGCCATCTCCAGCCCTAAGAGGCAGCGGTCTGATTCATCGTTCTAGCCTCGAGCAACGCGGCGGCACTGGGCAGCCGCACCGAGTCTGCGGGGACTCCATGACCTCCGGCGCAGCGGGGCAGGCACAACTGCAGCCGGTGCGACGATTCGACTCCGAATTGGGTGACAAAATCCGTCAGCGCTGTGGACAAAAACCGGTAGTAGGAGAGCGGGCGAGACTAGACAATTTGTATCCGCATCGAGTGCGAATACGAAAGTTGGGCAGCTTTCTACAGCCAAAACAGAAAGACAGCGACAGTATGGCGCTAGGGTGGCCCGGAGAAAACGACATAAAGTTGTTCTCTTCCGCCGCAAGAATTTGGTAGAAAAAATGCTTCCTTTTACGCTGCAGAATTAATTCAAGTTGATATACGGGAGAGCCTCAGGTGAAGAAAGGGGCGCAAGGTTTTTCACTTATCGAATTACTCATTGTTGTCGCGATTATTCTGATCATCGCGGCGATTGCCATTCCGAACCTTCTGCGTTCTCGCATGGCCGCCAATCAGGCGTCTGCTGTGGGATCGCTGAGGACGCTTAACACGGCGGAAATCAACTACTCGACGACTTACGGCATAGGTTACACATCCACTTTGGGCGACTTGGGTCCGCCCGCCTCCGGCAATCCTGTCGCTACGGGCGCAGGGTTAATTGACAGCATCCTCTCCGGGGGTACTGCCACGGCCACATCCAGCGTGAAGAGCGGCTACAAGCTCACATACATCAGCGGCACTCCGGACGCCAGCGGCCGGATCTACACTTACTCAATAACCGCCACTCCCATCACTGTCGGAACCACGGGAACGAACTACTACTACACCGATCAATCGGCTGTGATTCGTCAAAACAGCACGGCTGTTGCTGGTTCGACCGACTCGCCGCTCGGGGGCTGACACTGGAGCCGTCAGCCCTCAGCTCACTCATCCGCTTTGAAGATATCCGGGAGCGCGGGCATCCTGCCCGCCTTTCGCGCCGCAATTGCACGCACGCTGCGGGCAGGATGCCCGCGCTCCCAGATATCTTCATGCCTTCTGGGTGCCCGTCAGCCGACCGGCATGAGCGACAGCTTTCGCGTGTTTCGAGTTTCGGTTTTCCCTTTTCGAACTTCGTCCTAAAAACTGAAAACCACCTGGAAGTCAATGCGGCGGTTGGCCGCCTGGGACCCGCCGCCACCGCCGAAGACGCCGCCCAGCGAGTTTGACTGGTCGAAGAGCGGCGACCCGATCACACCGACGGGCGAGCCGAGGTTTACGTTATTCAGGATGTTGCGAGCGTAAGCGCTAAAGGTGAGGCTGTAGCGCCTGGCGCCGGCATTATTCCCCGGACCAAAGTAACCGCCCGCGCCGCCACCGCCTCCCATTCCGCGGCCGCCGAGTCCACCGCCCCCACCGTAACCACCCCGCCCGCCCCCACCGCCGCCTCTGCCGCCTCCTCCGCCAAATCCACCGCCGCCGCCACTGCCGGCAGTCGAGGCTGGCCTGGTAACCTCTTTGCCGAAAGAGAAGGTCTTGCTGAGGCGCAGATTCAGAGTGAATTGGCCGGGCCCGGTAAAGTCATTGATGGGAACCAGGGCCTGGTTGGTCTGCGGCGCAACGTTAAACGTGCCGAGGCGTGTGGCCACAATTTCAGCACCGGACTCACCTGTCGCGGCGAAGGCAGGGCGGGCGCTGTTCACGACCCCGGTTCCAAATATGTCGGGCGCCATTGTAACGTTGAATGGTGTGCCGGAGGCGGTGACCAGGAAGGGACTCAGGCTAAAGCGATGGGGCAGATTCCAGGTACCCGCCAGGAAGAATCGGTTGCGAACGTCGAAGGACGCTCGCCCATAGCTCTCCAGAAGATCGTACGGGTTCATGGCGACGGTGGGATTGTTCCCCGTCGTATCCGAATCAGCGTAGTTGAGCGTGTAGTACCCAAACAGAGAAAGCCGCGTCCCCAACCGCACATTGAAATTGGCAATCAGTTGGTTCTGATTGAAGAGGCCGACGGAATCATACCGATAGAGGTTGCCGACGGCGTCACCCAGGGGCCGAACGCCCGCTCCGGGATCACCCAGGCGGAACGTGCCCGGAAGGGGCGCGTTGACGTCATCGAGCAGCAGTTGGTGAAGCCCGCGCGAATGAAGATACGTCAGCGAGAGCGTCGCGTTTTTGGTCACTTGCTGCTCGAGGCTCGCTGCCGACTGCCAGACGTAAGGCGCGCGCAAATTGGGGGCGATTTGATAGCTTGCAGGAAGGGTGCTGGAGAGGCTCTCAAGAGTGCTAAGGGACGGAATATTAGGAAAGAAATCGGGCGAGGAAACAATCAACTGCTGCTGATTGATGCCGTTCAACCTTTCCGCGTTGAGCACCAGATTGGACGCGAAGCGGTCGTAGAATACGCCTGATCCGACGCGTAGGACGGTCTTCGCCGGCCCCTTCTGCGAGCGACGTAGTCCCCAGGCAAAACCCAGGCGCGGGGCAAAGTCAGAATGATCGTGAATATCGTTCTGAGTCTCCCAGCGCAGGCCGGCGCTCAGCGTCATTCCCGGGTGAAGTTGCCAGTCGTCTTGCGCGAAGAGGCCCACATCGAGCAGATTGACGGTGGCCAGCTTTTGTCCGTCCACAATCAGAAACTGACTCGGTTGTCCCGCTGCATAGGCTGCGAGCGACGGGAACGTAAACGTGCCGTTGAAATTTGCGTCGGAGGTGTTCGAATCCTGGCCGTCCCGCAGACGCCCTCCGACCACCAGAGTGTGCTTGCCGAGAAACAGGGAAGTCAGGTTCTGAAACTCGTAGCGGTTCTGGGTATCGGAAGAGACGCCGCTAGGATTGCCGCCGCCCGTGAACGCGCCTAACACGGAAATCGTGGGCTCGAGGTACCTGGCGGCCTGGCTGACGCCGTCGTGGAGATATTGGAAGCGAAACTGGTTCAGCGTCTTAGCGCTGAACACCTGCGTGTCGCTCACCTGGAGGGTGTCTTCAAGGCTGTGAGTGTTGTAGCCCTGCGTCAGAAGGTTGAGCTGGCCGATTCCGCCATTACGCGTGTCGTTGTCAAAGAACTGGTAACGCACCGTCAGGACGTTGTTCTGGCTCAACTGGTAGTCGAAGCGGGGACTGAGATTGGTGCGCGTAGCGGGGCTCGCTACCGCTTGGCTGAACGGCGTCTCAACGAGCGTGGGACTGAGAGTGAAAGCGGAGACGATCGAGTTGTCCTGAATGTCGCGCCGGAAGAACGTGAAGAAGAACGAAGCTTTCCTGCTGAGCGCATCCCCGACGCTTCCGTTGAAAAACTCCGAATGATAGCCTGGTTCCTGCGTCGCGAAGGGGTTCCGCGAGTTGAATACCGAGTCGTTCAGATTGCCCAGAATCTGGCCGTGTAGCTGGCTCGCGCCCGGGCGGGTGGTGATTTCAATGCGGCCATAGCCCAGCTTGTCGTATTCCGCGGAGAACGGATTGTGGTTGATTCGGATTTCGAGAATATCCGCCTTGGGCGGAAGCTGCCCGGCAGTGAAGCCATCAACATAAATCTGGCCGCCGTTCGGCCCTGCCGACGGCCCCGCCAGCGCATCGAGTTCAGACTGCAATTCGTCCGGGTCGTCGGAGAGCGCTTGCAGGTCTTCACCCTTGATAACGAGCGCGGTGGCGTTGTCCTGCGGCGCCACGCTCACTTGCGTGGTTTGCGCGGAGACGGTGACCTGTTCCTTCTCCTCGGCGAGCTCGAGAGCGATGTCGAGCTTCTTGCCTTGCCCGGCGGGAATCTCGACGCTCCGCTGCTCAAAGATCGCGAAGCCCGTGGCCTGCGCCCGCAGGGTGTACATGCCCGGCGCAAGTCCGCGGATTTCATAGCTCCCGTCGGCCTTGGCAACCCCGGAGCTGGTTTCCCCTGAAGAAGAGACCGCCTGCACCACGGCGCCCGGAACGCCGGCCCCGGAGGGATCCGACACTTGGCCTCGGATCGTGCCGGAGGGAACTTGGGCCGCCAACTTACTGGAAAAGAAGCCCGAAAATGAGAGGATTAAAAAGACTGACAAAATGTACTGAAACTTCCTATGACCCATCTCGACACCCTTTCAGATGGTGTTATTGACTACATGGGCTCAGACGAAATGGTGTGCAGGAGAGTTTCAGTGGGTCATAAAAGTCTGGGTTGAGAGGAGGTGATTCGGTAAAAGTGTCTGAGGTTTCCCAGGGACGGGCGGTGCGGACCCGTGTTGCTGAGTCAGTGGGCTTTCCGATGCGCGAAGGCGTGACGAATCGAAATCATCACCACAGAGAACCCCTCGCCGATCAGCGCCACTTTCTCAGGCAGGGAGAGTTCCCGGCCGTCATTCTTCAGCAGATCGTCGGATCCTTCGCAGCGCTCGGAATGACAGGCAAGGGGCATAGCGTGACACTGGAAACCCAGGGTTGCGCCACCTTCAACATCGACAGACTACATCTGCAGTGCTGATATAATACTTGCATCACGGGGAGCATACATGAGATCAGGACGAATTCGTGCCGTTTTGTTTGATGCCGGCTACACGTTGCTGTTTCCTCGGATCGAGGTCGTCATCACCGATTTGAAGGAGCACGGATACGCGGCCACGCCGGACGACTTCTTCGCAGCCGAGCGTTTGGCCAAACAAAAACTGGATGAATGGCTGTGGCCGATGATGCGCACAGGTCAAGTTCCAGAGCAGATTGACTACTACTATTGGTCAGAATATCTTCGCGAATTCATGCGCCGCCTGGGTGTTTCAGAGGAAGGGAAGGGCGAACTCACTCGGCGACTGATCGAGAACTTCCAGAACATCCAACTCTGGTCGCGTGTGATGCCTGACACGCCCGCCTTTCTCGAGTGGATGTTGGCCCAAGGCTATCTTCTGGGAGTCGTTTCAAACTCCATCGGCACTCTCGAGGGCCAACTCGTGCGTCTCGGTCTGGCGCGTTATTTCAAGGCCATCTTGGATTCAGCAATCGTCGGCATTCAAAAGCCCCACGCGGGGATCTTCAAGCTGGCTCTCGAGCGCCTGGGCGTAGAGAGCTCGGAAGCTGTGTTCGTGGGTGACACATATGCAACGGACGTGGGCGGCGCCGAACTCGCCGGGATGACGGGCGTGCTGATCGACACCGTTAATGCTTACCCCGCCGCCACTTGTCCAAGGATCTCGTCGCTTCCCGAACTGAAGGCAATCCTCGAAAGCCTGTGAGAGCTTGCGCTGCAGTAGCACCGCTCCCATGCCACCACTGGCCTGCGTACCTTCATCACACAATGTTGGGGGAACCGCACTCGTTCCCCGGCATGGCGATTGACCGGCTCGGGTAGGGGGCAGTGTCTCAGTTCGAAGTAGAGGCGGCTTTACGCCGCCACTTGGCGAGGTAAACTCGCCGCTACGAATCCAAACTGCGGCACTACCGGGTAGGGCAAGCCCCATAAGCGTTCACTTAACGCCTCAACTGGTCAAGTGGTGGCAATTTGGGTCTCGTTCGCCACTAAATTCAGGCCCGGAGGGCCGACAGGGAGTAGCCCACGGCGTGA
>JBEKLY010000428.1:0-5946 GCA_050010015.1 Terriglobia bacterium
CCCCGCGGGGTGCGGCGCCCGCAAAGCAAATTCCCCGTGCGCCGGCGCCAGAGGCTAAGCAAGGACCGGATTGTGATCGAACGATGCATCAGAATTATAAAGTGAACAGTATTGGGCTGAAGACCCGCCCTTCCGACGACGGCAGCCATCTGAAATTCCAAGGGTGCGGACCAAAACAGAAATCTGGAATAGAATAGACGAAGGGCGGAACACAAGAAGATTTCAAGGTTGGGGGAAGTGAGCAAGGAAAGTGCGGGGAAATCTTGCTACGACACCAACTCTCCGTGTCTCTCCGGCCCAACCGGAAAGGTAAGGCGCGGTGCTCTGGTTCTTTCACTTGCCGCAACTCTGGGAAGCGCTGCTGAGCTCACTTATAGCATTGGCGACGCTCGTAGGCATCATGATCCGCCCCTTTCGCTGGAACGAGGCGCGGGTCGCCATGAGCGGCGCCGCACTGCTGCTCGTCCTTGGTTTGATCAGCCCTAAGGATGCACTATTCACCCTGTTGCGGGATTGGAACACCTTCCTTTTTTTTCTGGGCATGATGGCCTTATCGGCTCTCGCAGAAACCGCCGGCCTCTTCGACTGGCTTGGTGTGCAAGCGGCGCGACTGGCGGGCGAGAGCGCGCGACGGCTGTTCCTGAACGTGTTTTTGTTGGGAACCTTCATTTCGATGCTCTTTTCTAACGACGCCACGGCGCTCATCCTCACGCCCATAGTTTATGTTCTGGTTACGAAGCTGCGATTGCCTGCCCTGCCGTATTTGTTCGCCTGCACGTTCATCGCGGATTCGGCTTCCTTTTTGCTTCCCGTCAGCAACCCCATCAACATCATTATCCTTTCACACCATCCCCTGAATCTGTCGGCTTTTCTACGGCTGTTGCTTCTACCGAGCCTGGTGGTGATCGCGATTAACGTGGGCGTGTTTTTCTTCCTCTACCGCAGGCAACTTGCGGGGTCTTTTGACGTCGAGCGTCTTTCGTCGCCGCAGGAAGTGATAAAGCACAAGCCGTATTTTCGATATGCCTGTTGTGTGCTCGCCGTGATCGCACCTGCATATGTGGCCGCAGCCGCTGTTCAGCTCCCGCTTTCGGCGGTGGCCATGACAGGGGCCTTACTATTGCTTGCCGGCGCCTTCTATTGGAGGCGCGCCAGCCTCCGTCAAGCAGGAAAGGCAATCTCGTGGTCCATTTTCGGGTTCATTGCTGGAATGCTTGTCGTGGTTCGGGCCGTCGACGAGACAGGGCTCACCACAAAGTTTGGGAACTTGCTGTTGCACCTGTCGCGAGGATCGAGTTTTGGCGCCGTGATGGTGGGGACCGCAGGAGCGGCTCTGGGTACTAACTTGATAAACAATGTTCCCATGGCCGTGCTGATGAATTCCGCATTGGCCAGTATCCAGACCGCATCGCCAGGAGTCCGCCAAGGCTTTATCGCTGCTACCATGTTCGGCTGCGATCTCGGTCCGAATCTGACGACGGTAGGCTCCCTGGCCACTGTGCTCTGGTTGCTTATTCTGCGACATCGAAATGTTGACGTTTCGGGACTTGACTATTTCAAAGTGGGCGTTGTGGTAACACCCTTAATGCTGTTTGCCGGCGCCTTCACCATGTGGCTGCTGATATAGACAGAACGAGGAGGTGACTGTGCGAGTTCTCTGTTGTCTGGACGGTACCAACGCCGAACAAATAGGCAAGGCGCTGGAAATGTTCTCGGCGGTCGAGCCGCTCACAGTCGGCATGCTGCATGTGACCGATACCCGCCCGAGAGAAGACATGGATCTCGTTCGCGAGCGATTTTTTCGACACCCTCTGCATGCTCGCCATCCTCCTGCGCCGCCGGAGCATCCTCCCCGCCCTTCTCCTCGCGAGGAGGAAATCAGCGAAACCGAGAAAGCCTCTGCCGAAGAGATATTGAAGGAATGCCTTAGCTATTGTGGCAGCGCGGAGATTATGGAACGAGAGGGCCGGCCGGAACGCGAGATCGTCAAGCTCGCAGCCGAGTGGCGCGCCGACGTGGTGATTGTCTGTTCGCGGGCAGCGTACCGGAGGAATGAGGAGATCGGCCCCAAGTCGGTCGGGCACGTGGCGCGCTTTGTTGTGGACCACGCGCCTTGCCCGGTCCTCTTGCTGCGCCCCATGGCGTGGCAGCAATTCCCGATTAATAGATAATCGGGCTTGTCTCTGTGCCAGCGATGAAGGCAGCAGGGAATCTCTTGAAAATCCCCTCGCCCCCTTGGGGGAGAGGCTGGCGAGCGTAGAGAGCCGGGTGAGGGGGTCGGAAGGCGGCGTAGGGGTAGGGCTTGCCCTACCCTCGTCGGGGCCAGTCAGAAACGCGGGGACGGCAAGCCGTCCCCCTACGGCGGGGCGGCTATCAAAGGATTCGTGCATGAATTAGCCGGGAGGGAACGCTCCATAAGCGCCCCGCCCCACCCATCACAAGCAGAGTCCGCATGATCGATCACCTCAATGTCCTGTTTCAATACCTCTTTGGCCCGGAAGTGTCTCCTAAGCACAGTCACCTCCTGCCGCGCTGGCTCTGGCTTCGGGCGCTGGGGCTGATCTTCTTCTCAGCTTTCTATTCCTTGTTGTTCCAAATTCGCGGCCTGATCGGACCTGACGGGATTCTTCCAGCCGGCCGTTATCTGAGCGGCGCGCGTCAGCAGGCCGGCGCGCTTTCGTATTGGTATGTCCCGAGCGTGTTGTGGCTAGGCAGCGGCAACCACGCGCTGATGGCGCTCTCATGGATCGGATTGATCGCCTCACTCCTGCTCGTGCTCAACTTTTGGCCGCGTGGGATGATCGCAGTCTGCCTTCTGATGTATCTCTCTTTTGTCGCCGCGGCCCAGGATTTCTCTTCTTACCAATCAGATGGGATGCTTCTTGAGGCGGGATTCATCAGTTTGTTCTTTGCCCCGCCCGGTTGGCGGCCGCGCTTGGGTGATGCCTGCCCGCCCTCCCGCGCCAGCCTTTACCTCTTGCGCTGGGAGTGGTTCCGCATCTATTTCGAGTCCGGGATCGTTAAACTGGCGAGTCACGACCCTCAGTGGCGGAATCTGACGGCCCTCGATCAATACTATGCGAACGGCCCCCTGCCCGATTGGATCGGCTGGTACGCACAGCAACTCCCGCACCGGTTCCATGCTTCACTGACTGTCGCCACGCTCGTTATCGAACTCGGCTTGGTTTGGATGCTGTTCATGCCGCGCCGCTTTCGCCGTCTCTGCTTTTTTATCGTCACACCATTCCAAATCGGCATCATCCTCACTGCCAACCTGGCGTTCCTCAACTATCTGGCGCTCTGCCTGGGTGTGTTGCTTTTGGATGACGAGTTCTTAAGGCGGGCACGCGCAGCGCTGGTGGCTGTTCTTGGGCGGTCGCAACTGCCCGTCGTGCAGGCTTCCGCGAAAGCTCCAGGTGAAGCCATTGACGCTGACGGGGAGCGGCCGCACGGGCCGTCCCTACACCGGTTCCGCACATATCTGAAGCGCGCATCGCTGGCCACTTCTGCCGTGATGCTTTCCTGGATCGGTTACAACACCACCGCGCTATTGCTCTTAATGCTCATCCCTGGCTTCCCTCTCCCCACTTCACCCGTGTTGTGGCTCGAACCGTTTCGCATTTCCAATCAATACGGGCTGTTTGCGGTGATGACGCGAGCGCGCTACGAGATCGAGTTCCAGGGCTCGAGCGATGGGCAAACCTGGGTCGCCTACCCGTTTCGTTACAAGCCGCAGGATCCCCGCGAGGCGCCGCGCCTCTACGCTCCTTACCAGCCGCGCTTCGATTGGAACCTGTGGTTCGCATCCCTGGGAGGATGGAGAGAGTACCCCTTCGTGGTGCGAACCGAAGTGCAACTCCTTCGTGGTAGCCCCAGCGTCCTTTCGTTATTCGCAGGAAACCCTTTCCCCGGCAAGCCTCCGCGTGAAGTGCGCGCCGTGCTGTGGCAATACTGGTTTACCGATTTGAAGGTCAAGCGGGAAGAGGGCCTCTGGTGGACGCGCAAAATGCTCGGCCTTTACGCGCCTACTCTCGAATTCACACCCGACGGCTCTGTGGGAGCGGTTGAAATGCCGGACACGCAGGGGATCCCGCCGCCTTGACGGCGGGTCGCAAGACGCACGTGGGGAGGTTGAATGTCATAGGATAGGTAACGAGAGGTTACGCAAAGACTAAACGTCCTCTGGGCTGCGGAATTGGCCGGCCGAGCTCGGTGGCGGTGTCGATCCACTCTCGAATGATGACTTCGACATTGGCGACGGCTTCAGCATAGGTTTTACCGTCAGCCGCGCAGCCAGGGAGTTCTGGAACCCCCGCGATGAAAGCGTCGTCCTCATCGCTCCAGTAAATGATTAGTTCATATCTCGGCATCCAACTCGCCTTCCAATTTGTATGTCAGCCCCATTACATCAAAGGCGCAGTCCCAGCCTTACGTAGCAGGCTCCGAAAAAAATCCTCTCACCGTGTCATTGTGAGCGCAGCGAAGAATCCCAGCAGTTGTAATTTCGACGAACTGCAGAGATCCTTCGTCGCCTTCGGCTCCTCAGGCACAACGGTTCCTCAGCAGCACGCCAGGGGCACGTCCCCACACCCACCACGTACGACCAGCTTCATACAGTTTACGCCCAAAACGCATGGCCGTGGCCGCTGGGGCCATCCAGATGCCCGACGAGGTGATGTTGCATATCGTCGTGGAGGGCGGCCATGCTGTGGCGCAGGTCGTCCATCTTATCGGCGCTGAAGGGTGAGAAGTTGCGAGCCACTTCGACGTTGTGCTCGAGCATCTCGACTTTGGGCATTCCGGTGACTGCTGTCGTGACCGGCAGGCTCATGGCAAAGTGCAAGAGCGTGTCCGCATCGGTCTTCCCGCCTTCCGTGCCGATCAGGAATTCCTGGCCGAAGACCTTCATGGCGATAACGCCCAGGCCCTTCTTGTTGGCGGCGACGAGCGCCGTCTTCTCGAACTCGCCCGTGCCCGTGGGGTTGAGCGCCATCTGCGTGCAATCCAGCGGATGCCTTTCGATGGCCTGCGCCAGAATCGCTCCGTCGGTGTGGCAGCTCATGCCGATGAAGCGAGTCATCTTCTGCTCCTTCGCTTCCAGCAGTCCTTTGAGGGCGCCGTCGGGAGCTTCGATCTTTTCCAGATCGTCGGCGTGCCGCAGGTCATGGATGTGCACCAGGTCTACATGATCGGTCTGGAGGCGTTTCAAACTGCCCTCGAGGCGGCGCAGGAATTCATCGCGGGTACGATCGGGGATTTTCGTGGCCAGCCACACTTCCTTCCGGCGCGTGGCCATGACTCTGCCAACACGCGTCTCGCTCTTGCCGTCGCCGTAAAGGTAGGCGGTATCGACGTAGGTGATGCCCAGGTCAAGGGCATGGTTGAGCACTTTAACGGCTTCGTCATCGTCCTTGTACATCAGAAAGCGGCTGCCGCACCCAAAAGCCAGAATGGAAGCCTTGGCGCCCGTGTGGCCCAGCGTTCGCTGCGGCAATCGGGCCTTGGCGCCGGCGAGATTCGTCCACAAGGGCAGGCTGGCGCCCGCCGCTCCCCCGATGGCTATCTTTTCCAGGAACTTCCTTCTAGAAACGTCTTTGCTCATGGCGACTCCTTCGTCGAAGCAGTGGCTAGTGGCTAGCGCCAGGTGCCTAGTTCCACCAGCCGCGCTGGATCGTCTAGCTGGGTTCTCAGACCACCTTCAATTTGCCCCGGAAACATTATACCCCTCGAGTATTGAAGTGCAAGCTCGCCAGGTTAGCCACCCATACGTGGATGACGGCGGCTCGTAGGGGGACGGCTTGCCGTCCCTGCGTTTCTTCTGGCCCCGACGAGGGTAGGGCAAGCCCTCATAAGCGTTCACTTAACGCCTCAACTGGTCAAGTGGTGGCAATTTGGGTCTCGTTCGCCACTAAATTCAGGCCCGGAGGGCCGACAGGGAGTAGCCCA
>JBEKLY010000429.1:0-5896 GCA_050010015.1 Terriglobia bacterium
CCTCCAGGCGCGGGCGTACGAACTGATCTGTGCGTTCCCAGTAACCGGAAACTGAGCATGGCAGTATCCCTCAAGGAATCAGTAGGATATCCCTCGAAGGCTGTTGGAACTTCGGACTAAGTCCAACAGCCACCACGGAGTGAACGAAGTTAAATTGAGAAATAAGCGCATTGTACGAGAGGGACTGCGCACCAGCTTGAGCGAACTGCGCCTGCGCAGGACCTCACCCTCAGCCCGTAAACGCTGGGATTCTATTTGCTCTTCTCCGGCACTGTTCGTTGTCGGCCGTGACCGTGCCAAGCTCGGGTACTTCTGGCGGCATGCCTACCAAGTTGCCCGCTGCGGGCGTTACCACAGCACGAAAGATAATGGGGGAAATAATTGGGAGGGTACGGAAACCATGTGGTTTTCACGCGCCTAGCCGCAGCTGTAACGGCATCAGCGTTGTCAACTCGCTTCGGAAAGACACGTTAGATCGCCTGCCGTCCCAGTTACGCAGGATTGCCGAAAGATACACCCCTCTTGTCAGATAAACAGTGGTTCGTCGCCATCGATGATATCCGCTTGGGTTTCGACCCGTCGGACGCGGCTGAGATGTTGGTTGGTATTCTGCCTGGAAGCCAGGATGGTTCCTATGGCGAGGGAACTTAGTATCAGTGTTCCCGGATGGCGCATCACCCACTGAAGCGCGTTTTGCCGGCGAAGTGGTTTATCCTCAATGCTGGATGGCAGTGGTTTGATAGTCGACATATGACGATAGTCCTTCAATATACTTATCGTCACGTTTTGCCCTGGCTTGAGCGCAGTATCGCCCAGAATCCGGAGGTATGGAACGAAGGAAACCAAATCCTCCCAGAAGTAAACAGGGTTTTAGTCACGAAGGCACGGGTACTCAATGCTACAAAGGTGAGATCTCAAACGTGCCATGAATGGCCCCCTCAGCGCAGCTCCCTGTCCACCGAATGGCCCCGAAGCAGCCAAGGTTTAGCTCTGACGCCAGCGAGTAAAGGGCGTGGAGTTCCGAGCTATGCGTCAAGTACTTCGCAGTTCAGTACTCACGTACCATTGTGGTAACCGTTGATTCCTCCGATAACTATTATGAGAGGAGGAATACAGAGCAGTGGTTCTGGCGTGGGTCATTTTGACACTCTCGATCGCGACGGTCTTTCTCTATTTCCAAGCCACCTGCGAAAGGATTCTGCGCCGCCAGTTTGAGCGGGAACACTTCCAAACTATCGCCAAAGTGATCCGTTTGGAGTTTCCTTCCCTGCAAGAGTCGCTGGAATGGATCGGCGCGCCGGTCGATCATTCCCGGTTGGCCAAGACACTCAAAGACGACTTCCTTGCCCTAACGTATCTCCTCAAGAATGTCGCCACTGCGAATCGACGGTATTCCAAGGATGAGCGGATCTTGATCCTCTATTTCCACTTGCAGTTCCTTACATTGGCAGTGCGACGTTTACTGAGGGTAGGTGAGAAAAAGGCAATTCTGAAACTGACCTCGGTTCTTGGATATTTCGCAAACGTCGTTGGCCAGCAAGTGGACATCATGCAACGCCTCGCGAACGCGGCGGAAGTCCCGTGGGACGCCCGCGGCGCTTGACACCTGAAACCTGACACCTGGAACCTGCTCCTACACCCTCGTCAGGCCGGAGGTGAAATGCGGGCCGTAGTGAACCTAGGGCGCGCGGAGGACGAAGATGGGCGGACGCCAAGTATTGCTCGATCCAACACAGAACAGTCCGGAAGTGCGGGATTTTGAAAGTGCGCTTCTTGAGCGGGTGGTGGGTCAAGACCGTGCCGTGCGCCGCCTGGCACGGGTCTATCAGGTTTACCTAGCAGGACTCTCGACGTCGGGGCGGCCCTTAGTGAACCTGCTTTTCCTGGGCCCGACGGGCTCGGGTAAGACGCGCCTGGTGGAGGCGGCGGCGGAAGTGCTCATTGGCGATGCGAAGGCGGTCGTCAAGGTGGATTGCGGGGAGTTTCAGCACAGCCACGAGATTGCCAAGCTGATTGGCTCGCCTCCGGGTTACATTGGGCACCGGGAAACGCAGCCACTCATCACCCAGGAAACGCTGGAGCGCAACTACACGGACAAGCTCAAGCTGTCCCTGGTGTTGTTCGACGAGATCGAAAAGGCTTCCGACTCATTGTGGCAACTGCTCCTGGGAATCCTCGATAAAGCCACGCTCACCCTGGGCGACAACCGGCGCGTGGATTTTTCCCGCTCCATGATTTTCCTCACCTCGAACCTGGGCTCGCAAGAAGTTATGAAACTGATGAGAGGTGGGCTGGGTTTCTCACCAGCGCCGGATGATCACGAGCAGGAACTGGACCGGAAGATTTACCAGACCGCCATGGAAGCCTCGCGCCGCAAATTCTCGCCCGAATTCATGAATCGGATCGACAAGGTCATTGTGTTCCGCCTTCTGACCCGTGAAAGTCTGGAAAAAATCCTGGATATTGAATTGGGGCGGGTGCAAGATCGCATAATCGCGGCGACGGGAGGAAGTCCCTTCGTTTTTGTCTGCACGCCGGCCGCGCGCAACTTTCTTTTGCAGGAGGGTACCGACCAGAAATTCGGCGCCCGGCACCTGAAGCGCGCCATCGAGCGCTATCTTGTGTTTCCAATTTCAAACCTGTTGGCCACACGGCAGATTCAGCTAGGTGACCTGATCACGGTCGACCGTTCGCCAGACGGCTCCCAGTTGGCGTTCATTAAAGAGGAACAGGGTGCGCTGGTTAAAGCTCCAGACGATGTACCCGCGGTGGCGGTCGCGGCAACCCTGGCCGCCGGCACAACCGCTGCCTCGCTGCCCTCGCCGGGTAAGCAAGTCGAGACCGTGGTTGCGGGGAAGGGGGAATAGGGTAATCGGGTAATCCGCTGATCGGGTGGTGTTCGGCTCGCCGACATCTTGAACGAGGCTGCCGAGAAAGTATTGCTCATGGACAACCGACAAAACGGGGAAAACCAGCATGAGCAAGAGCACTATGACGATGTACACAGAGGTTCCTCCTTGAGGCAGAATGCAGGTGGTCAAATCCGGCTGCGGCACACTCGCTGTTATTGTACATGAGCTGGGAGCCGGACAGGCCGCCACCACCTGATGCCGGGACGAATCATCGAGGTCGGCATGTCGTTCTATCGCAGTCGCCAAGTGTCTGCCAGCCACTGGCGAAAACAGCCCTTCCCACAATTAACCGGCGATGGATCCCCTGTAACGGCGTATCACTGTAGACCTATATCCGCACTCCGCGGATTGCCGCCCAGTCCGGGACAATCGTCCACAGCCACTTGTGTCTGCAGTCGGCATCGGCGAAGAATGACCGTGCGGGGCGAATCCCAAGCTAATTAACCCCGCCTCCGCTCGCCATGTTTATTGAGCCACTCGGCTACCACGTCGGCAAAGCTATCGTCCCGAAAGTCTCCCCGGTAAATGATGCGAAATCTTCCATCGTCAAGGGTCTCGCGTGAGACCACTTTGAGGGCGCCCCGGTCGGTCTTGCCTTCTTCGTGCACCGTGATGGAAGTTGTCTGGATTCCGCGAGGCTCGTGCAGCCAGAGCTTCAGGATGTCGTACAGGCGCTTTTTCATTTCGCCCGAGGTCAGAAGCAACATGAACAGCTTGCCAAGCCGGTGGTAGCGCCTGCTACTGCGGGTGATCCCGAACATCTCAGGCAGATATTGCATTCGGAACTGGAGGAAGTCCTGAATGAAGATGCCGAAGGCGGTCATCACCTGGCCATCTACCAGGAGCAGGAACCCACGGTCGGCGGTCGTGGCTCCGAGCCGGTGCACGAACAAGTCCCGGTAGTAGAGCGCCGTTGGCAGTCCGACCATGATGACGTGAAACTTGGAGGCTGTTGTGATCTCGTGGTCGTCGTAGATCGGCAGCTTCCTGATCTCGCCGTACCCTGTTGTGTTTTCAGCGCGTGCGTCCATAGAACGATTGGCGATGATCCAGAGGGCGCGCTTCTCGTCAGGTTTGCCGTAGACCCTTTTCCAGTTTAATGGAATCGGCTCTTCCCATTCGCATCGTCGACAGAGGAAGGCGCGGCACTTCGCTGGGCCGAGTTTCTCCAAAAGCACGGGGAAAGTTTTCGGGTCAAATTCCGGGATGCTTGGTTCGTTCCATTTCAGGTTTGGAGCCGCGAACATTTTCGTGTAGCCGCGAGTGTAATGTGGGACGCTCGCATAGAAGGTCATGTCCTCTTGGGAGACGCGGGAGACAACATCCCAGATGTCGGCAATTTCGTAATGGATGCCAGCGATGTTTTGGACGAGCGTCTCTAACTGCCGGCGCATCGCATTGCGGCTTCGGTCCCAGGATGCAAGCAACTCCTCCCGCAGGTAGAGGCCCCGGAGGTTCGTCTGCTTCATTTGATTGAGTTTCAGAATCAGCATGACGTGGGCAGCGAAGTCTAATTCGTCAGTGATGCCCTTTGGTCCAAGCGCGGGGTCGAGGATGCGGATTCCCAAGTCATCCAGTTTCTTCGACGGGTCAGCCAGATACCCGATGATGGACGAGAAAAGACCGATGTCTGAGGCAAAGACGTTCTGGGGTGGGACCCCAGCTTTGATTGCCGCCTCCACAACGCTGAACCGGCCGGCGCAAGCATTGAAGAACGGCTTCTCAAGCGACGCCACTTTATCGGCCACGTAGTTTCGGGCGCCGGTCGGAGTGACCCCAAGAAACAGCGGCTCGGTGTAAATCATTGCGGCCACTCCCGAGGACGGAGTATGGGGTCAGTTGTCCCTTGAGAAAATGCAGGCTGCCAACGGGATTGGCTTTCGCTTTTTGTTTGCATCGGGCACACTCCCATGATATCTTTGGAGTGCACCGAAGAATTCTTGACGGCCCGCCTGGCAGCGGGCCTTTCGCATTTGTGCCTAACGTAGCATAGACGCAGCCTTATTGCCAGTCCTTTAAAGCCCCTTAAAGCCCTGAATCCACAGCACTCCCAGAACTCTGGACACTGGCTAAATATCCTTGAAGGGCGCTTTTCAGGGCGAAGGCCACCCTATGAGTTGCCGGGTCAGCGATGGCGAGAGCACGCTCGGGGCCTCGAAGGTATACATCAAGACCGGCGCCAACTCGGCCACGGCGGTCGCGGGCGACTCTTCCACCACCACAGCGTGTCAAGCCATTCGAGAATGTTACTTTGGCCTGAACCGTCAAGCCATCAGAAATGTTACCTGACGCCCGTGCGTTTTTCGTGCCCTTCAGCGGTCGCGGCGGTTTGGGTGGGCGGCCCGTGCTTCACCAGCGCGCAGAGCGCCTTGGAGGGGATCGCTCCCGGACTTTGGTTGCATGCTTGTGATTGGTTCCTCAAACCCAAACATTGTTTTCGTAGGTTCCTAGTCTAGGGTTTCCTCCTCCCTGCGAGTGAGTTCGACTCAGGGCCGTCGATTCCCTCATCGTGCTTCAGAATTATTTCTTTGAGTCTGTTACGAATGTAGTTACCGTCCACACTAGGGTCTGACAAGTCGATCCGCAATAGTTCAATGCCACTTCGGCTCGAGCGATTCACGAACCATTTTCTGTTGAATCCTCCCACCGCAGTTATGGTTGAGATGATTGCGGCCGATCCAGCTAAGACTGCCGCCCAATCAGTCTGATGTGGAGATCCCTTTAAGAAGTCCAGTTTCAATACCAGACCCGCTCCGGCGCTCGCAATAGCCGAAGTATACAGAGATAAGGGGTATGTGAAGCCCCACATTCTGGCCCATCGGTCATATGACTTATATCTCTTCTCTACTTCGGCACTCAATTCGTGTTCGGCGTCAATTACTTTTGTCCATCAGCGACAACTATTTTTCCCTATCAACGACAATTACCTCATTCCTTCTTGGCGTCATCTCCCCGCGCCTCGGGTGGGCTGCCCGGAGGCGGAG
>JBEKLY010000430.1:0-5877 GCA_050010015.1 Terriglobia bacterium
AGGAATCGAAATGATCAGCGCACAAGCAACGGCGTGGCTCCTTCGGGCGTGCCACCGCTCCCATCACAAACACGAGGCAGCCGCAACTCGGCAACGGGCCGATCGCTGCCATGCAGGTCATGCAGATCGTGTCCTTCCCGAGTGTATGATCTCGTGCGGGACGGCAGGATTTCCTGGTCCAATCATGGTCCAGTTATGGTCCACTTACCGTTCCGCAGGGTTACTGAACGCGTCTTCGGTAGCCATCCGCATCGCATCGTTTCAGTAAGTTACGGGCGGGTAGCGCCCTTTCACGGCGGTAACGCGGGTTCAAATCCCGCCGGGGACGCCAACATTCTAAGCAGCTATTGAGCTTGACCCTTTCGCTCGAGGGTTCGAAAGGGTTCGATAAGGAAGCGGCCGACCTTTATTTCAAAGGTAATGCGCAACTGCTTCGGCAACTACAGGCGGTAGAAACATCGCTCACCAACAATTCCAAAATCGTTGTGCCTACAGATTCTTCACTGGTCAATGTTATCGGAGGTCTGGCGGGCATCGATACTCGTCCGACGGCAACGAAGTAATTCGATAACCGGCCGGTATTAATACATTAATAAAAAGCGAGGGCTGGCCGCTGCTCGGGCCATTTCCGGGGCGATATCGACGGTGCCGGCGCTTGGATCCAACCCACAGTCTCATCCGGTTCGTGAAATGAGGCGAGCCAGAATGGCCTTGCCCAAGCCGGGCGCGGCGATCAATATACACTCCTGGCCGGTTTAAATTTGCCCCGACCTGCCTTTCAGACCCCCGCCGATTGGTAAGCGTCCGGTGAGCCTTTCAATTACCTACAAGTTTAGCCGCATTGAACCCAAGCTCGAGGTCAGTGAGCCGGGAGAGTCCAATCCACATGACCGAATTACCCGGCAGAGGATCGCCAGTGCGTGCAAGATAGCCAACGCACTTCCCCCGGGTGATAGCGCCAGACAGTGCTGTCCCTCAGCGAGGAACTTGACTTCTGTTTGGCTCGCTCATCGGCCCTTACCTCACAACTCCACCTCGCGCTGCACCACGGTTCCCGCTATGCCGGTCCAATGAACAATTCAGATGTGCTGAAGATGCACAGGCCTTCCTTCGGCCCGCGAACCGTGCTTGTAGGAATAGACGTGCGTGACTTCCGCGCCTAAAAGGAAAATCTGTGCTGAGTAATAAACCCAAGTGAGAATAATGACGAGGGATGCTGCCGCTCCGTATGCCGACACGACGGTGGACTTGGCGAAATACAACCCAAGCAGCGCCTTGCCAGTGGTCAAAAGCAGCGACGCAACTGACGCACCGATCCACACATCACTCCAGGCAATTTCCGTATCGGGCAGGTACTTGAAGATCATCGCGAGTAGCAGCGCAATCACACCCAACGACAGGAGAAAATTGACCGATTCCAGCAAGAAAACATGCCACGGAAGCAGAGGCGCCATGAAGTTTCCCACGGCCCCCAGCGCCGCGCTCACCACGAGTGACACGAGCAGAAGAAAGCCCAGGCAGAGGACGAGACTGAACGACAAAACACGCTCGCGAATCACGCCCAAAAGGATACTTTCTGATCTCCGCTGAACTCTCCAAATCTTATTGAGCGCGTCGTGAAGCTCAACAAAGGCGCCTGACGCACCGGCTAATAAAGTTCCGACGCCAAATGTGCCAGCAATGATGCCAAGCGCGGGCCGACTCGCGCTCCGGATGACCGCTTGGATAGCTCTTGCACCCGTCGCACCCACCAAGGCTTGGAGTTGCCGTGAGAATTCACCCTCCGCCGCTTTTTGCCCGAACACCAGACTCGCGGCCGCGATCGCGACAATCAAAACCGGAGCGAGCGCAAAGACGGTGTAAAACGCCAGCGCTGCGCCCAGGCTGGAGGCATGGTCCTCTACCCATCCAGAACATGCCTCTTTGAATAGAGCGTAAGCGGCTTCTAGACTCACTGATACCCTCGACGGCCGCAAAAGGTCCAGGTTTATCCAGCGAATTGCCGATGCTCCAGCCACGAGTCGCGCTCGCGCCCTAAGCGAAGACCGCGCTCACCCAGCGCGATTGATGTGAAAATTGGTGATGTAATGCATGAGTCCAAAGACGTTTAGGAGCCACACCACCACACAAATGACCACCACAGCATTCAGGATCGACTTGATGGAGCCCGCCATCGGAATGAATCTGTTGACGAGCCAGAGAAGCACCCCAACCACGATCAAAGCGATTACGACTTGCATTAAAGGCATGACCTTATCCTCCTAATTTTCCTTTCGGGGGCGGGCCCGGCGGTCCGCTCCACATTTCCCGTTGTTGAATATCGCCTGCGGCTTCTCTGCTGCGGCTGAAACGATGCAGTCCGCTTGAGCGAGGGGGAATCCCAGGCGCGCGGCCTGACCCGCGATGATCTGGCCGAAGATGGCATCGAACTGGAGGTAAATCCACAGGTGGGCCTGAGAGGTCTCGAAGTTCGACAAGTCATAGTCAGGAGCCATTTTCCCCCTCCGCCCATCTGCCCGATAATTGTCGTCTTGGGCGGCCATGTAGCCGCAATCTAACTCTCGGTTTCAGATCGAACCTCACCCGGACAAATGCAATCCGCCGAACACGTACAAGAGCACCACAGCGATCACCACCACCCCCACGATCCCGATGCCTCCACCCGAACCCCATCTCCGATATCCGTAATAACCTCCGCCGCCGCCGAACACGAGCAGCAAAATCACAAACAGCAGAATCAGTAACATGGCAACCTCCTTTCAGCTCCGGATTGGCTTCGGTCCCCGTCTGACTCGTTCAGGGAAGTCACCGGCTCGCTGTATTTTGAACCGACCATCATTAACCTATAGGCCCTGCCGCCGCCTAGACACCCCTTGCGCTTTCATGATCCATTGTCCTTTTCCCTGCTAACTTTCAGGTGGCGATTTCTGTCAGCCGGAACCCTCGTTACACAATGGTTATATCCCAGCGTGAGTCTTGTTTCAGTCCCGTACTGCTCACCCGTTTGGTCAAAATAGCTCACCCAGGTATTGCCATGGGGAAATGCATGCCGGGGCTGAAGAAAGCGGTAGGACATACCATTGCCGTTGCCACGGAGTGCAACGGCTGTGCTTCAGGGTCTCCTACTCTCGCGTGCCGTGGGCGATCAAAGAACTTCCGTGATACGAAACTCGCCAAATGAGCAAATCTATACATCCGAGTGTTCCAAAGTGCGCAGACATCTGTCTTCGGCTTCTGTCATGCTGCGAAGTGGGGAGGTGAGTAACCGCTATGAGGAACGTCAGGAAGACGGCCAGTTTGATATTATGGTCAGCGTCTCTCGCACTACTCTCATTGCTGGCTGCCGGAGCCCTACGAGCACAAGAAATCCGGCCCATCGCGGGACCGAACGAGTCCGTAAAAATGGGCCGCGGTGGGTACGTGTGCGAGGGTCAGCTCACGCACACTCCGATTGACAATACCGAAAACTGGACCTATGAAATGGTCCAATGCACCGGTCCGATTTACAACTCCAACGATTACATGGCCCTGAATGCGAAGCTCGGCCACGATGAGCTGGTGAAGCTGAACGCAGCTCTGGATCGGCTGAACACTACCAGCAGCGCTACCCAGGATGCCCTCAACGAACAAGTGCAGGCGTTCAATCGTGACCTCAGAGCGGTGATTGAAAAGCGCTTTCATGATCTCCCGAATGACGTTTTGCTATCGCCGGCTATCCAGAACCTCAAGAAAAGTTTGATGGAGTACGTCGACCAAAGATTGCCGAGCACGCCCAAGAACAATCCACCCGCTTCGCAGTCTACGACGACCACCACCAGCCAGCCGAGCCCGGCTCCGAAGCAGCCCTGACATCAGTTACTCATTCCGTCTTGGGTTGGCTTTACGGCCCCAAAGCTATCTTCGCCGGTTCCTCCTGAACTGGGGGGAAGGGTTCTGTACCGGCAATGAACAGCTTACTGTGAGTCAAAGCTGGATCGGGGAGCCCCACAAGGTTGGTGAGATTGTCGATCGTGGCCGTCTCGATTCCGTTGGGCTGACTAAACGGCAACTGATGAAGTCGCGCAGAAGCTCGGAAACATAAACGCCGGAGTCAGTCTTTTCATTTGGAGCTCCATTTACCCGTATAGCGGGAAGGGAGCCAGCCGCGTCCTCACCGGATCCCGGCTGGCCACTCGACACACGCTGGTTATACCTTGGAGTAATTCGCGTGTCAGGCCAATACCGCTCACGCATTGGGTCGAAATGGCTCATCCTGGCTAACGGGGGAACTACAGGGTGGGACCGGTCGGAATTAGGGTTGGTTCGACTTCCAGACTGAGGCTGGGGCTTGGGCTTGTGGAGAGTTGCCTGCGCTAGCCGGAACCAGAGTCGCAGCCTTCAACTGATCAAGCGACGTCAGCACGTTCTGCCAGCGAACGGTGTCCTTCTTCGTTTCGATAGAAACAGACAGATCCGAATAAAACGCCAGGATGTTCTCGCGCAGCTCCGGTGACGTCCGATCGAACTTCCGCTCGGAAAGTTTGGCTAGCAACTCTGCATAGGATTGATCGGTCAGCGGGTACTCCCCTGCCTTAGTCTTCTTGCCGGTATCTAAATCCATGTTGGAGAGTTGCAGGGAGTCCGATCGCAATTCTTCCAGAAAGGCTCGGTATTGGTCCACTGAGGTATTAATGCTCTTAAAGTACATTTCCTCCGTCTTCGGGTTGGGATTCTTGAACGCCAGCGCTTTGACCGGTCCTATTTTCGGCATGTAATGGAAGAGCACTGCCAACACGCGCGTGCCGAATCCCGGCTTTGTGTATTCCTTTCCCCAGTTCTTTTCATAATCGGCGCGCGACAGACGGTAAAGGAACTTTCGTTTTGAGAAGGTGGGTTCTTCGCGCATCATATCCTTCTTGTGGGTGCGCAGCGCCACCTGAGTCATCTCCGGGATCAATTGGCTCACAGAGTAACGGTACGAGCCGATCGTTAGACCTTCGTGGGGAAGCACGTCTTTCAACTCCACTCCGTAAACCACCGGAAAGGCGCGCTCCAGCAGGGGCAGGGACACCTGAAACCCGATGAAATCATGATATTGTTGGGGAGCATAACGGCTCTTCGCCACCTGCACCATGTCAAACCCGAATTCGGTTCGGATATGCGCCGTTTTGTTCTCCGCGTAGTTGACAGAGTTGCCGAACTTGGCGCGCAGCTTCGGGTATTCAATCGCAACGGCCTGGTTGACAGCCGGGTGGCCGGCTATGTCCGACGCATAGTGTGCTAAGGCGCCCATGGCGAACGCATACTCGTTTGCGTCCTGACTCTCGCGCAGCAACTCGCGAACGAAGTCCCCGCTGCGAACGTAATGCGCCAGATCGCTGAATTGCTTGCTGCCGAAGGGGTAGTAGCCGAGGTCCTGGATGACCGCGCCGCCGTAAGCATAGGCATGCGCCTCCGTAATCTGGTCTTTCGTCAGCGCCGGAAATCGCTTGAGCAGCAGAGGCCGGATCTCATCTTTCCAGAGCAGGTCTACGATTTCCTCATGCGTCAGGACGGAATACGCAAACAAGCCACCGCTGCACATCAGTAAGACACAGACGACGAGTGCGACAACTGGCGCTTTTCTCATGTTTCATTTTTTCCTGAACGAGAGTGATCCAGGATTTTGAGCGCCAGACGCTCGTGGCGTCTGGCGCGGTGCATGTATCCGTTCGATGACTTACAATTCTCCCCATGGATCGCTTATAACCGGGCAAACGTTCGTCCACCCGAGGGAGAGTATTTCGTCAGCGCGTTGTCCAAGCCGTGGGCCGCGCGAGTTGGGCTCACTGTGCCGTCGATCAGAATTTCTTTCGCGGTCACCCTGCGTCCGTAGACCTTTTGATTATCCCCTTCATC
>JBEKLY010000431.1:0-5858 GCA_050010015.1 Terriglobia bacterium
GCACAAATAATAGGCGCCATCAAGGTACTCGACATAAACGGTGTCGTCGTAGCTCCAGCCTGCCGGCCATCCTTGATTGAACCCGAACCAATAGCCGCCGTACTGGAAGCGGTTGTACCCGCCGATCATCTGAGGACGGACCATGTGGAACGAGTGGCCGTGACCGAAATGGGCACGGTAACTGGTGTCAGAAATGCGACCATAATGGCCACCGCCACTGTTGGAAGCAACAGTCTGTCCCTGCTGCCTTCCGGACTGCTTCGCTTGCTGTGCCCGTTGCTGCGGCTGCGCTTGCTGTGCGCGTTGTTGTGGCTGCTCTTGCTGTACGCGTTGCTGGGGCTGGGCTTGCTGTGCCCGTTGCTGCGGTTGGGCTTTCTGCGCCCGTTGCTGCGGCTGCGCTTGCTGCGCCCGTTGCTGTGGCTGCGCTTGCTGTGCCCGTTGCTGCGGCTGCGCTTGCTGCGCCCGTTGCTGCGGCTGCGCTTGCTGTGCCCGTTGCTGCGGTTGGGCTTTCTGCGCGCGCTGTTGCGGCTGCGCTTTCTGGGCCCGTTGCTGCGGTTGCGCCTCGTGTTGCGCCGGCTGAGCCTTACCACCGCCTCCGCCCTTCTCGTCCTCGCCTTTTTGTGCTATTGCAGGAATGGCGGCTCCAAGAAGCAATAGCAGAACTGCTGTGCTGATCGCTCGATTTTGTTTCATAGGTGTTGCCTCCGACTGATCTCACATCCGCCTCTTGCTGGATTCTTGAGGCACACTTGTTATACCGTTTCTGCGCATGGGTGTCAGTTCAGTACGGCTCACTTATTAGGTCAATATTGCTCACCCGAGTTCATGGGGGGAACTGCAGTCTGGCGCGGGCGGGGGGATTTGTGAACCTATGCCGCAATACTCTTGATTCAAGATTTGTGAAGCGGGACGGGCACGCCCAAGAACAATCCACCCGCTTCGCAGTCTACGACGACCACCACCGGCCAGCCGAGCCCGGCTCCGAACCAGCCCTGACATCAATTACTCATTCCGGCTAGCAGCCTGTGGTAAAAGTCGATGTGTCGCGCTCAGCATAAGTAGGATAATCTGTAAGAAGATATTGCAATATGGCAGAACGGGTATAAAATGCTGACATGGCGATGGGAACACGCAAGGATCAAGAGCAACAGGAAGAGATATGGATACCGCAGGCTTCGCTGGCCAAGGGTGTGAGTCACCCGTTCTATCAGCGTTTGAATCAGCTTTTGGAGGAGAGCCGCTTCGACGGGTTCGTGGAAGGGCGCTGCCAGCGCTTCTATGCGGAGAAGATGGGGCGACCCAGTCTGGCGCCGGGGGTGTACTTTCGGTTGCTGCTGATCGGGTATTTCGAGGGGATCGATTCGGAGCGGGGGATCGCTTGGCGGGCGCAGGACTCGCTGGCCTTAAGGCGATTTCTGCGGGTGGGGCTGGAGGAGACGCCGCCGGATCATTCCACCATTTCGCGCACGCGGCGGTTGATCGATCTGGAGACGCATCGGGAAGTATTCACCTGGGTGCTAGGGGTGCTGGCGGAGAAAGGGTTGCTGAAGGGGCAGACGTTAGGGGTGGACGCTACGACGCTGGAAGCCAACGCCGCCTTGCGGACGATTGTGCGGCGGGACACGGGAGAAGGCTACCAAGAGTTTCTGAAGCGTCTGGCGCAGGAATCGGGGATCCCGACCCCGACGCGCGAGCAGTTGGCGCGACTGGACCGGAAGCGAGCCCACAAGGGATCGAATGAGGAATGGGAACACCCGCAGGATCCCGATGCCCGCATCACCAAGATGAAGGACGGGCGAACCCACTTGGCCCACAAGGTAGAGCAGGCGGTGGATTTCAGCAGCGGAGCGGTGGTGGCGGTCACGGTGCAAGCGGCCGACACGGGGGACACGGCCACGGTCGGCGAGACGGTGTGCGAAGCGGGAGAACAGATCGCAACGGTGGCGGGGACGGAGCAAGGCGCAGGCGTGAATCCGGAAGGGCCGAAGGAAGTGGTGCTGGACAAGGGTTACCACAGCAACGAAGTGTTGGCGGAGTTGGTGGACTGCCAGGTACGCACTTACTGCTCAGAACCGGAGCGGGGGCGGCGGTGCTGGGAGGGGAAGACGGCGGAGCAGGCGGCGGTGTACGCCAACCGGAAACGGATTCGGGGCGAGCGGGGAAAGAGGCTGTTACGGCAGCGGGGCGAGCTACTGGAACGCAGCTTCGCACATTTGTATGAAACCGGCGGCCTGCGGCGCGTCTATCTGCGACGGCACCCGAATATTCTCAAACGCCTGCTGGTGCACGCGGCAGCGTTCAACCTGGGACTGGTCATGCGCCAGCTTATGGGTCGCGGCACGCCGCGGGGCCTGCAGGGCTATGAGGCGGCGCTTTTTTTGACCCTTTTGCGGCGGCTAGGCGAGGTCTGGACTCGAAAAATGGCCTTAGCAAGGTATCGCGAGTACCTGCAGCAATACTTTTCGCTTTCCCAACCCCTAACTCATGCTCTTCTGGCCACCGCCAAAACAGCCACTTCCACCACGGGCTGCTAGGGCTGGCTCTGCGGCCCCAAAGCGATCTTCGTCGGTTCTTTCTGAACTGGGGGCAAGGGCTCCGTGCCCACAATGAACACCTCGTTGTGAGTCAAAGCAGGATCGGCGAGCGCCACAAGGTTGGTGAGATTGTCAATCGCGGCCGTCTCAATTCCGTCGGGCTGACTAAACGGCTGAGTGGTTTTATAAACGGGTAAGCCGATTGTCCGCTTCATGAATTCGGTCCAGACAGGCAGAGCCGAATGGGCGCCGGTGATGTCGAGGTCGCGGTCGTCGTCGTAACCGACCCAAACCACGGCGAGAAGGTTCGAAGTAAATCCGGCAAACCAACCGTCATGTGAAGTACCGGTCTTCCCTGCGGCTGGGAGCCCAAAACCACCGGCTCTCACGCCCGCTCCGGTGCCGCGATTGATGACGCTTTCGAGGAGATTCACCATCAAATAACTGACGCGCGAATCAAGCACCCGGTGGGCACTAACAGGATTGTCCCACACGGTACGGCCCTCGGCGTCGGCGACGGCCACAATGCACCTGGGTGCAACGTACTCGCCGCGATCAGCGAAAATCGTGTAGGCCCCGGCGACCTCGAGCGGCGTCGCGACATAAGCGCCCAGCGCGATGGCGGGAGTCGGCTCCAGTTGGTTGTTGAAACCTGCCGCCACGGCGAAGTCTCGCACCTTACGATAGCCGACCATCTCGGCCAGTTGAACGGTGGGCACGTTAAGGGAGTAGGTCAACGCCTCACGGACGGTTACCGACCCGCGGTATGCCTGCTGATAGTTTTCCGGCGCGTACGTTTCATTGCCGAATTCAAACATGGTGGGTTCGTCCGCCAGGACCGTGGCTAGGGTGACGAGAGGATCTGAGCCATCGACACCTGAATTCAGCGCAGTAGCGTACACGAAAGGCTTGAACGACGAACCGGGCTGCCGCCGCGCCAAAACGTGATTCAACTGACTCGCTCCATAGCCGCGGCCCCCGATGAGAGCCTTGACGTCGCCCGTGTGCGGGTCTAGCGCCACCAGAGCGAGCTGCGGTGGGTTCGAATCCAGTGGAAGCGTCTTCCTGCGTTCCCTGTGCCTCTTCACTTGTCGGTCCACCTCGATCAGACCGGCGCGCGCGCCCTCCGAGGCCGCACGCTGTAAATCAAGGTCAAGCGTGGTGTAGATCCGGAAGCCTTGTGAAAGCAGGTCGTGCTCGGAAAACTGAGCGAGCAATTGCGCCTTCACCATATCCACAAAATAGGCCTGCTGGCGATCTTCGGCGCTCTGCTCGGCCAGACCGAGGGGAGTTCTCGAGGCTTGTTCAGCCTCGCTGGCGCTAACGAAGCCTGCCTTCTGCATGCGCTCTAGCACAAAATTTCGCCGTTCGGCTGCCCGCTTCGGATGTTCGTAGGGCAAATAAAAATTAGGGCCGCGAACCAGCCCGGCTAGAAAAGCTGCCTCGGGGAGCGTGAGGGCGCTCACGTCTTTGTTGAAATAGACCGAAGCAGCCTCGCCAAACCCATAGATGGAAAAGCTATCCCGTTGACCGAGATAGACCTGGTTCGCGTAAAGCACGAGAATTTGGTCCTTGGTCAACCGGTGCTCGAGTATCATGGCGAAAAAGACTTCCGCCATTTTCCGCCGAATCGTGCGACGAGGTGTCAAAAAGAGGTTTCGTGCGAGCTGCATGGTCAGCGTACTGCCCCCTTGCAGCCTCTTGTCCGAGCGGAAATCCGCGAGGGCGGCGGCAACAATCCGGAAAGAATCCACGCCGTGGTGAGAATAGAACCGACGGTCCTCGGTAGCGAGAATGGCATCAACTAGCGCCTCGGGGAGGTCTTGGTAACGAACCAGGCGACGCTTCGCGCGGCCTGCGCCAAAGAGGGTCGTGATGGGTTCGGGCTCAAGCCAGTACGTCTTCACGGCGGTCATGCTGTTGAGCGCCGTAATCGACACGAGGCGATCGCTTTTGAATTCCAGTCTCGCTGGGCCCTGGAACATTCGACCATTTCTGAAGAACGACTCGGGGCCCGGCTGGATTTCCAGCCCCGCGCCCGTCACGGTGTAGCTCCCGACACCTCGTCCTTCCTGACCCTGGGCGTAGTTGGCCTTCCGGAGCTCGGCCGTGACAGCACCGACAGTCAAAGGCTGTCCCACTTGCAGTTCTCTTGGGGCGGCCAGGATTACACCAGGATTGCCGAAAACGTTCCCGTCCAAGCGGGCATCTATGATTCGCGCAAACTGCAGGTAGAAATGAATAAAAACACCCGCGAGAGTCGCGACAGCGAGAAGCATCAGTAGCCCTGCTCCGAGCAGGAGCTTTTTCCAGGGCGGTGGCCGGGGACAGGCTGAGATCGTGTGAGGTCCATCGCCTCTCGAGGCACTGCACCTATCCTTAAATCGATATGCGATCATCGTTTCTCCTTTGGAGTCCCCGCAGCAGACTCCAACGATACCGGCTGGACGGCACTCGTGGCTTGGACAGACGATAGTCTATTCGGCCCCACCGTGGCGCGGTATACGGCGGCGCTTCCAGTTTTCCGACGACGTACATCGGGGTTGCCACTAGTGGCGATCTTCGGTTTTGTAAGCGGCGACTTTTCCAATCGGTTCACATCCGCCAGGACGGTGGCTTTCAATCGCATGAACCGTTCAGCTTCTTTGAAGTCGTTAAGACTCTCTTTGCACTCTTTGAATCCATGGCTGCACTTGATTTCTCCGAGAGTCTGGCCGTTGCTTTGGGGAACTGGTCCGGCAACTGACCAGGTCGCGAAGAAGCTCAGAAACATAAACGTCAGAGTCAGTCTTTTCATTTGGAGCTCCATTTACCCGTATAGCGGGAAGGGCGGCAGTCGCTCCCGCGCCGGTTCCCGGCTGACCGCTCGACACACACTGGTTATACCTTGGAGTAATTCGCCTGTCAGGCCAATACCGCTCACACGTTTGGTCGAAATTGCTCATGCTGGCTAATGGGGGAACTACAGGGTGGGACCGGTCGGAATTAGGGTTGATTCGACATCCAGACTGAGCCTGGGGCAGACGACGAGTGCGACAACTGGCGCTTTTCTCACGTTTTGTCTTTTCCTTAACGACGGTGGAGTCGGAATTCGCGCGCCAGACGCTCGTGGCGTCTGGCGCGGTGCATGTATCCGTTCAATGACTTACAATTCTCCCCATGGATCGCTTATAACCGGGCAAACGTTCGTCCACCCGAGGGGGAGTATTTCGTCAGCGCGTTGTCCAAGCCGTGGGCCGCGCGAGTTGGGCTCACTGTGCCGTCGATCAGAATTTCTTTCGCGGTCACCCTGCGTCCGTAGACCTTTTGATTATCCCCTTCATC
>JBEKLY010000432.1:0-5834 GCA_050010015.1 Terriglobia bacterium
TCGAAGGCGGGATCGCGGCGCTCCAGATAATAGACGACCTTGTGCGGTTGCAGCGGCTGGGCAGCCAAAATTCGCTGCACCGTAGCCTTGGAGGCTCTTCCCAAACAGGCGTGCCCCGCCGACACCGCCTGCTGCCGGACATGTCGCGCCAACATCTGCCGGCTCCAAACTTCCGCCGCGTAGCCCCACTCCTTCGGCTTCGAGCAAGCCAGATGCACCACCCAGGCCTTGGCTTCCTCGGTCAGCACCGGCGAGCGACCGTGCGGGGTATCCTTCAAGCCTGCGGCAACTCCTATCGTCAGCGCTCTGGCGATCCATTTTCCCACGCTCTTGCGGGTCATGCCGACCGCCTTCATAATGGCGACGATGGCTTCGCCCTGATGATACAGCCACAACACTTGCGCTCGTTCTACTTCTCTCCGGGGTGCGGTCCGCGACTGGCGGAGTCGATCCAGCAAGCTGGCTTCCTCCGAGGTCAAGAGCAGTTTCGCCCGTTTCGATTTTTTGGCCATGGCTCAGCATAACACAAGGCCGAGAACATGGATATAAATCAATGAAACGATATACTAGTTATATAACCAGACATTTTTGCTCTGTACCTTCTTTGAAGCCGCACGGCGGAGCCACCAACGGAATCGCCGGTTATGTCACGTCACCATCTGCCACGGCTTTTGCCACTGACCAGTGGGGCACAAGCCACGGATACGACTACTTGTCTGTTTTGGAAAACCCTCTAACTCAATTGGGAAATGGGATTACCAGCGTCCCGCCAAGCCCGTCTGACATTATCACCGGAAAACCGGTTCCCGTAAAGTACTGAAATAGTAAATATACACATCGTTACTCTTGCCGAGTTTCCTGGACATTCTGCCTCAACTCCTTGATTCTCCAGGTCATACTCTCCCCTACAGATGAAGCACGACGGCAGAGGATTCAAAAATTCTTAGTGATTTTTTTTTGTCGCCGGTTGGGGGCACGAGATAATCTGTTGTACCCGCCATCCCAGCCTTTACAGGGGCTGGATGGCTCGTGTCCTGTCCCGGTAATTCGTGAAGTAAGTCGGGCGATGCGACGGTGTCTGCTAGCGTGCTGACGATATTCTTAAGCCCCAACGGGGCGGTCTAACAAAGCCCAGGCCAACGGCGTGGGTGAGGAATCCATCCCGCGCGATTTGCCAGCCCTGAAGGGGCGTGATGAGCCGTTCGGGGCGGCGGAGGCGACGGTCCGCGGAGGCCAATGCCTGGTTATTTCGCCCTTGCAGGGCTTACTCCCAGAGAACGATGGTGTCTCGTTCGCAACCCAGGCCGTTGGCCCGGGCTTTGTTAGCTCGCCCCTTCAGGGCTCGAAGCATTCGCAACCAAGAATCAACGACGCCCAATCGCTGAAGGGCTGACATATACTACGATCTTCTGGGACACGACACTACGTGAGCTTATAGAACGCCCGCATGTTTCCGATTCGCGGAAAGAGTGCATAGCGTTTAATTTCGAGGATCTGCTTGAGGTGCCCGAGGTCGTGAAACGCCCACTCCGTCACCAATTCTTCGACGGAGATCTCGCCCACTTTTTGATGCGTCCCCCGCCGCTTCAGTTGGGCGGGTTTAAGCGTTCTGAGCCACTTTACGTTCGCTTCCCGCTGGCGCGCGAGACTGGCCAGGCTTCGCAAAGGATGTTTCCGGTTGTATTTCATTTCCTCCCCGCGCTTCTCCTGGTCGAAGGAAGGAAGGAGAGGATGCTGCGCCTCAATCATCGCCGCCACACGCGACCGCATTCCAATCTCCTCGACGTCCGCCAGGTGTGCGAGGACTTCCTGCGCGGACCACTTGTTCGCGGCCGGACGTGTCTTCATTCCCTTCAACGACATTGAGGAGAGTTCCTGCTTCAGCTTTTCTGGCGTGGAAGCGAGAAGCACGAGCACATCCTTGAGCATGGTTTCCTCCGGTGCGGAAAATCGAAAATGGAAAATGGAAAATCGAACACCGAAAAATCGAAACTCGAAAATCGCGCCCGCCGGCCAGCGGCAGCTTTCCTTCCATCTGTCATTCTGAGCGAAGCGAAGAATCACCGTAGTTGTGGCGTTCGCGCCGAGTTCGACGAACTGCGGAGATCCTTCGCTTCGCTCAGGATGACTGCGAACTAGTTCGGGATGACAGCGAACGGCGTCAGCAATCGGCCGTCGTCAATCAACCGGCCTTCTTGAGTTCTTCGCGCAACTTCGAGGCTTGCTCGAACTCGCGCTCCAACTCCCCGTCGCCCAGGTGGTGCTTCATGAACTCAAGCTTTTTACCTAAAGCATCGAGCGCATATTGAATGTTCTCGAGGTTAGTCCGGCAAATATCACGCCAAACGGAGTAGGGGCTTTCCGCCAAGCGAGTTACATCCCGGAAGCCGGTGGCTGCCAACCCGACGGGCAGTTGCGAGTTACGGTCTTCCTCTGCAATCAAGCTGGCCAATCCGGAGGAAACGAGCTGCGGAAGGTGGCTGAGGAAGGCCAAGGCGCGGTCATGCCTGGCCGGATCCATGAAATACGGCCGCGCCCCAATCGCCGAAACCAGCGAGACGAAAGCCTTGATGCGAGGCTCCTCGAGATCCCCCTCCGCGAGCGGCGTCAGGACGTAGCGAGCGTTGGTGAAGAGACCGGCGTCGGCGTTCTCCACCCCCGAGCGCTCTTTTCCGGCCAGGGGATGCCCGCCCAGGAACAACGGTTCAACGCCGAAAGCTTCGCGCGCGCGTTCGCAAATCAGACGTTTGGTGCTGCCCACATCCGTCACCAGCGCTTCCGGTGAGGTGATGTCCTTCAAGCGCGGGATGCAATCCAAGATCGCTCCCACGGGCGCAGCCAGGATGATGAGTTGGGCTCCGTCGACGGCCTTGCGGAGGTCGTCCGTCCCTCCGTCCACGGCGTCCAGGGCAAGCGCGCGCGCAACCGTCGAGGGGCGCCCGAAACCGATGCGCCGCGCCGCCAGTCCGCGCTTCTTCAGCGCCATTCCCCAGGACCCGCCAATCAGGCCCAGGCCGACGATCGTCACGTTTTCAAAAGTCATGTTCATTTAGGGGCTAGGGACTGGGGGCTAGGGGCTAGAGGAAAACTCATTCGGGTGTCATTCCGAGGAGCGTCGGCGACGAGGACTCTCGCAGTGCCGTGATTTTCAGGGCGAGATTCCCCGCAGAGTTTACCCTGAGCGGCAGAGCGAGATTCTTCGCTCCGCTCAGAATGACAAGCGAAGGGCTCAGGATGACCGCGAAGGGCTCGGAATGACAGCCTCCAGAAGAAGGTTTTCCAGAACTCTACCGGTCGCCCGCCGCCAGTCGCCACTCCCTAGTCCCTAGCCCCCAGCCCCTAGTCCCTAGCCCCTAGATTTTCCGTCCCACCGCCGGCGCAATCATGCGCAATTCCTTGACCAACTGCTCGAACTGCTCGGGATAGAGCGACTGCGCGCCGTCGGACAACGCCTTCTCCGGATCGTTATGGACTTCGATCAACAAGCCATCTGCGCCCGCGGCCACTGCGGCTCGCGCCATGGGCGGCACTTTATCCCGGCGGCCGGTGCCGTGCGAGGGATCGACAATGATCGGCAGGTGGGAGAGCTTCTTGATGACTGGGATGGCGGAGATGTCGAGAGTATTTCGGGTGTAGCTCTCAAAGGTTCGAATGCCCCGCTCGCACAGAACGACGTTGTAATTACCTCCCATCATGATGTATTCGGCGGAGAGCAGGAGCTCTTCGAGGGTGGCGGAAATGCCGCGTTTCAGCAGCACCGGCTTTGTGACTTTGCCCACCTCTTTCAACAGGTTATAGTTCTGCATGTTGCGCGCCCCCACCTGCAGCACGTCAACATACTCAATGATCATCGGGATTTGGGTAAGGTCCATCACCTCCGAAACCAAAAGCAGACCGTGCGCGTCGGCGGCGATGCGCAGCATTTCCAGTCCTTTGAGTCCCAATCCCTGGAAACTGTAGGGCGAGGTGCGGGGTTTGAAGGCGCCGCCGCGCAACACCTTTGCCCCGTGCTTCGCCACAAAGGCGGCTACGGTGTCAATTTGCTCAGGGTTCTCCACGCTGCAGGGGCCGGCCATCATCACGATCTCTTCGCCGCCCACCGCCACGCCCTTCCCGAGTTGAACGACGGAGCCTTCAGGGCGGAAGTGGCGGCTGGCGAGCTTGTAGGGCGCGGAGATGCGCACCACCTCCGACACGCCCTCCAGCAGTTCGATATTCCGGGTGTCAAAATCGACGATCGCCCCCACCGCGCCCAGAACCGTTTGACGGGCCCCCGTGGAACGATGGATATCGAATCCCATCTCCATGAGCTTATTAATGGCGTTCTGGATCTGAGCTTCTGTCGAGCCCTCTTGCATCACCACTACCATGCTTCTTCACTCCTTCTCCTGAGAACTGCCGCTGTCCATGGAATGACGCTCCAGCGAGCGCGCTTCGTCAATGATGCGCTCGAAAAGCCGGCGGATGGCGCCGTCGTCGAGAGGTCCGAGATTCGATTTCACCACGTTGCGAAGTATCTGCATCTCACGGTCCGGCTGCCAGGCCGGAAGCTTCAAGCCTTTCTTGAGGTGGCCGATTTCGACGGCGCAGCGCGAGCGCTCGTTCAACAGCTTGAGTATCTGTTGATCGATCTCGTCGATTCGCCTGCGCCAGCCATCGAGGTCATTCATGCGGGCTTCTCCCCCGTCCCTTCTTTGAGCCAGCGGACGAACCGCTCAATCGCCGCCGGCCCCTCCCCGGCGTACCGCTCTTCAATGGTATGGACTACCGCGCTGCCGACGACCGCCGCATCTGCAACCGACTGCACAGCCCGTACCTGGGCGGGGCTCG
This sequence comes from Terriglobia bacterium, assembly GCA_050010015.1. GTDB lineage: Bacteria > Acidobacteriota > Terriglobia > UBA7540 > UBA7540 > CAVROP01. The sequence goes on from JBEKLY010000432.1 coordinate 4,831, forward strand.
AAATTCCGAACCCCACGGCCAAGGGCAGCGTAGTGTGCCGCCGGGCCCGCTCCACCAGCGGTTGGAGAGTGGCCGATATCTCGCTGCGCTCGCCCGTCACGCCGGTACGAGAAACCAGATAAAGAAAACCGGAGGAAAGCTGCGAGGCCCGCTCGAGCCGCGCATCTGTTGAAGTAGGCGAGGCCAGGAAAATCGTGTCGAGGTTTTGAGCGCGCATGATCTCGACATAGGCCGAAGCCTCTTCAGGGCTCAAGTCCACCGCCAGCGCGCCATCCACACCCGCGCGGGCGGCATCGCGCGCAAAATTCTCGAGGCCGTATTGCAAGACCGGATTGTAATAGCTGAAGAGAATGACGGGCGCTCGCACGCTTTCGCGCCAGCCTGGAAAGCGCTCCAGAATCCGCCGCAGCGTAGTTCCCCCTCGCACCGCGCGCTCGGATGCGCGCTGGATCACCGGGCCGTCGGCAAGCGGGTCGGAAAAGGGCACGCCCAGTTCAATCACGTCCACCCCGGCGCGGTCCAGCGCGAGAACCAGTTCACCCGTGGCATCGAGCGAGGGATCGCCCGCCGTAAGGTACACCACCAGCCCCTTCGCCTGCCGCTCGCGCAATTCGCGGAAGCGGGATTCGATGCGGGTTGTTGATACGATAGGCATGGTTTTTAGTATGCCAGTTGCCCGGAATGGGGGGCCTTTAAGTATACGGGCAAACCCCTCGGGGTCCAGGGAAATTGTTTCGGAGCCCCGTCAGGGGCGGGATAGAGTAGCCCAGGGCGTGAGCCCTGGGTTAAATGGCGCTCACCCTGCCTTCGGCACCCCTCTCCCGCCGGGCGGGAGAGGGGACGGGGGTGAGGGTGCGATCTCGCGACCCACGGCTTGCGCCGTGGGCTAGTGCGCCTGAGAGCGCACACGATCAGTGAGGTGGAAGTCCTCACCGAGCTAACGTAACTCGTAATCAGCCTGCAACTGCGTCGTGGTGACACGGGGTGGGGAGCAGCAGGAGGTG
>JBEKLY010000433.1:0-5816 GCA_050010015.1 Terriglobia bacterium
TGTCAGGGGGAATGTCAGGAATGTCGTTGGCCATCGTCGGTTCCTCCTCGCCCCGCTGTGCATGAGACCGACGTTAGCACTTCAGGAACGTGGAGTTAAGCAGCCTTGCCGAAGGGACACAAACGATGCACAGAGAGTGCTTACAAAGGCTTGGCCTTTGGGCCTTAGTATTCCTCACATTGTCCCTTGTGTCCAGTACGCTGACCTGGGGACAACACATTAACGGAACTTTTCACGGGACGGTGAGCGACCAGACGGGGGCTGTCGTTCCGGGAGCCAAGGTTGAAGTAAAGAACCTGAGCACCAGTCAGGTTCGCGAGGCGACCACGGCGAGTAATGGCTTCTATACGATCACCGATTTGCCGCCCGGGCATTATTTGGTGTCTGTTTCCAAGGAAAGCTTTGCCACTACCTCGCAACCTGATGTGGAACTGCTCGTTAACCAAGACTTGGAAGCTGACTACAAGCTCAGTGTGGGTCAAGTCACCCAGACGATTGAAGTTACGGGTGCCGCCAACATGCTCCAGACTTCCAACGCCACTCTGGGGCAGGTCGTTGGTTCGACCCAAGTGGTTGATCTTCCCTTGAATGGGCGTCAGTTTACCCAGTTAATTCTCTTGACGCCCGGAGCAGCGCCCAAGGAAGGCGGGCAGCAGTCGTTCTACCAAATACCCATTGGCGGCGGCGGCCTCAGCCCAGCCATGAATGGCAGCCAACCGACGGAAAACTTCTTCACACTGGACGGGATCTTAAACAATCACTACTTTTACCAGCAGGCAGCTATTAGCCCCCCGCCCGATGCCATCCAGGAGTTCATGGCGCAATACCATGCCAACGATGCGCAGTTCGGCATCACATCGGGCGCTGATGTCAACATCGTCACCAAGTCGGGCGGCCCTACATTCCATGGTGATGCCTGGGAGTTCCTGCGCAATTCATCTTTGGATGCCGCCAATTATTTCGCCAATTTCGCGAATGAACCTAAGCCACCCTACCGCTAGAACCAGTATGGAGTAACCTTTGGCGGGCCTGTAATCCTACCTCACTACGATGGCCGAAAGAAACAGACGTTCTTCTTCGGATACTGGGAGGGATTTCGGTCTGCCGAGACCCTTACGCAGTTTGCCAGCGTGCCCACCACGGCGGAGTTGGGCGGCGACTTCTCCGACATCCTCACCACCACGCCTAGCGGGGCGAGCGATGCTCTGGGACGGCCAATCTTGAACGGCCAGATCTTTAATCCCTACAGCACCCGCCAGGTCAACGCAGGATCAGTAGATACGGTAACGGGTCTGGTGGCGCAGAGCACCGGCTTGGTGCGTGATCCTTTTTCGGGCAATGCAATACCCAAGACCATGCTGACCTCCCAAGCCCTGGCTTATCTGAATGCCTTCTACCCAACGCCAAACTTCGGGCCGGGAGGAAATATCTTCCCCAACGTCGCCACTTCCAGGCCCCAGACTATTTCTTCGGACCAATTCGGGGTGGGACTCGACCACACTTTCGCCAACAACGACACCCTTTTCGGAAAATTCTACTTCTCGCAGCCTGACGAAATCATACCCACGGCACTGAATATCGGTGCAACAGATGTCGAGAACCATGCGCGGATGGCAGCACTGGGCTATACGCATATTTTCAGTCCAACGCTCGTGGTCACCGCCCATTACGGGTACAGTTGGCTTTTCTCTCAGTATTCGGAGCAACCCGGAGGCGTTGCACTTATGAACGCAACCGGCTTCGGACCGGCCTTGGTGGAGCAGGATAATTATCCGATAGTCCCGGAGATCAGCATCGGTCCGCGTCTGAGTGGCACCAGTCAGTATGCCATTCCGCAAGGACCGATGCGCACGCATCAGCTCAACTTTGATATTCAAAAGGTCCACGGCTCCCATACCCTCGGTGCCGGAATGCTGTACATGCACGTTCATGCCTATGACAACGGCTGGGGATCTGGCATCAACTACGATCAGTATGCTTCGAGTGGAATTTCATCCGCCGGCGCCAACCAAGGGTCCACCGGCGATGGGCTGGCCAGCATGCTCCTGAACCTGCCTTCAAATTTCAGTGAATCCGCCGGTGTTACCGGAGCGGATCTCAGGGAGGGCTGGATCGGAGCCTATGCCCAAGATAAATGGCAGGCTTCGAAGAAACTAAGCGTGTCGATTGGCATTCGGTGGGATTTTGCCACTCCGCCGCATTATCTGAACAACCAATTCTCAGGGTGGAATGCCGACTGCCCCATGGGAGGAACCTACAACACCCCCGCGGAGATAACCGCAGTCGAAGATTCCTGCATCCTGATGCCGATACCCTTCGTGATCTCGCCGACGGCTGCTAATCCGAATCCCGTTTCCTGGCGAACCCCCAACGTGCGGCAAAGCTTGTGGGATCCCAAGTACAATGGCTGGCAGCCGCGGCTTGGCTTAGCTTACGCCGTGACTCCCAAAGTTGTAGTGCGAAGCGGATTCGTGATTTTCGATGATCACAATCAGTTCGACAAGCAGGTGCAAGGGTCCCGAGGTAGCTGGCCGTTCGGTATACCGAGCGGTGCGGAGGCTTTGTTCACGGCTCTGAACCGGGGAGTTCCTACTGTGTTTGCCAACGCTCTTCCCTCGGCAGGTTCGCTCCTGGCCGGGAGCACGCCCTATCCGAGCGTCGCTGATGATATACGCCAGAAAATTGCTTATTCACTGGAATACAATTTGGGCGTCGAGTATCAGATCACGTCCAACACGGCGCTTACGGTTAACTATGTAGGGTCTGAAACCCGGCACGTGTGGGCCTGTTGTTACACTTACAACCAGCCCTATCCCAACGAACTGGGTCCGAATTCTTTCCCCGACGCTTTACCCTTCCCCTTCCTTAATGCCACGCTAGCGGGGGAAAGCAACTCTATTAATGGCGATTACAACGGCCTCCAGCTCAAGCTTGAGAAGCGGTTTGCCAAGGGTCTTAGTATCCTCGCCTCTTATACCTGGTCCAAATCCCTGGATATGCAGTCTGGAGACTATAACTCCTCGCCTCAGAACACCTATAACATGCGGGCGGAGTGGGGTCCTTCCGATTATAACTTTCCCCAGCTATTCAGCTTCGCCGCTGTTTATCAACTACCCGTCGGACAAGGCCAGCGCTTTGCCGCGAACGCCGGCCGTGCTCTGAACGCTGTAATTGGCGGCTGGAACGTAAGCGACATCACCAGCGCTCATAGCGGGTCGCCATTTACTGTGGACGTTCCTTATGACAATGCCAACGCCGGAACCACCCAGCGGGCCAACGTTGTGCCGGGCTGCCCGCTTACGCCTTCGGGATTCCAGCAGAATGTCCAACACTGGTACAATACCGCCTGCTTCGTCGTGCCGCCCCAATACACGTTCGGTGACCTGGGTCGGAATACGCTCCGCGGGCCTAACTCTTTGAACTTTGACTTTTCGTTGTTCAAAGATTTCAAGCTGACGGAGTCGAAGACGCTCGAGTTCCGAGCGGAATCGTTTAACATCTTCAATGCTGTGAATCTAGCTCCTCCCGGAGGCGGCGTCACTGGCGCTTATACTGCTCTCGGCGGTTCGTCAGGAACCGATGTGGCCACACCAACATTTATGCAAATCTACAGTGCTGCGCCTGGCCGCGAGATTCAGTTTGCTTTGAAGTTTATCTTCTAGGCGGCGCTCGAATTCTGATCGCTTGGATCTGCTCTGGCCTAGGAAGCAATGGCAATCCTGCGTTGCTTCCTCAGCCAGGGCGTATCATCCTGAGCGCACGTCCAAGGAGCTTGCGATGCGCAGAAGAAATTTCTTGGCTGCTACGCTCTCCGCATTTGCCCCCGCTACAGTTCCAGGCTGGGCAGAGGAGGGGCAGAGCGAGGCTCCTCGCTCCGCTCGGAGTCACAGGGGGCGGCCCATCCAAGGAGTGAAAGCCGGCGACGTTGTCATCATCTATAACAACAAGGATTCTGCGGAAACCGCCGCTGCCCAGGAACTCAACAATTTCCTGGGACGGATGACCAAGGCTCAGCCCCAGCTTACCGCGGACGATTCCCAGATGAGTGCAGGGAGCGCCACCACGCACTTCTTGGTGGGCCACACCGCATCGAACCAGGCACTCATCGCGTCAGGAAAAATCGAGGACCCTGCGAACAAGAACGCTGAGGCGTACATCGTGAGCTCGGTGATTACCGGCGGAAAACCAAGCGTAGTGTTTCTGGGCGGTACGGGAATCGCCACGCTTTACGCAGTCTATGACTACCTCGCCAAGCTGTGTGGCTGCGGATTCTACTGGGATGGCGACCACGTGCCACATCGCGAAACCATTCCCGCGCAGGGCATCAACATCTCAGCGCAGCCCTACTTCCGCGAACGCATGTGCATGAACTTGACCATTTACTGGTATTCAGCTCCCTGGTGGGAATGGGAGGATTGGAAAGCTTACATCGATTGGGCCCTCAAAGCACGTCTCAACATCCTGAGCTTGTGGGACACGCCTGGCGAGGATGTGGCGTGGAAGAAAGCTTGGAAGCGCATGGGCGTTGAGGTGGCGGACAGTTCCTGCTCCGGGCCCCCCTACGAAATCTTTGCTCCCATCAAATACGGCGTCCGGCCGCCGCTCACCGATGCTTGGCGAGAGGGGCAGAGTGCACTGAACAAGCAGATTGTTGAATACGCACGCGCGCGCGGCATGCGGTCTCTCGCTCCCGCCGTGCCAGGGATCTGTCCCCCGGAGTATGCGTCTGCCCACCCGGAGGCTCGAACTTTCGAGATCTCCTGGGCGCATCTGCCCAAGCAGAAATATCTTCACCCGCTCAGCCCCCAATACCATGAAGTGGGTAAAGCGTTTCTGGAGGAGTACAACTTACTTTATGGCACTGACCATCTCTACTGGCTCGAGAATTATCTGGAGTGCGATGTGGAGGGTCCCGAAGAGGTTCAACTGGAAGTGCGCCGGGAGATCGCAGGAGCGAACTTCAAGGTGTTCGATGAGGTGGACCCTCAAGGTGTGGGGATCTGGTCCGCTTGGACCTTCCTCAACCGGCCCGATCAATGGACCCCCAAGCTCATCCAAGAGAGCCTGGAACGCATGCCCGCCGAACGCGTGCGAGTCCTCGACCAATGGGGGGAGACGGTGCCTGAACACAAGCGTACGGACTACTTCAACGGACGGCCGTGGCACTTCGGAGTCCTATATTCCTTTGGCGGCAACACCAACCTGCACGGCAACATGAAGTTCATCGAAAAGCAGTTCCATAGCGTGGTTGAAGACCCCCGTGCCAAACAATGTGTAGGTTTTTACCCGAACCCGGAGACCATCCATCACAATTACTTCTATTATGATTTTATTTGCCGGCTGGGCTGGAATCCCAAGGAAGTGGACTTGCGCTCCTTCACCCGTGACTATGCGCGCGGGCGATACGGCGAGGCGGCCGCGCCGGCCATGGTGGGGGCACTCGAGGAACTCCTCGCCAGCGTCTACGGCTCTGATGACATGACGCAACCCCTCTATTGGCATCGCTTAGGGGGCGCCACCTACGTCCGCCTGCAGGTGACTGATCGCGAGGCTTTCATACCGCACTTGCGCAGAGCGCTGGAGCGGGCGCTCGGAGCCGCGCCCACCCAGGGAAGCAACCCTCTTTACTTTCACGACTTGAACGACATCGGACGCCAGTACCTGGCAGAACTCTTTGCCGCGCACGTCCGAAAAATCGAGCAGGCAGAGGCCGCCTTGGACCAATCTGCCTTCGAGCGCGAGGCCAACCTCCTCGAAGCTATCATGGAATCCATCGAGACACTGCTGAGCCACGACGACTATTACTGGCTCAGCCC
>JBEKLY010000434.1:0-5803 GCA_050010015.1 Terriglobia bacterium
GAAAAAGGAGTCAAAACCGTGCCGGCACCGTGAGTAAGTCTCAACTCGGCCTCCGCCACCGACTCGAATCGGTCCCGAGCGTGTTGCATGAGATTGAAAACAACAAAAATTTCACAGCTTCACTGCCATTCCGGCGGTCCGCAATCTAGTTCCAGGCTTTTCGGCGAGGCTACGCCTCGCCGGTTGAGGCGCAGCCTCAACCCGCAAACGAGTTTCAAAGCCCGCATCGGAAAGGCGAAGCTTTTCCGCAAGGCGGGCGGCAGAGCCGCGCATTTTGTGCGTCCGTTTCGCCTCAAGCTTGCTTCCAGCGGCCATTTGAGCTAATCTCGGGGCACTGCTGCTGCCCCACAGAGTGGGGCGTAATCCAAAGCCTGTTTGGGAGCGCGAGGGCGATGTAGGCTCGTTAAGGTAACTTCAAATGGACACTTCAGCGATTCTCAAAGGACGCTATCAGATCAAGGAAGTTCTGGGCAAGGGTGGGATGGGAATCGTCTACAAGGCCTTTGATTCGGTCTTGCGGCGCGAGGTCGCCATCAAGACCTTGCTGGACATCTCCGATCCCGGCGCCCTCGAGCTTTTCCACCGCGAATACGAAGTTCTGGCCCACATCAATCATCCCAACATCGTCGAAATCATCGACATCGGCGAGTTCGAATTCGAAGGCGGCCTCAAGCCTTTTTTCATAATGCCCATGCTCCCGGGAGCGTCATTGGGGCAATTGATCAAGTCCTCGAGTCATCGTCTCACGGTGGAGCGGACTGTCGACATCATCTCCCAGACTTGCCGGGTGCTCCACGCGGCGCACGAGAAGGGCCTCGTCCACCGCGATATGAAGCCGTCGAATATTATCGTTCTGGAAGATGACTCGGTAAAGATTATTGATTTTGGAATGGCTCATACGGCGGACAGCCACTCGCGCACCGGCCTCAAAGGCACGTTGCTTTACATGGCTCCGGAACAGGCTGAAATGAAGGCTGCGACCGCGCTGTCGGATATCTTCGCGCTGGGGGTGGTGGCCTTCGAGACGCTGACGCGGCGCCGCCCCTTCGAAGGTTCGACCGAACGCGACATCGTGCAAGCGATTCTGCATCAGATTCCGCCCCCCGCCTCCGACCTCAACCCCATGGTGAGCCCGACCGTCGCCCGGGTGATCCACAAAGCCATGGCGAAACAGCCCTACCATCGTTTCTCGAGCGCGCGAGATTTTGGCGACACCTTGCAGCGCGCCCTGCGCAACGAACCGATCGAGATTTTTGACCCCGCAAAAATCCGACCGCGGCTGGAGCGCGCCAGCAAAGCTTTCGAGCAGGCCGACTATCAATTTGCCGCGGAGATTCTCGCGGAACTCGAGGCGGAAGGCCACATCGACCACGATATGACGGTGCTGCGGGTCAAAGTCGATCAGGCCTTGCGCCAGAAGCGCATTCAGCAGCTTCTGGAAAGCGCCAAGACGCGCATGGAAGGGCAGGAATACCCGCTGGCCTTGCAGAAGGTGCAGGAAGCGCTCGAACTCGACGCCTCGCACGCCGCCGCCCTCAGCCTGAAACACGAAATCGAGGAAAAAAGGAGTGCAGGAAAGATCGAGGATTGGCTGAGTCTCGCCCGCCAGCACATAGCCAACCATGCCTACCCTCACGCCCGGGAAGCGCTGAAGAACGCTCTCGAACTGAAACCGAAGGACAGCCGGGTTGGGCAGCTTTTGAGCGAAGTCGATTGGCAGGAGCAGGAGTACCAGCGAGTCCACTCCGAAAAGCACCAGCTTTACCGGGGGGCCGTCGATGCCTGGAGCCGCGGCGAGGTGAGCGCCGCCCTCAGCAAGCTGCAACAGGTCATGGCGCTCGACGAGCAGGCTCCCGATTCCTCCGCGTCCGAAAGGGCGGCCGCTTATCGCTCGCTTTACAACCAGGTCCGGTCCGAGCACGACGCCATGAACAGCGCCTACGCGGAGGCTAGAAAACTTCTTGCCGAAGGCAAGTTCGCTGCCGCTCTCTCCGTCTGCGATCAGTACCTTTCCAAGTACCCGGGCCATGCCTTGTTTCAGGCCGTGAAGTTTGACCTCGAGGAGAAGCAGCGGCAGGAACTTTCCGCGCGCATCGCGGAGGTTGACCGCCGCGTTGAAGCTGAACCGAATCTTGACAAGCGGGTTGACATCCTCAAAGAAGCCCTGGATCTACACCCGCAGGAGCCGCACTTTGAACGCGCCCTGCGCTCGACGCGCGAAAAGCGGGATCTGGTGAACTCCATCGTCGCCAGGGCGCGCCTGCACGAGGAGCGCAGCCAGTTCACCGACGCGTTAGCTCAGTGGGAGATCCTGCGCACCATTTACAGCCAATATCCGGGATTGAGTTTTGAGATCGACCGCCTGGGCAAGCGCCGCGAGCAGCAGGCTCGCGTCGAGGGCAAGGCGCGCTGGGTGAAACAAATCGACCAGCAGATGGCCGCCGGCGACTACGACCGGGCCATGAGTTCGCTGCGTCAGGCGGGCGTGGAATTCCCCGACGATACCGAGTTGACCGAACTCGAGAAATTGATTCAACTGGGTAAAGCCAAAGTGAGCGAGGCCTTGCGGTCGCTCGCGGAGGGCCAGGAGAAGTTGGCCGCAGGGCAGTTCGAGGAGGGCCTCGAGGTGCTGCGCAAAGCTCATCGCCAGGATGAGCGCAGCACCGCCGTGCAGCAGGCGCTGATCGAAGCGCTGGTGGACCGCGCCCGGAAGCTTCTGGACACGGATTGGCGCGCCGCCGAGCCCCTGATTCAAGAAGCCCTCGATCTCGATCCGGGCCACGGGCTCGCCAAGAGCCTTCGCACTCTCGCCGAGGATCGCAAGAAAGAGGAGTTCATCCAACTCTGTGTGGCCCAGGCGCGGCGCGCCCAGGCTCAGGGCGACATCAGCGGCGCTCTCAATCAAGTGAAGGCGGCTCTGACTACTCATCCCGCCGATCCTCGCCTCTCGCAACTTTATAGCACCTTGTCCAAGGACTTCGAGGACACGCGCCACCGCCAGGCCCGCCATCACGACCTGGAAAAGCTGCGCCGCCTCAACAGCGAAGCCCAAAGGGTTGCCGAACCTGAGGTCCTGAAGACGCTGGCGGGGGAGATTCAATCGCTCGCCGCTCCCTACCACGGAGACGCTGAGTTCGAATCCGCAATCTCCAGCGCCCACCGCCGCCTTACCACCCGGATCGAGGCTTTGGAGTCAATGCAGACCGTCACTACCGCCGCGCCTGCTGGTGATGCTTTAACGGTGAATGCCGCGGCGGGAGGAGCTTCCGTCACGCCGCCTGTTCCCGTTCCCCCGCCTCCTGCCAAACCACCGGTCCCGCCGGAAAAGCCCGCGGAAGTTGCGCCGCCGGCAGCAGGTCCCGCTCGTGTTCCCGAAGCGAGCGGTCCGGCCACGCCGGTCGCCGCCGCGGAAGTCCGAGCCTGGCCCGCGGCTTCTCAATCGCCAGGCGCCGCCGTGAAGCCGCCGGCTCCCCAGATCCTACCGCCAAGCCAGCCTGCGGTGCGGCAGCTCGAGCCCCCGCCTCCCGAACCCTCGCCAGAGGATGTAGTCCGACCGCCGGCCGGCAGGAAGGTACCCTGGCTTCTAATCGGCGTGGTCGTGGTTGTAGCCGCCGTACTGGCAATACTGCCCGTGCCCCGCTTCCTCAAACATCGCCCTGCCCCGCAGCCAGTCGCCGTCACCACACCCGTTCCCCCGCCGGCGCCTGCGCCCGTTCCGCAACTGCCGGATTTGCGGGTTTATACGGACCTCGAAAAGGCGACGGTGACCCTGGATGGAAACCCGGTGGGTCAACTCGAAGGAGGCCAGTTCAGCCTTGATAAACTTTCGGAAGGCCGGCACGCGCTCGAGATCGGCGACGGCACATCCACGGTGAAGATCTCCGTGAACAGTGCGCCGGATTCAATGCCGCAGATTCAGGGCGCTCTCGAAACCCAAAACCTGAAGGCGATCGCCGTCACCAGCGGCCCGCGGAACGGTGAGGTTTTGTCGAGTTACGGCCCCATCACGGCTTCCCTGGATGGCAAGGATATCGGCTCCCTCAGCCCCACTGGCTTGCCGATTCCCGGCCTTGCCTCAGGAACACACGACCTCGACGTCGGCGCAGGGACGGACCAAAAGAAGATCAGCTTCCAGTTGAGCGCCACACCTTCTCTGATGGTTTTCCTGAGCGCCGATCGCGACGTGGGCAATCTGCTGGTGGTGGCTGGCCAGGACGGCGCCACGGTGCTCCTGAACGGCAAGGCCTACCCGCGCCTCACGAGGCACGGGGGGCAACTGGTTATCGCCAATCTCACACCCAAGCAATACGCGGTGTCGGTGGTTAAAGACGGCTTTCAGCAGGCGCCTGCGCAGAACGTCAGTGTTGTCAAAGGACAAGCCTCGAAACTGATGTTTGCGCTTGAGCCCGCTCCCACGGTGGCTTCGCTGGTCATCGCCGGGGCCGTGCCCTCGACGGATGTCTTGCTGGATGGCGCGTCTCTGGGCGCAGTTCAACAGGATGGCAGCTTTACCGCCGCTAATATCAAGCCTGGACCGCACACCATCGAACTGCGGCGCGACCAGTTCAAGCCCAAAGACCTGCAAAAGGAATTCGTGGCGGGCGGAAGCGTTCGTCTCGGCGCAGGCGATCTCGCAATGGTGAGCGCCGCCGCAGCTCCTGCCTTGCTCCCTCCTAAACTGGTCGTTCAGACGGTGGCCGGGGCGCAGGTCGCGATCGACGGCCAGCCCGCGGGCCAGACGGATTCCAAAGGACGCCTCGAGGTCACTCCCGTGGCGCCGGGCGATCATGCCGTCGAAGTCGTGTTGAAGCCCTTCAACAACTTCAAGCAGACGATAGCCTTTTCGGCAGGGCACATCGTGAGTGTTACCCCCAAGCTGCTGGCCTCCATGGCCGTCGAACATAAACACCTGGTCGGCGGCTGCAACGGCACGCTGACCGTCGGAGAGGGTAAAATCGTATTCCAGGCCAGTAACCGCACCGACTCGTTCAACTACTCCCTGACTGCGGTGAAGAGGCTGGGCTGGGCGGATTCCGGGAAGGGATTCTTCGTCGAGATCACCGGCGCCAAGCGCTACACCTTCCACGCGCCCGACGCCGCCACCGATTTGCAAATCATCCAGAACGCCATGCCTAAAGGCCCCGGCGACGACTCCAGCGGCTACCGACCGAGTCTGCTCAATAAATAGTGAGGGGCGGAGACCAACCCTCTAAGCCTCTCCTTGACTTGATAACGTGGCTGGCGCATCTATAATGTCGTCGGCTCTGTCAAGGACTTTTTAAACACACCACACCCGCGGCGCGCCGAACGTCTTGACGGCGTCCCCGGCGCACGCATTGCGAGAGCGGAGCCCGTGGTGCTTTTTCATAACCCGATCCGTCCTCAACAGGAGGTGCAGCTCGTGCCGCCCTTGACAAACGCCTCCCCGAAACTTCAACCTACTTCCAGCCGGTGAAGCGGAGGCGGGCTCTGCTGGCGAGCAACTCGCTGAGGAATAGCCGGTCGAAGACTCATCGCAACGGTGAGGGGGGCGGCCCAGCGGCCGCCCTGCTTCTCCTTCCTGGCTGCGAAAGATCTTCCCATGCCTTAGAAAACGCCCCCTGACGATCGGGTGAAAACCTTCCACCAGGGCCTCGTGCTGAGGATTCTTGGGGCTCGTCCCGACCAAGGCTTGCCTCACTGAATCCTGCGGTGGAGCGATTCCACCAGCCATCTATTCGATCTGGCTCTCAGGCCACGACCAAGATTCATTCTGCGATCTCCCGGCCGTCTGCCGGGAGGCCCAGCGCCCAATCAGACTCGC